>BTUB01000012.1:0-18408 GCA_045863215.1 Candidatus Babeliales bacterium | reverse complement strand
CGCTTGTTGATCTGCTTGAGTCTGCGTGGTAGCTGGAGCATTAAGAGTAATCAAATGCGGCACAAGCCAATTTGGATCAGGACGAAACATTGACAAGGCGTTTCCAGCTATTGCCAGCAACATGAGTATAGATAATTTTGCAATTATTTTATTCATTTTAAGGCACTCCATTATTTTCTATTATAACCTTAATCCATCATTTATATCATAACATAGCTCTATTTGCACATTCAATGCTTTATTCAATCTGTAAACATTCGATATTGAATCGCCTTTTACCCTGATTTTTGCCCCAAAAATAAGCATATTATTGACAAATACCCGTGGAATGATACATTTGAACCGTTATATTGAAATAATGCGGGAATAGCTCAATTGGTAGAGCGTTGCCTTGCCAAGGCAAAGGTCGCGGGTTCGAGTCCCGTTTCCCGCTCCAGTCTACGCCCATAAGGGCTACGCCTGGCGCTGCCATTTTATAAGGAAGAAAAGTAAAGTGAATTAAGCACCATGCGTAGACTGTCCGGCAAAGCTGCGTCTTCTTTAGCTCGCAACAAGCAACGAAGTGGAAGCGTAGACGGACAACCGGCCTCAAACTGGGTTTTAAAAAGCCAATGGGCCACATTCCTTTCAGGAAAAAGACTAATTTAAGCGGATTTTATCCGCCTATTCAACTGCATAAGAGATGCAGGATGAATTATCAATAACCCCAATATGTATTTATTCAAATGCTCGGAATATATGAATTTGGCAACAGTGGAATTTCTTGCTAAGGTCATTAAAAACCCCTTAAATAGCGCAAATATTTCTAACCAGCAATGAGCGAGTAGCATCTAACAAATTTACAAAGGTTAATAAAAAATATGAAATCAATTATGGAAGAAGCATCATCGATTGCCAAGGCAATTGAAACCGCATGGAATCGCGCAGGCCAACCCACGGAATTTAGCATAAAAGTATTAGAATTGCCTCAAACTAGCTTTTTTGGTCTCAAAACTTCAAAATCGGCCAAAGTTGCGTTTTTCTTCAATGAAGCAACTGTTACGGTAAAAGCAAAAGATTCTGTATCGCAGCAGCGAAATACGCAACAACGCCCGGTCACTTTGCGCCAACATGGCAACAAATCTGAATCTACGGATCAACAACGTCGTCCGCACCAACAGCGCTTTGATCGCGGATCCCAAGAAGGCAGAGAATCTTATTCAGACAGACAAGATAATCGTCAACCTCGAGAGCCGCGTGAAAATCGCGGGTTCGAGCAGCGCCAAGATCAAAGAAATCGTTCTCAAGGAACAACTAGCGGCCCACGCAGAGGAGATAGGCCCGCTGATCGTCGTCCTCGCCACGAAAGCTCCGAGCAAGGATATACCCAAGAGCGTGAAATATGGGCGCCTGAAATGGTACAAGTAGCGCAAGAATGGATCAAGGAAACTTTGGTACTTATGGGCAAGCCTGATATCACAGTGAATGCTCAGGTGTCTCACAATTATCTAAAAATTAATCTGAGTGGCCCGGTGCTTGATGATGCCCGCCAGGAGGAAACTCAACTAAAAAGCTGGGGCATGCTTGCTATGGAAGCAGTGCGTGAAAAAGTAGGCAAGCCATTGCGATCACTACGGATTGTATTGGAAAGCCCAAGGAAGTAGTTTTTATGTAGTGAAGCATAGAATTTAAGAGGTTTACTATGTTTCACTCCGTTGATGAACAAACTATTATCGCGCAATGCACACCCCGTGGAAGCGGAGCAATCGCATTATTGCGCATTTCTGGTACCGATGCAATTTTAATCGCAGACGCTATTGCACGCCTTGCATCCGGCAAAAAATTAGCTGCTTTGACTTCGCATACTATTCATTATGGCTCAATAATGGATCAAAATGGCAATCGTGTTGATTCAGTACTTTTTTTACTCATGCATGGCCCACGTACTTTTACTGGCCAAGATACGGTGGAGATCACCTGCCATAATAATCCATTTATTATCGAAGAAATCATCTCCTTGGCCATTTGTGCGGGAGCACGATTAGCGCAAGAAGGCGAATTTACTAAGCGTGCGGTAATCAATGGCAAAATTGATCTGGTGCAAGCAGAAGCAATCAATGAATTAATTCATGCCCAAACCCAAATGGCACTCAAACAATCTCTTGCCCAGCTATCGGGAAGTTTTTCTTCCTGGCTAGCTGGCATTGAATTGGAACTCATGAAGGCGCTTGCATTTTGCCAGGCAAGCTTTGAATTTCTCGATGAAGAAATAGAACTGGGCGTCCAAATTAGCACCATGATTACAGGAATAAAACAGTCGATTGCTGAAATTAAAAAAACATTTAATCAACAGCAGCAGATTCGCCAAGGAGTGCGCATCGCACTTATTGGCAGTGTGAATGCCGGAAAATCTTCACTTTTTAATGCGCTGCTTAATCAACAACGAGCAATTGTAAATGCACAGGCAGGTACCACACGCGATAGTATTGAGGCAGGATTGTATAAAAATGGCAACTTTTGGACACTCGTGGATACTGCAGGATTACGCCAAACACAAGATATTATTGAACAAGAGGGAATTAGAAGATCTTTTGAAGAAGCCCACAAGGCAGATATTATTTTATTGGCGCATGATAGCACGCGTGAATTAAATGAAGAAGAAAAGAGTGTGTATACACAGTTACAAGAAAAGTATGCGAGTAAAATAATTTTAGTGATGACGAAATGTGACCACCTTGTTTCTCCTACGCTTAAGCTTCGGAGGACAGAGACGCCTCTAAACGAAAAACAACTTCCATCAGCTGAAACCTTATGCGAAGGCTGGGAACAGAACTCGCTTGTCCGGCGTAGCCTTAGCGAAGACGGGTCTCGAACCATCCATGTCTCCAGCAAAACAAAAAATAATATCGATACACTCGAACAACTAATTCAACAAAAGATCACCTCCCTTTTTGCCGATATCGCATCACCCTTCTTGCTTAATCAACGGCAATATAATCTTTTGCTTGCACTTGAAAACAAATTAAATGATATTCAAACTATGCTCAGATCGCAGCAGATTGCGTATGAGCTTCTTTCTATTCATCTCAATGATGCGATTGCACATTTAGCAGAATTATCAGGCAAAGAAATTAGTGAAACAAGTATGGATATGGTGTTTAGAGAATTTTGCGTAGGAAAATAATGGTAAAAAAATATATCATCAGCATGCTGTTAATAAACTCATTAACCAACTACTTAAATTCGAAAAGTTAAATCATGCGCACTACGTCTCTTTTTTTTTCAATTTTTCTTACTTGCATAAGTTTTACCACAATAAACGCAATGGATTTTCTTGCTTTGCCAATCACACACAAGAAATTGATTCCTAAAACTCAGCAGGCAACAAACTTATATGCTTTGGCTTGGCAATATATTGCCAATAAGCAAGATCTAAATGCCCCGGTACAAAATGATCGCCCTCTACTGATAACTGCGGCACTAAGTGATGAACATCTTGCAACTGCGTGGCTCTTACTACTTCATGGAGCCAATCCGGATGTGAAAGACTCATTAGGAAAAACACCACTTTTATATGCCGCTCAAGCTTGTGCACATCGCATAATTGGCACATTGCTTTATTTTAAGGCAAATCCTAATCATTCTTGCTATCAGCAATCACAAGATCGGCAAACTCCTCTGCACGCGCTCTGCACACCTACTCAAGATTCTTTTGATGCTAAAAAAATTAAAGCGCGCCAGCAGTCAGTTGAATGGCTTTTGGCAGCAGGTGCAGATGCAAATGCACAAGATTTTCTAGGGAATACTTCTTCATTTGGCTTAGTGGCTTGCTATTATGGAAATAAAGTTTCTGCATTACTTACGCCTCAAGAAAAAAAAATATTTCATGATACTCGAAAGCAACTTATTGATACTTTTTTAGCAAATAAAGCAAACTTAGATAAAACTAATACTCAAGGGAATACATTATTTTTCCAAAGAATTAACTGGGTTGATCCGTATTTAAATATTTATACAGCATTTTCTCATAATAAAAGACGCGCAAAATTATGCAAAATACTTCTGGCATTTTTAAAAACAAACCAAAAACCAGAAGCAAAATCTCCCTTTAAATCTATGCCGCCTGATATACTCAGATATATTTTAAAACTTGCATATCCATATAAAACGTAAATGCGGAAGAGAATAATGAAGCGAATAATTATGCTGTGTATTTTTCAGATATCACAGACCATAGGCATGCAACAACCAACTCCTCATAGATATATTGATACATTTCCATTATCGGATTTTGGAGAGCGCCCCATAGAAGAAATTCTGGAAGAATTAGGACTTTTGAATAATAAGCATGATTGCAATAGCTTTAGTTTGGAACAGCTTTGCGAGGATGATGCTTTTGTATATGTACCTCCATTAGTTTCTCTTTCTCCCTATATTGATTGCACACAATTGCCGGGCAAAGAGGAATTACACACTCAAAAAAACAAAGATTATCAATTGCTGTGGAATCATGCAATCGCTCTCATCGAAAAAAAAGAAAATTTGAGCAAGCCGCTTTCTGACCTGCCAAAGTTTTCAAAAAAGACACTCGCAACCGCAGCTGCAGAGCACAAATCTTATCTTGAAATTTTAATGCTTCTTAAAGTGCATAATATTCCTTTGGATCAAGCTGATGCATTCGGGCAAATACCCTTAGAAGTCGCAGTGAACAAACAATGTATTACGAATGTTAACTATCTTATACCTCTTAGTAATATATCATCATTAAAACTTCTGCATAAAATTTGTAATCCTTCACAGGATATTCTTAAACCAGAAAAGAAGGCGCGCATACAAATATTGCAAACTCTTCTTGCCTCAAAAATTGATCCCAATGAAACTAATGATCAAGGCAATACCGTACTTGAATTATTGCTGCGCCATTGTGCAGGTAAGAAAGACTTTTGGCAAACCCCAAATAAAGAGCAATTACATCAAAAGTTTTTGCAACAACGCAAACAGATGATTATTATGCTTTTAAAAGCAGGATTGGATCCACACAAAACTAATCATAAGGGAATCACTCCACTTGCTCTGGCACATGCCAATCCAACACAATATAATTCAGAGCTTTTTGAATTCCTTAAAAATGAAATGCAAAAAAAATAATATTCTAAGCGATGACACTTTATTACTTGCAATAATCACTCCACAAACCAGCGAGTGATTTCTTTTGCTGCATAGACGCGTTCAGCTTGGCGATCGCAATCCCATACTTTTAGCAACCATTGCTCTTGCTTGTGATATTCATTACTACCAAATTCATAACTTAGCGGAATAATGGTGCGAATTCCTTTTTGACCTCGATAATTCGTGTATTCAACTTTGATGGGATTCTTGAGTACTTTTTGATTTATTTTGACTGGTAAAATGGGTTCTTTTTTGGTTGAATCAATTGCAAACATCGTGGTCCCTAAGGCTAGTAAAATTAAGATATTTTTCATACTTATACTTTAATTCTTATTTCATGACAGGCAATTCTTGATTTACGCTGGCACATCAACAATTTATTTACTAAATAGAGAAGGATGAACAAAACTGGTAGGCAGTTGCTCTTCTAATCTCTGCGCCCATACTTGCGCAGCAGCTGAAGAAATAGCATAAGAACTTTTTGTTCCTCTTCTATAGATTCTTCCGCAGTACTGCCTTTGATTCATTCTATTAAACCGAGTTTTGCGTTCTTTGGTAATCACATTAATTGCCACTATGCGGTTTCTTGTTAAAATGCCTTGCAAAATATGATGATTGGCTCTTCGAACTTCGCGGTGTGCTGCCAAAATCTCAGAAGCCTTATTTTGCATCGCAAAGGAGAAAGTAATAAAAAAGATAGAAAGTAATAAAAAATAATATTTCATATATTTGCCCTAATGAAGGTAAAAAATAAGAAGGCCCGGATTTCTCCGGGCCCTGCTAAATTATTATGCTGCCACAGCAATTACTTGAATTTCATCACGGCGATTCAACCATTGTTGATCTTTATCGCCAGTTACCGGTTTGCCATTAACCACTTCTGGCACGTCAAATCCGCGGCCCACAATTTTAATTTTGCTTGATGGAATTCCTGCAGCAACTGCTTGATCTTTCAATACTTTTGCGCGTTTTTCTGACAAAATGCGATTGTAATAAGAAGAGCCGGCAGCATGATCCGCATTACCATTGATTACAAAAGTTACATTTTTATTTTGTGCCAGCATTTCTTTCATGCGTGCAACATCTTGAGCAACAGATTCTTTTTCAGTTGCTTTGATATTGTATTTATCAAAGTCAAAATAAACTTTTTTGAAGCCATTGGGGTTCTTGCCACCCTCAATCCAAGCGTATTGATTCTCATCTTCATCAGCAAGAGCCATTTTGTCTAAATCTTGGTCAAAGAAATCCTTAATACCGTCCTCGGCTACCGGGATATCCACATCAGTCATTATTTCACGATGATCAACGGGGTATTTTTCTGCTTTTTTTGATCTAAAGAATCCGCAGCCTGGAATCAGAGCAATTACGGCAAGCAAGAGAAGAAACTGTTTATTCATGAATACTCCCTAAGTTGAAAAAAGGAAATGAGGTAAATTTACTTAACGGCATAGGACTTTATCATAAATTTTGCCTATTTTCTACTAATTATAAGCAAAATACGCTATAGTTAAAGAGAATTAACTCAAAAAATGGCAGACCGCATGAAAAAAATTTTAATAAATGAAAACCCTTGGCAAACCCGTATTGCTATTACCAGTGATGGGCTTTTGCAAAATATTTACTTTACCGGTCATACTGAAAATCCGTTAGAACGAGCTTTTTTCAAAGGTATTGTAACTAAAGTATTACCCGGTATTCAAACGGCATTTGTGGATATTGGCCAGGAAAAAGCCGGTTTTTTACACATTTCTGAAATCGATCGCGATCTGGCAATTGAAAAAATTAGCAAACATTCGCAACTTGATGATGAAGAGGCTCCGGCCCCCCGAATCAGACGGGAGCAGATTGATATCAGCAAAATCTTTAAAGAAGGTGATCAGATTCTGGTGCAAGTAAGCAAAGAGCCGGTATATGAAAAAGGTGCAAAGCTTTCCACTTGTTTCACCTTGCCCGGACGATTTATTGTTTTAATGCCCAACATTCCCCGTATTGGCGTTTCTAAAAAAATCGAAGATCGTGAAGAACGATCTCGTTTAAAAGCAATAGTAAAAGGCGCACTCCCTGATGGAATGGGTGCCATTATTAGGACCACAAGCGACGGTCGGCAAGATCATGAGATTGTAAAGGATATCAAGTTTCTTCTTGATACCTGGGATTATGTGCAAAATTCATTTAAGGCGGCAAAACCTAAAGAAAAAGTGTTTCAAGATATTGAGCTTCCCTTACAAATCGTGAGAGATCATCTTGATGATGATGTAGAAGAAGTAATCACCGATAATAAAGAAGGCCTGAGCAAGATTTATAAATTCGTAAAGTCTATCGCACCTGAATATAGCCAACGAATAAAATTATATGAGGGACCTGCATCAGTCTTTGAATTTTATGAGATTGAAAAGCAAATCGATGCCGCGCTTGACAAAAAGGTACCTTTAAAATCGGGCGGATCTTTAATCATTGAAACTACTGAGGCAATGACAGTGGTTGATGTAAATACCGGTAAATTTACGGGTAAAAAGAATTTAGAAGAAACCATTTTAGCTACTAATCTTGAAGCAGCCAGCGAAGTGGTACGCCAACTCCGCCTGAGAAATATAGGTGGATTAATTGTAATCGATTTTATTGATATGAGCTCCGGCGGCAACAAACAAAAATTGTTTCGTCATTTTGAAAAAATGCTCAAGGAAAAAGATAAATTTCAATCGGTGGTACTCAAAATATCAGAATTTGGTCTTGTGCAAATGACGCGTAAACGATCCGGCATTACTTTGATGCAACAACTTATGAGCAAATGCAGTTGCTGCAAAGGTTTGGGCGCGGTAAAATCGATTGAAACCGAGGGACATGTGTTATTGCGCCATGTGCAAGAGCGCTTAAAAGATAGCAAAATCAGCCCTCAAATTACGTTACGCGTACACCCGGATATTTTTAACCACTTGACCAGCATTGAATACAATGCCATTTTATCTTTAGAAAAAGCATATAAATGCAAAATTACTTTAACAAGCGATAAAAATTTAAGCATCAATCAATTCAAAATCGAAAAATAATAGTATGTCAAAAACAGCATCCGTCCTTGATCATTATCCCGATTATGAACTCACTATTGGGATCGAAGTACATGTGCAATTGAACACTAACAGCAAAATCTTTTGTGCTTGCCCCAATCAAACCGGCCAAGAACCCAATACAAACATTTGCAATATCTGCACTGCACAACCGGGATCGTTGCCAGTATTAAATAAAAAAGTGGTAGAGTCTGCGATAAAAGCGGGCCTTGCCACCAATTCTATCATTGCTCAAAGCTGCACCTTTGCACGTAAGCATTATTTTTATCCCGATTTGCCAAAAAATTATCAGATCAGTCAAAATGAAGATCCTATTTGCAGTAATGGCTTTCTTCCCATTCGTTTAGAAGATGGCAGCATTAAAAATGTTCGTCTGATTCGTATTCATATGGAAGAAGATGCGGGCAAAAATACTCACGCAACGGGTAATATAAGTTTTGTGGACTATAATCGCACCGGCACGCCCCTTTTAGAAATTGTTACACAGCCGGATATCTCTAGTACCTATGAAGCAAAAGCATACTTAAAAGCATTGCGATCACTCGTTCAATATTTGGGCATTTGCTCCGGAAACATGGAAGAAGGTGCATTTCGCGCGGACACCAATGTATCCGTAAAGAAAAAAACTGATACAAAATTAGGCACGCGCTGCGAACTTAAAAATATTAACTCATTCAAATTTATTGGCGATGCAATTGAATACGAGATTGAACGCCAAATTGGCTTGCTTGAAAGTGGCCAAAAAGTGCGCCAAGAAACACGGCTTTGGAACACTAAAAAAGGTGAAACTGCGCCCATGAGATCAAAAGAAGAGGCGGCAGATTACCGTTACTTCCAAGATCCTGATTTGCCTATTATTCAAGTTTCATCTTCAATGATTGATGACGTGAAAAAAAACATGCCGGAACTTCCTTTCGAACGCTTTGAAAGATACACGAAGAAAAACAGCCTCTCTGCGTATGAAGCAGAAATTCTAGTGGATGATGTAGATTTAGCTAACTATTATGAAGCTGCAACGAAATTCAACCCAAGCAAGCAAGTGGTTAACTGGATCTTAAGAGATGTAATGGGATCACTCAAAGAGCAAAAAGTTTCTTTGGCCGATTTTAAAGTAACTCCTGAGAAGTTAGCAAAACTCATTTCACTTTTAGAAAACGGCAAAATTAATAATCGCGCCGCGCAGGAAGTATTTAAAGATATGGCTTCCTTTGGTCACGATCCGGAAGCGATCGTAGCTGAAAAAGGCTTGGAGCAAATCGGTTCATCTGATGAAATTGAAGCAATTGTTAAAGAATTGCTTGCAGCCAGCCCAAGCCAAGTTGCAGAATATAAAGCGGGCAAAGAAAAAATGTTTGGATTCTTTGTGGGCCAAATGATGCAAAAAACTAAAGGCAAAGGGGATCCAAAAATGATTCAAGAGTTGCTCAAAAAACATTTGAGCTCATAACGAATATAGGCAAAAACCCTTTATTTGACAACATTTTCTTGCTGTATTACCCTTAGAATAATACTTAATTAGGGCACTGATAGCGATGCCCTAGCGCCCCAGAGGGCAATGTATCGTAGTTGAGCGCTATCAGGAACCGGCACCCGTTCTTGGGGCCAATTAACCCTAATTTTGTGAGTCTTTTTACTTATGATTACTTCCTTTAAGGAACTTCCTTTACATCCTCAAATTATTTCTGCCCTTGATGCCCAAGGCATCACTACTCCTACCGATATTCAGGCTAAGGCAATTCCCGTATTGCTTAGCAAAGAACGAGTAGATTTCTGGGGCCAAGCCCAAACCGGTACCGGTAAAACACTGGCTTTTGGAATTCCCTTAATTCAGGGAATCAATACTGGCGATAAAAAAACTCAAGCATTAATCGTTGCGCCAACTCGTGAATTGGTGGTGCAGATTACTCAAAGCTTACGTTTGATTGCACAACCATTGGGAATCAGTGTTGATTCTATCTACGGTGGCGCATCAATGCGTGATCAAATGTCTTCTTTAAAAAGAGGCATTCAGGTGGTGGTAGGAACTCCCGGCCGTATTAATGATCATATTAATAGAAAAACATTAAACTTAAGCAATGTGCGCACTCTCGTGCTTGATGAAGCTGATATCATGCTTGATATGGGTTTTAAAGAAGAGATGGACGAGATTTTGGCTGTTACTCCTAAAGATCGTCAAATTTGGCTCTTTTCTGCAACGGTAAAGCCGGGTATTAACCAAATTATGCATGAACATATGCAAAATACCGTAAGTGTAAGTGCAAGCAAACAACAGGTAGGCACCGCTAATACCAAAGGCTATTATTCTTTGGTACCGATGAAAAATCGCTTTACGGCACTATGCCGCTTTATTGATAGCACACCTAATTTTTATGGCTTTATTTTTTGTCAGACCAAAATGCTCACCGCAGATTTAGCAGATCAATTAGCATCTGCGGGCTATCCGGCAAATGCATTGCATGGCGACATGAGCCAAGCATTGCGAAATGCAGTAATTAAAAAATTTAAAAATAAAGAATTTACTATTTTAGTGGCCACAGATGTAGCAGCACGTGGCATTGATGTGCAAGATCTTACCCACGTAATCAACTATTCATTGCCAAACGATCCTGAAAGCTATGTACATCGTATTGGCCGCACCGGCCGTGCAGGCAAAGAAGGAACGGCTATCAGCTTTATTGGCAGTAAAAATGAATTGCGCTATATTCACATGCTTGAACGCAAATTCAAAGTAAGTCTTAATCCAATTGATGTGCCAAGCAGCCAAGATATTCAAAAAGTACATATGCAAAAAGCATTTGAATATCTCAATACTCTGGCTGAGCGTCACAGCTATAATGCAAGCCCCGAATTAAAAGATACGGTTGCAAATTATTCTAAAGAAGAATTGGAGCACATTGCTATTGCAATGGTATCCGATAAATTCTTCCCCGCGGGCAAAAAAGATGATTTTCATTTTACCAGCATCGCCAAAGGTTCATTAGACACTAAGGCGGATGAATTTGAAGGTCCAGATTTACAAGAAATTATGATCAATCTGGGCACCGATGATGGGATCAGCGAAAGTGACATTGAAAACTTTATTCAAAAAGAAGCCGGTATCACTCGTGATGATGTTGAAAAGCTCAAAGTAATCAAACGCCGCACCTTTATTAAACTTCCAAGTGAAATTGCAGAAACCGTCTTAGGCAAACTTAAGGGCAAAACGATTGCGGGTCATAAGGCACGCATTATTTTGGCTCCTCTTTCTGAAGATGATTGGGCTCTTGGCAGCGGCAGACGTGAGCGTAGAGGTGGTCGCAGAGGTGACCGTGGACGCAATCGAGGTGGTAGCCGTAGCGGCGAGCGCCATGAAAGCAGCAGAGGGCGTAGAAATCGCTATTAATAATATTAATTTACGGAGGGCTTTTTAATGCCCTCCGCTTCTTCTTGGAAACGCCAACAAGTTTTATTTAAATTCTGTAAGTATTCCAACAACTTACCTTTTGCAATTCCTTTTGGAGTTTGAGTATTTGATACCAAACAAGTCTTATAAGGTGGTTGAAGTCCCCATTCAAGTGCTTGAATATCAACTTTGATATAATTAGGATTAGCTCCTTTTTCAATGAGTGTTTTCGCAAAATTAAGACCTTCTTGGCCCCACACATCAGTCCATTGATTACACAAAAGAAAAAGAGTTTCAGAAAGCATTTGTATCTTGTCTTTCGCTTTTTCAAAAGGAATTAAATTCAAATCAGAGTGAGCTTTTATTATATCGGCACACGTAAGTATCTTTCCTTCATTCAACAAAAAATTTTTTTCTGATTTTTCCATTCCACGTGCCAATAAGAAGCTTACAAAGAGCAATACAACTTTTTTGTACATTGGTCTTTTTTCCTTATTTTCCATAATCTAACAACAAAAATGCACTAAATTTTTTTTACATTGACACATTGTGAACTTTTCGTATAGCATTTGAACAATTTGTGCGTTTTTAATTTAGTAAGGAGAAGTAATGAAGAATACCCTGCATTATCACACCATGGTAAGTTCGTTGCGCCAATTCTTTAAAGAAAAAAAAGGCTTTGTAGAAGTTCCTGCGCAATCACGCATCTCAATTTTAGCCGCATGCGAAGATCCTGCTAACGTCACGAATTATACCCTTAATAATATGGTTTATCCTTTGCCACAAACAGGACAAATGTGGCTTGAGCATGAGCTTCTCCTAAATCCTCAATGGCCCGGTGTATTTTGCGTTACCACAAGTTATCGTGATGAAACAAATCCTATTGAAGGGAGACATTGGCGTATTTTTCCTATGTTTGAATTTGAATCTCACGGGGACTTTCATGCTTTGAAAAAAATAGAGGAAGAATTAATAGCACATCTTGGTTTTGAAATGCCTATTTCAGTTGATTATGAACAAGCCTGCAAAAAATATGAAACTCAGTTTATTGAAGCATCACATGAAACTGCTTTAGCGCAAAAATTGGGCAGCGTGATTAGTCTTGAGCATTTCCCGGCACGCACACAACCATTTTGGAACATGAAATATGCAGGTAATGGATTATTCAATAAAATTGATATTCTTCTTCATGGTATGGAAACAATTGGATCAGCCGAACGAGAAACTGATAAACAAATTATGCGCGATCAATTTATGTCTATCTCCGGTGGCAAATATGTTGAGCTTTTATTTAAATTCGGCAAAGAACGCGTGCTGAAAGAGCTAGATGAATACTTATCTTTAGATTTTTTTCCACGCTATGGCGCCGGTATTGGATTAACTCGCTTGGAGCGTGCATTTGAACTTTCAGGATTATTTGACGAGCAGGAACTTATTTATCCGTCACGTTCACTTACCACGCAACCGCAACTGCATATGTAATGAAGAAACTTGCATTTTGGGCAGTATTTTGCACTGCCCTTACAAATAATTCTATGCATATGAGTTCAGATGATGATAAAAATATATCAAGTCCAAAATACATTGAGATGCAAGATCTTTCCTCAAAGTCTCCCGATACTCCTTCCTCTGAAACAAATGGCCAGATTGGGCAGCAACTTCATATGCCGCAATGTTTGGGCGCATTAAACAGAAGCAATCGCACAACTTTGTATTCTCATATATATACTCTCACTTCAGTGAGTAAAAAGAGTGAAAAAAAATGAAACAGCATACCAAATCACTTTTTATTTTTCATCGTGATTTACGCACTGCTGATAATCGTGGATTAATTCGCGCACTTTCGCAAAGCACGCAAGTAATACCCTGTTTTATTTTTGATCCGGCACAAGTTGAAAACGAAAATTCATACAAAAGCACAAATTGCATCCAATTTATGATCACGAGCCTGCAAGAACTTGATGAACAATTGTGTAAAAGAGAAGGCAAACTATTTCTATTTTATGGAAACACACATAATGTGATAAAAGAAATAATTAAACAAGAAAAGATTGATGCAATATATTGCAATCGAGATTATACACCTTTTGCCATAAATCGCGATAAAAGCATTGAAAAATTGTGCCATACAAATAAAATAGATTTCATTCAAGAGCATGATCTTCTTTTGCATGAACCTGAGCAGGTGCTCAGCAGAAATAATACCCCCTATTCCATTTTTACTGCTTTTTATAAAAAAGCACTCACCTTTCCTGTAGGCAAACCTTTGCCACCAGTGCATGGAACATTTTATACAAATTCCATAAAAGGAAATTCTCATAAAAATCTCTATAAAAAAATTTTACCACAATTAAATCCTAATTTACGTGTAAAAGGCGGCAGATCAGAAGCAGTGACCATTTTAAAAGATATCAAAGACTACCACGATTATGCACAGACACGTGATTATCCGGCTCTTGATTCAACCACTCGCCTTTCAGCTCATTTAAAATTTGGCACTGTTTCTATTCGTGAAGTATATTGGCATATTGCTGATCAGCTAGGCGCATCTCATCCACTTTTGCGCCAGCTATATTGGCGGGATTTTTTTACGCATGTTGCATACCACTCTCCCTTTGTATTTGGCCAACCATTTCATGAAAAATATAAAAAATTACCATGGAAAAATGATATAAAAGATTTTAAAACATGGTGCATGGGGAAAACCGGTTTTCCTATCGTAGATGCAGGAATGCGTCAATTGAATGCCACTGGTTGGATGCATAATCGTGTGCGTATGATCGTCGCTTCATTTTTAATAAAGGATCTACATATCGATTGGCGCTGGGGAGAAAAATATTTTGCACAACAATTAGTGGATTATGACCCTTGCGTAAATAATGGAAATTGGCAGTGGTGCGCATCAACCGGATGCGATGCGCAGCCTTATTTTAGAATTTTCAATCCTTGGCTGCAACAAAAGAAATTTGATAAGGAATGCGAATATATAAAAAAATGGGTGCCAGAACTCAAACATTTGAACGCGAAAGAAATTCATAATTTAAATAAAACAAAACAGATTGTTAAAAATTATCCAAGACCGATAGTGGATCACACGAAAGAAAGCTCCAAAGCCACGCTCTTATACAAACATATTTAATGCCTGCAAATTGACATATATGCAAAAAAGTCTTACTTTTATGTGTATATCATCTCTTTTGAAAGGCATCTATGTTTCTTCATCTTTTTCTTTTACTCAGTATAACAACCGTATCTATTTTCTCTTGCACCCCTCCATCTAGTGAAAATAAATTTTTATTTCATCGCAATTCAAATGATCATTATGAGGAAGGTTTTTTCCCCGGAGAAGGTAATACTAAAGCGATAATCACCACAATTTCAACTAACACAAGTAGCTCTACTTCTGCTCAGCCGCGACTTGAAAAGCACAACTCTGGTGATGCATGTCATAATAAATCGAAAAAATGAGTCTTTATTGAATTTATTCTTTAATTGATAACTTCAAATCATCATTTTGAATAAATTGCTCTTGAATCATTTGATTCAGGATTTTCATCACTTTGTTCTGCTCTTTCCCAATCATGCAGATTAACTGATCTGGTGACAATGGTTCGGGTGCACTAGTAAGCATTTTTAAAATTAAACCTCTAATTTGCCGATCAGATCCTTCAAATTTTGATTGTTTGGTATGATGGGCACTTTTTCTACTGGGATTTGGGATATTTTTTTTCAAAAATACGCCATGATCCATTAATGCGTAATACCACTCTCTGGGATTGTCTTGGTCAACAGTTGTCTCAATGAATGGCATGAGCTCCTTATCATGCACTTTTTCACGCCCGCGAAAAAAGTAGTAAATAAACACCGCACGAATATTAGTCTCTATAAAAACAGTTGGACGGTTAAAAGCAAATGCACAAATCGAGGCAGCGGTGGCGGCACCAATTCCTGGCAAAGCATCTAACATTTCTGGATCATTGGGCAAGATACCATCATACTTTTGCATAATAATCTGAGCAGCTTGCTGCACATACATTCCCCGGCGATTATAACCCAGGCCTTGCCATTCAAAAAGTACATCTTTTAGGGGTGCTTTGGCAAGCGCTAGAAAATGAGGAAATCGATTAATAAATTCAGGATATTTTATTGCAACACGCGCAGTTTGTGTTTGTTGCAGCATCACCTCTGAGATGAATACTTTATAGGGATCATCTACTCCACGCCAATCAAAAAAACGACCATTAGTAGCATAATGTTGCCAAATTATTTTTTTAAATTCATTGATTAAAATAAGATTGTTCTGCATACACTCATACGGTAAATAAAATGTCCATCGTTATGTATCTAGAATAGTGTATTTATAATTAAAAAAAATTTTTCATATCAGTTTTTTTTAATTAATGAGGCGAAGTATGTCAGCAACTATACCGATTATTGGGTCTAGAGCGGTAGGCTCTTCTATTGCCTATACACTTATTCTTAAAAATAATGCGAGCGCTACATGCATATAAGATCTATGATTTTTTAAAGGCTGCACTTACATATTCGTTTAATAATAAAGAACCTCGAAGCACATCAGAATAAATACTCAAAAAGATAGTCATTTGCTTATAAAATGGATGATCATTTAAATATGATCCTTTTGCATTGAGGGCAGCACGCAATGAAGCAATCTGATATGGATAAATCATATCGCTTTGCGTCCTAGAATTAAATACTTGATACGCTCTATCATAATCTCCGGCACTGATTAATTGTAGTAGCGATGAATAAAACCAATCAGACTGATCAGCGTTATTCATCGCAAAACCAAAACTGTGAGCAAGCAGAATGAACAATAAGAATTTACTTTTCATTTTCCTGTTTTTCTAGTCTACCTATTTTAAGGGTAAACATACGCTCATTGCTGAGTACTTTTTTTACTGCTTCTTTTACTTGTTCAAGCGTAATTGCTGATATTTTTTGAGCTCGTGTATCATAATAATCAAAAGGGAACCCAAAACGATCTAAACTGATAAAAACTGAAGCCATGCTTTTATTGGTTGCAAAATTATTTACCATGCTATTAATGATCGCATGCTTTGCTTCTTGCAATTCTTCACTGGTAATCTCATTTACGGCATTTTGTATCACTTGTTTAATCGCTTTTTCAGCTTCTTCCAAACGATCAAGCGAAACAATTGTAGTCACTGCTACCATACCTGGTTGCTCATCTGCAGATGCCACTAAAGATCCATTAATGGTATAAAATAATCCTGATTGTTCGCGCAGCTGGAAAAGCTTAGAATGTAATGATCCTAATGCTCCCCCACCAAATATCTGATCAAATATAAGCAATTTATCATAATCCGGATTTAAGCGTGAAACTGATAATCCTGCAAAGCAAAGCACTACTTGATCACGATTAATAGGATGAATCACTTGGCATGGTTTTGTTGGTTCAAGTTGAGGAAATTCAATATCAGCAACCTTAGAGCCTTTCCATGATCCTAAATATTTTTCTATTATTTGCTTTAAATCATATTCACTAATATCACCTACCATAGCCAATCGCGCACCATCAGGAGAAAAAAGCTCCTTATGGAGATTCATCAAATCTTTTTTGGTAATTGCTTGAACAGATTCATGGGTTCCAACCGTATTTTTACTGTATGGATGGCCTTTATATACCGTTTCAGAAATTAATTGTTTTGAAAAAGCTCGCGGCGTATCCCAAAAATTTTTAATTTCTGCTACCAATTGCGCACGTACTTTTTCAATTTCAGAATCATCAAAACGAGGAGCTGTGATAATTTCTTCTAATAATTCCAGTCCTTTAGGTAAATCTGATGAGAGCATATCCATACTTATAACTCCCGGAGCGATCGTTAATGACATTCCCCGAGATTCTAACTCTTGTGCAAGCTGTGCAGCTGAATAGTTTTTGGTTCCTTCCTGCATAACACCGGTCAAGAAATTATACAATCCCGGCAAAGGTTGGCTATCATAATAACTACGCGCTTTGAGACTTAAAATTAGATTAATTTTTGGAGTGCTTGGATTATTATAATAAAGCACCTTTAAGCCATTGCTCAGGTTAAAACTAGATGCTTTGGGAAACTCAAAAAATGTAGCTTCTTTAGGCTTAATTTTCTTAGCATACAATGGGGGTTCAATAGGAGTATTTCTTTGTCGCACTGCTAAAAATTTCACATCATACTCATCAGATTCTTTTTGCAGCTTTGCCCATTCTTCTTTGTCTTGCGCGCTCAATGGTAAAATAACACCAGTATGCATAAACGAAGGCTTAAAATACGTTGCAAAAAGTTCTTTGATCTTTTTTTCCACTTCTTCTTTTGGTTTATCTAAAAAGTGGAACGCAAAATTCTCATCACCGGTGGCCAAGTATGTCTTGCCAATTTCACGCGCCTGAGTCTCAATACTTTCTAATAAATTATAGTATGCCATTCGAGCCTGCTTTAATGCTCGCTCATATTCAATATCGGTAAGTCCATTTTTTACTATAGAATCGATCTCTTCTTGGATCATTTTATTAATAAGCGGAATATCTTCAACCTTTTTAGGATTATAAGCAATAAACATAATTCCATGCTCAAAAAGAAGGAGGGTAAATCCACTTAATGAAGTAACTAACTGCTTTTCATCAACTAGTTTTCTGTATAAGCGCGAGCCTTTACCTTCAGATAAAATTAAATCGACCACATTCATAAGATGCTCATTTTTAGCATTCGCGCCAGGGATGGTAAATGCTACAACCGCCGTGGGTTGCTGCACATCCCGATACAAAGTAGTATGATGAGAAATTAAGTCTTT
>BTUB01000011.1:0-18551 GCA_045863215.1 Candidatus Babeliales bacterium | reverse complement strand
GAAACAGGAAATCCGCTACCAGTTTGCCCAGTTACACCAGTACTAACTGTTGAACAGGTTTGCCCTGTTTGTCCCGTTTTTCCGGTAAATCCGGTATTTCCAATTGAGCCGATTCCGCCGGTAGTAGTACAAACAGCACAAGGGCCTGTAGGGCCTACTGGACCTTGCGGACCGGCATTACCAACTGATCCGGTTTGTCCCGTATTTCCGGTAAATCCAATTGCACCTGTTTGGCCGGTTGATCCGGTTTGGCCCGTACTTCCCGTAAATCCAGTAACCGTTGCGCCGGTTGATCCAGTGCTTCCGATTGATCCGGTAACTCCTGTGCCACCCGTTTGCCCGGTTGATCCGGTTTGCCCTGTGGAACCGGTTGGACTGCTGCCCGTTAATCCCTGCGCGCCCGTTTGCCCGGTGGAGCCAACTGGCCCAGTAAGCATTAAAAATGCAGGACCAGTTAAGGTATTTACAATTATCACATCATTGATAATACCGGTGGTGCACACATATAAATTATTTGAAGTGATATCACCACATACATCTAAATCCTGTGTGATTCCTGCATCGCCAATCACCAATAATCGGCCATCATTACATGGACCGGTAGGCGCCGTGCACCCAGGAATTGCACGCAAGTCTTCTTGCGCAAGCAATGCTCCATTGCGCGCACCGCCAACGGTTACAAATCCACACACATTTACTTTTTCTAAAACACCCACATCACCGGCAACACTTAAAGCACCACCAAAACACTCATCGGTGGTTCCGGTATTAGAAACAATTACCGGGCCCTCGAATACCGCCAACTCATTCACCGTAAGGGTATTGGTTGAAACGCAATCCGCATTTACGTTGCAAAACGTAATTGCAGGCGCGGGGCATGGACTTGAACCGTACAAACTTCCCATGCCCAGGAAAGTTAGTAATAGATACTTTGCTGCATTCATTAATGCTCCTTACTAAAAAACCGTATTTTAAGCAAATTGAATAACCACAATACCATTGCCCGCAGTGAAAGTAGTAGCAACTCCTGAATTGGAACCTTGTGAACCCGCGCCTAGTCCCGGCGCAGTGCCAGGAGTAGGAGGAATTACGCTACCCCCAAACCCCCCATTGCCCAAAGATGCTCCACCGCTCGCACGAGAATCAGCATAAGGAAATCCTCTTGCCAATCCTAAAGTACTTCCTCCATCCCCTGATGGGGAACCTTGGCGCCCTTCACCACCACCGGCACCGCCAAATGCAAAGAATGATAAAAATCTGTCAGCGCCACTGGGAAAGCCACCCAAACCACCATTTGCGGTTGCCAAGAATGGACCCGATGCGGTGCCGGGTGTTGCAAAATTGCCAGCCACTGTTGCCGGAGCAGGCGTATTTAAACTTCCCGCAACGCTTCCACCGCCACCACCGGCACCGGGTGAACCATTTCCTTGCGCACCTGCGCCCCCACCACCGGCAGTTAAGTAATAAATATCAGAGCCAATGGCAATAGAAACCACGGTATTTTCGCCATTTGTTCCTGGATTCAAATTCGATGAGGTGCCTCCAGCACCCACGTGATTTACCGTGATAGCAGAAACGCCCTCAAGAGAAATCGGATAGTTAAAAATAACTCCGGCACCACCACCGGCACCCCCATTATTATTGATATTTCCAGTTCCACCACCACCACCACCGCCACACATAGTAATAAATGCAGTTGTGGCGCCCGCAGGAATCGGTACATTTGTATTATCAATGGTTCCGAATGGAAAGACCAATGTTGCAAATGCTGAACCGCTTCCGGTTGATCCTGTTTGACCTGTTGAGCCAGTTTGGCCAATCGCGCCGGTTTGCCCCACTAATCCGGTTTGCCCAGTTGATCCGGTTGATCCGGTTTGTCCTGTGATACAAATTCCCGTTGGTCCCGTTGGACCGGTTGGGCCGGTTGAGCCCGTTTGCCCGGTTGAGCCAGTTTGCCCCGTTGATCCAATGATACCAGTTGGGCCCGTTGGCCCGGTTTGCCCGGTTGATCCGGTTCTGCCGGTAACATCAATACCTGTTTGTCCGGTTGATCCGGTTTGCCCCGTTGATCCACTGGATCCGGTTGACCCGGTTGATCCGGTTCTACCCGTTGCGCCGGTGCGCCCCGTTGAGCCTGTTTGACCCGTTGAACCCGTTTGCCCGGTTGAGCCAGCAGGCCCTGCAATTCCGGGACCCGTAATAAAGTTATAAACAATTACATCAAGAAAAATGCCGGTTTGGCATGCATGAAAGACATTTGCATTAATATTGCCACACACATGTACATCTTCAGAAACACCTGCATCGCCCAATACGAGCAATCTGCCATCACCACAATTTACGGGTAATCCGGTGCATCCTGGAATTGAACGTAAATCTTCATGTGCGAGTAAATTAGCATTGCGTGCACCGCCAACCGTCGCAAAACCGCATATATTCATATCTTGCTCAACAGCAAGAGTACCGGCTACTGTTAATGCACCTTCGCTACAATCATCACCGGTAGTAGTATCAGTAATAATTACCGGGCCAGATAAAGTGGAAGTACCAGTTGCAGATAAAGTATCAGTAGATACACAATTGGCATTAATATTACAAAATTGCGCTGCAGGCTGCGGACAGGATGATGCACGCGCATCAAAAAAAGTAAATAAAAGTAGTGCAGTTAGCACCAATTGTTTGGTTCCCATAGAACTCCTTTTTAATAATGGTACATAAAACATCTATGCTAACTAATAGACATAGCAAAATTATTTTGATTTAGAAAATTTATGGAAATTGAGAAATTCCTAATTTTGCCCAATCTTTGGAAAATTTTTCAATACCTTGATCAGTAAGATGATGCGCAATTGCTTTTTCAAAAATATCAGGAGCAATCGTTGCTGCATCGGCTCCGGCCATTAATGCATCATGCAGATGTTGAACCGTTCGAATAGAAGCGGCCAATAATTTTGTTTCAAACTCATAATAATCGATCATTTGCCTCATTTCGGGAATAAATTGCATACCATCAACATCTAGTTCATCCCAACGCCCCACAAAAGGAGATATATAATACACGCCAAGTTTACACATCATAAGAGCCTGCAAAACCGTAAAAACAAGCGTGATATTTATCTTCACGTCTTCATCTACTAACTTTTTAATTATTGGATAATAACGTTCGTGACATGGAATTTTTACCCAAATAGTATCTGCAAGTTGTGCAATTGCTTTTGCTTGAGTATATACTTTCTCCGGTTCCAATTCAGTTACTTCTACACTAATTTGGCCCTCCGGAACCAATTTGCAAATTTCTAAAATACGCTCTTTAGGATTTACTTTGGCCGCACTTAAATTTGTGGGATTAGTGGTAATTCCATCTATCAAACCAGTTTTCATGAATTTTTTTATGACTTCAGTATCCGAAGTATCAAGAAAAATTTTCATATATTCCTTTTTATCGTACTGAGTAAAAGATAATCATAGTAATCGCAAACCAAAGCATAAACTGAAGCGGCCAAAAGAGTATTTTTAAATACGGCGATATTTTATCACTGATAATGTTAGCACGAGTTGAAATACGCAAAAGGAGAGCATGCAATACTAACAGTAGAATAGTTACATAAGTAAAAAAGAAAAAATATTCTATATAGAGCGGTTCACCTGATTGTACTTGATTTCTGAGTGTTTGATGTAAAATCACTAATGAGAAAAATAATCCTGTATAAGCACCCAAAGATCTATATGCATCAAATTTGCCTTTCCAACGTTGTGTCACAAGAAAAATTGCAAAAATTGAAAACAAAATAATAAGCAAAGGGAGCATAAAAATAATAAGTGGATTAATTAATTTTCGTTTTAAAATTACGTTATAATGTAATCGTATTTTTTCAGTTACTTTCCGCAATGCATCCAGCCCTACTTCATCATAGATAGGAAGAACTGAAAAACTAAAAAATGAGCGATCTAAATAATATCCTGGAATATCAATTTTATTAGTAATTCCTGGTAGTGGATCAACATCATAAGACTTATAACCACCAAAATCAGGCGTGAGAATAACATTATTCTCAAAATCATAGGGCGCTAAAATAATATCAATGTGCACTTTATCAAAAGGAAAAAAGGAATAGCGATGTTTTTGTAAAAAAGTTGCGGATATCTTCCATCCAATTGTTTCTATATCATTTTCCGTTTTTCGAAAAATTTCTTTAAATGTACTATCTAAAGCCTCAGGAAAAAGTAATCCAGGTTTTATATTCAGGTCTTTCTTAATTTTTTGCCATAAATAGCCAGACAATGAAACCTTATTTGAATCAGGAAAATTTACAGAATACAAAATGATACCCGTAGGTAATGCAATAGGCCTTTTTTCATTTCGTTGTTGCGCTTCTATATCTATCAACGCCAAATACTTATCAAGAGCCGTTTGATCCCTAACTACAATATCACCTGAAACAAATTCATAAGGAGTCATTCTTGTAAAATTCCAAAATGTTATTAAGGTGGTTGCTAATAATACCACACTTAAGATTGCCCACCTTTTAATGCCAATAATCCCCTGCCAAACCCGGCCCAAAATCATAGCAAGAAAAAGAAATCCAACAACAAGACTAATAATTGCCCAAATTAATTGTTTTCTTAACTTAGCTATTTGTATTGGCAAAGATTCACTGGAAAAAGTAATTACGGTATACCAATTTATCCCAGGAACTTTTTTATATACGAGCCAGTAAGGATTATTGCTTTGATCAGTATAAGTAAATATTCCACTTGTTCGTGTGAACATTTGCTGTGCAATTTTACTAAGTTGCGGGTTATTGCTTTCTCGTGCCAAATCAGCTAATGAAAGTTGATTTTTTATATAATGAGCAAGAGGGTGATATATAAACATCCCATTATTACTCAAAAGTGTCCCATACCCGGTTTTACCTATTTCAATTCTCTTAACACCTTCTATTACTTTTCCAAGATTGTAAGTAACTGCAATAACACCAGCAGGTTCAGGCTTATCAGATAAATAAAATGGTAACATGTAAAGGATTCGTGTTTCTTGGTTTTTATCATACTCAATTTCTGACCATCCTGCCCCTTCTTTAATTGCCTTATTATACCAATCTGTTTCCGCTAAAGTTGATGCACCTTTAACAAGATAATCATAGGTCGTAGGATTGTATTCTACATTACCGTTTATTTTTTTTGCCTCAAAACCATATAATCTTTGTTGTGGATCGTATGCAAATGGTGCAAAAGTAACGGTAATATTTTCAAGATCCGGAAATTCTTTTAAATCACGCTGTATTCGAATTTGGATATCTTCTCTTTTTAAAGCTCCTGATTTTAAATCCTGAGCAATCATGGCAGTAATTTTTTCTACTTCATTTAAATTTTGCTGAATAGATTCAACTTCAGTATATACTTTTGATTGCGCCAACGTGATTGTTTGATCTACTATTTGTTCATACGAATTGTAACGATGCCAAAATAGAAAAGCCGAAATTAAAAGAATAGAAAGACTCATCGTCCACAAAATAAGCTTTAAAAAGATCAGTGAAAAAATAGCATTTTTAAACCGATGAAAAACGTTTAATGTTTCCAAAAAATAAACGAAAATACCTACATATATCAATAACAATATGCCAAAAAACCAACAAAAAAATCTATACCACCATAATGAAGCAGATGCTTCAGAATAGTGAATACTAATTGCTATTCCTAAATTAACTTGTGGGATGAATCGCCATGCAGCAATTACGGGAATATTATATGTATCTATTAAATATCCATAACCTAATTTACCACTAGTTCCTAAACGTGTAGGTGTCTTCTCTTCTTTACTTGGATCAGTAATTTTTTTAAAAGCAACATTTGAATATAAACGTGAGGGTGCAACAAAAATTACTCTATCCGCAATATTTTTTGTGACAAAAATATCCCCTGTTTGCCCGAGCCCTTCATAATTTTGAATTATTTTGTAAATTATATCTTCATCTAATTGAATCGCTACAATGGCTATTAATATTCCATCTTTAAAAAGTGGATGCAACATATATAAAGCAGGAGCATTCAATTCTGGATCAATAGAAAATTCACTGATATCAGTGGTGAGCGTCATTCGAGTGCGGGCAAATGATTGCGCCAAATTAGTTGTATATGATCGTGAACTAACTAAATCTACGTTGATCATATTATTTTTGAACGTATAATAAATTTTTCCTGATGGTTCAATAAACATTATATCTTTGAACTGATAAGTAGAATTTTGCTGACTGATCAATTGATCTAATTGTTTTTCGATGTTTTTATATTCTTCAGAAGTCGTTTTGTAATCACCGATGGCACCAGGCATATAATATTGTGTGAGTAATTCGGCCAAATTAATTATGTGTGGATCTTGAGTAAATTCTGATAATGACTGCCTTTCTGTTTCAATATAATCAAGAATTTGAACCTTGCGTTTTTCTGCGTATTGTAAAAATTGTTTACCAACTTTTTCTACTACTTGCGTACTAAGCCTATAACAATGCAGCCAAAAGCCAATGGAAGTAAGCGTTAATCCAATACCTACCCAAATGAATATCCAAAATAATTTAGTAGATTTATATTTATTTATTGTCTGCGCGACCATGAGCCACCCCATTGCTGATAAAGGTTCGAAATAAATTCATCCCATTTTTTCTTTTCCATAAATATTGGATAATTAACTGGTTGTATTTGTTTGTCTGAGTTCCAAATAATACTAAATTGCCCATCTGATCTCAATTTACCTACGAATACCATTCGCCACATATCATTCATTTTATTATCACTATATATAATACCGCTTGGTGCATTGAGTATTCTATTTTGTATATACCTTATTACCTTTGATGGCTCACTTTTTTGAGCAATTTCTACCGTATGCCCCCATATGTGTATCCCTACATATGCAGATTCGATTGCTTCAGATATCACCCGATCCGCTCCATATCTTTTTTTAAAATTACTAATAAATAGAACATTCTGTTCGCGTTCTATACTTTGAAAATAAGTAGCCGTTACATAATCACCGGCCATTGCGCTCGCACCAATTTGAGCAAATTCCGTTTCGCTTACACTACTTACTGACATAATCGGTAATTTTTCAGGTGTAAGCCCTTCTGCACGCAACTGTTTAAAGAAGGCAAGATTACTTTCTCCTTGAATGGTATTTAGAATTACATCCGGCTGAGCTTCTTTAATTTTTGCAATCATACTGGATACATCATTGCTTCCCAATAATATATATTCTTCACCCACAATTATTCCTTGCATGGCAAGTAAAGTAGCTCGCGCGATTGCATTGGCTGCACGAGAAAAAATATAATCTGAACCTACTAAAAAAAATTTTTTACCTAAATTGTAATAACTCCATACAACACTTGGTACAATCTGCTGATTTTGATTGGCACCCACATAAAAAATATTAGGCGAATCCTCCAAACCTTCATAAGAAACCGGATATATGAGCAAATTATTATACTTTTCTACTACCGCTTTTACTGCTTTTCTACTTGCTGAGGTCCAACATCCAATAATTGCCGAAACCTTTTCTTGGTTAATCAATCTCTCGGCTTCTTGTGCAAATACTTTCTCATCAGATTTGCCATCAGCAATTACCGCCAATACCGGCTGCTTTAATAATCCTCCCGCAGCATTGATTTCATCAATAGCCATTAATTCCGCATCAACCAGCGGTTTTTCACTTAATGCTTGGCTGCCAGTTAATGAATGAAGAATGCCAATTTTGATAGGCTTTTTTATCGTTTTAAATGAAAAATATCCTATTATTCCTAATAAAGGCACCACACCTAACAGTATGAGGATAATTTTAATGTTTTTTGCATGCATCTCTCGCATTATGAATCCCCTATTTTTTTAATAAGTGTTTTTAATGAAACAGCATATCTATTCATTGTTTTCCACGGATTTCCTACTTTTTTCAAATGATCATATGCATTATGAATAGTAAACGTTTGGGCAGTAAGCTTATTATCAATCTCATCCCACCAAATGGGCATTGCCACTGGCGCTTTTTCATATGCGCGTACACTGTAGGGAACCACTGCGGTGGCATTATAACGATTTCTTAAAGTATCAATAAAAATTTTGGTGCCCCGTTTTTCTTTGCGCACTTCTAAGGTGAATTCTTTTGGCTGAGTCTCTATCATTTTTCGCGCAATAAAAGATGCCACAACATCTACTTGATCAAATGTGTGCCCGGACTTTAAGGGCACATAAATATGAATACCGCGAGAGCCGGTGGTCATCGCATAGCAAGGCAAGCTCAAATCTTGGCAAATTTCTTTAATTAAAAATGCAGCAGATTTTACTCGAGAAAAATTATTTACTGAAGGATCCAAATCAAAAATCATACGATCAGGAGCATGTAAATTGTCGTATTTGCTTAGCCAATAATGTAACGTAAGCGTTGCTTGATTTACTAAATACACAATTGTTTGTTCATTGGTAGCAATCACATAATTTACTATTCCTCCTTCACTTTTAGTTACGGGCTTTGTTTTTATCCATGATGGAAAATAATCATTTGCATTCTTTTGATAAAATGATTCTCCTTTAATACCATCTGGATATCGTTGCATTGTAAGTAAGTGATTTTTTATAAGCGAAATTTGTAATTCTGCCATCTGCGCATAATACGCAACAATTTCGCCTTTAGTTATTTTAGAGCGCGGAAACCATATTTTATCTAAATTGCTGAGAGAAATAGTACGATTATTTATTTTTATGGATTCCATTTATTCCCACTCCGCATCACGATCAACTGCAATTTGCTTCATGGTGCGCTTGCTAATTGCTGAAACATTTTTAGGAATAACCTTTCCTTTTCTTTTACCGGCAAAGCCTTTTTCAGATTTCATTCGCAAAAGAATCCATGAATCCTTACTACCAAGACCTTTCGTTTTTACTAATGCATACGGTCCCCATAATTTTTTTCCGCGTAAAAAAAATTCGAGTGTGCCATTTTTATAACTTTGAGAAATGGTTTCTTTTTTTAAATTTTCAAAAGTACCAATATCCCAGATCATCACGGTACCTTTACCATACCCTTCTGGGATAATTCCCTCAAAATTGCCATATTCCATGGGATGATCATCAGTGGGTATTGCTAATCGGCGAATTCCTTGCTTGCCTGGCACACCCTTTGGAACCGCCCAAGATTTTAAAACACCATCAATTTCCAAACGTAAATCATAATGTAAACGGCTTGCATCATGCCACTGCACCACAAACAGAAGCTTTCGTGATTTTTTTCTTTTTATTGCCCCGTATGGCTCATATTTTGAGGTACGTTTTAGTGCACGTCTTTTACGATACGTTTTCAAATCAGTTTTAGCCATACACCTACCCTCAAATAAAAAAAATAACACACATAAAATGGTGATAACTTTCATGGTATTTTTTTACTTAAGAATGCTCAATGCCGCAATTGATTTGCAACATTTATCACAAAATAATTTGCATTCCATCATAAGCAATAGCGACTTTAACGTTTCTTTCTTTTGCAAGTTGCCTAATTTTGGCTTCAGCGTTGCCCTGCTTATCAGCTACTATCTGTGTGCCACAATGAGTAATGATCGCACGTGATATTCCTTCTTTTTGGCACCACCCAAGCTGCGCACGGATAGTGGTGTGTCCAAAAATTTTATTATTCTTGCGTCTTACTAAAGGATGCGTAATTGTTGCGCCATCACCAATATATAATTTCACGCTTTTAAGTGCCGCATGCCGCTTATTAATTGAGATTAAATCTCCTGAATAATAAATAGTTACTTTTCCAGAAGTTATTCTATAACCAACACCAGGACACAATAAGGAATGTTTTTGAGTAAATGCTTCAAAAATAATTCCACAAATATCAATTTTCTTTTGAATGGGAACAATTATTTTTTCTTTAATGGGGAATTTTTTGAGTTCCTTCGCACGCCAGCTTTCATGTGTGGCATATACCGGGCAGGGAGCACCATTTTTGAGTCCCCATGCATGATCAGGATGCGCATGAGTGAGAATAATGGCATCTGGTTTAACTTTATTAATCTCATCTATCCAATCCAAACCACAATCAATCATCACACACTTGCCTTTATAGCAAATCAAGGTAGAAGTATGCATGTAATGTTGCTTAGTTCGCACATCGATATATCCTCGCGTACCCAAAAAAATAATTTTCAATGTTATAATTCGGATACTGTTATAACTAAATTAAATCCTTCAGGCGAAGCAATTCCAATTTCGTCTCCATCTTTTACTGTTAAGGGCATGGAGCGATAGATTGAAACATAAGCTCCATCTGAATCCTTGTATGCTACATTAAAAATAAGATGGTTGGTTATCGTTAATGTAGTTTCCAATTGTATAGTATCTATAATTTGAACCTGTGTTTGATTGGCTTTCACATCTACAAAATCAACCGTCAACGGTACACCATTGAGCTTGATCGGTATAATTCGAATTTTTGCAAAAAAAGATGTTGAAAATAGTAAAAGCGATATTAGTAAGATTTTTTTATACTTCATACATATACTCCTATAACTTTAGTTATAGCTATCCTACAAAAAAGGCAGACTCTTTCAAGTCTGCCTTTGATTCCCTAAACATTTTTTGAGTTTAATTATTCTTTAATTTCGTTTACTTGAACCACTAATACAAGCTGATTGCCATTCTTTGTGGCTAATTCTAAAACTGCTTTAGTTTCTTCAGGGTTTAAAGTTAATTCGGGTTGCAAAATTGAAACATAATTTTCATTTTCATCTTTAAACGCAATATCAAATACAACAGTATTTGCTTCAGTTAATGTTGCTTCAAAACGAATCTCATCCACAAATTGCACACTTGGCTGATTCATTTCAAGAATCATTCCCGGAATAACGGTTAAAAATCCATCATCAACAAGTGCTGCTTCTAAAGAAACTTTTGCATTTGCAAGGCTTGAAAGAAATATCAAGCCCAATGCCATGGATTTAAAAAAGTTCATAGAGTTCTCCCAATTAGTTTTTTGTAAAAATAAAATGTTTAAGGATGCTCTATTACTACTGGAATTCAATTTGTGCCCATTGTAACAGATGCAAAAACAAAAGCAATTTTACGAAAAAATCAAATCAGACAAATGGAAGCAATGAGCATAAAATGTTCATCTTTTCCATCGCAATTTAATGAAGCCATACCCAGCCCATTATTGATGGGTATCATTAAGCGTGGCATTCCACGTACCACGAGC
The DNA here is from genome assembly GCA_045863215.1 of Candidatus Babeliales bacterium. Taxonomy (GTDB): domain Bacteria; phylum Babelota; class Babeliae; order Babelales; family Vermiphilaceae; genus BTUB01. The sequence goes on along the minus strand of BTUB01000011.1, from coordinate 7,312 downwards.
ATTCCATTACTATCAGGCGCCGCAGTACTCACTAAACAACGCAACATGATATATTCTGGAGCAATTTCCACAATATCCATTTCAATATAGGTCCGCTCATCTTCATACACAATATTAGTATCCGTATCATTTATTACACATGTTTTTCCATGCGTAATAAAATTATCACGCAAAATGGCAAGATTCACTTTAGCTAACTCTTTTGCAAATGAGCTGGCACCCGAAATGAGACATACCAATAAGATTATTTTTTTCATACTATTCTCCAAAATAATCAATAACTTTTTAAATAATTAGAATAGTAACATATTTTTGTTTCATCAAATTCATCAATTCCCTCAACAATTAAAACAATAAAATCTAAGTACTTTAAACGAACATATTTATATGGAGCATCAGCGTTTTCCCATTCAGCAACCATACAAGTTTCTACTAATTGCAGTGTATCGTCTTTTTTTTCCATAATTGTTAGTTCAATTATAGGAGAATTATTTCTTTTTTCGCGATAAATTCCATGAACTGTAAGACGAGAAGAATTTAGAAGCTCAATTTTAATCCCTTGAGGCATTACTAAATGAGGACCGGCATCAATAGAATCAAACTGCTTTCCAAAGGCGGCACTCACTTTAACATAGATCTTATCAATATTTTTATTCAAAGAATCAAGAATATGCTTATTGGCTATTCCCTTATGTATCTGATCCGATTGAGCTTTAGACTGATCCTTGTCAAAACCATAAATTCTCTCTTCACAGGCTTCATCAATCATCATTAATATGCTGAAAAACAAGCAAAATCCAACACACATCCAAGGAATTTTATAATGTGATATGTCCATGATTTTTAAACCACAAAATTAATAAGTCTATCTTTTACATAAATCACTTTCTTAATCGCATTATGCGCAAGCCAGCTTTCAATTTCTTTTTCCGCTAAACTGCGCACTTCCTGTTCTGATGCTCCGGGCTGCACAAAAATATTAGCACGCAATTTTCCATTCACTTGCACCACAATATTTTTTAATTCTTGTGCGGCCATATGCGCATCAAATTGTGGCCATGCGCATTCTTGTAATTGTTTACCACATAATTTTTGCAACAATTCACTAGCCATATGTGGCGCAAGCACGGAAAGCACAACAAGCAACCTTTGAACTGTTTCACGGCTCAGCATCATTTTATCTGCGGTGGCATCATTGAGCCATTCCATAATTGAAGAAATAGCCGTGTTAGGCTTATAATAATTCAAACGCTCTTGATAATCTTTTAAGAGCCTATTGAATCGCTGCTTAGTGGGCATATCTTCTTGGGACCCTTCGGGTAAAATGGTAGAGGGAGTAGTTAAATAATCCCACAATCGATTTTGGAAGCGTTTAATTCCTTCCAAACCTGTATCCTGCCATTCGCAATCAAGTTCAGGTGGGCCCATAAACATCATATACATGCGCAATGCATCAGATCCAAACTGTTGCACCATTTCATCAGGATTCACCACGTTGCCTTGAGATTTAGACATTTTCTCAACGGCGCCTGATTTTTCTGAGTATTTGAGCACCATCCCTTGATTAAACAGATGCTTAAAAGGTTCATCAAATGGCAAATATCCCAAATCATGTAACACTTTCACATAAAAACGCGCATACAAGAGATGCAAAATTGCATGCTCAATGCCACCGATATACAGATCTACTGGTAACCAATATTCCATATCTTTTTTATCAAACGGCTCATTTTTCAAATGAGGATTTGGATAGCGCAAGAAGTACCAGCTTGATCCTGCCCATTGTGGCATGGTATTTGTTTCACGCTTTGCCGAGCTGCCACATTGAGGGCATTTGGTATTTACCCAAGAATCAATAGCGGCAAGTGGAGATTCACCGGTTCCGGTTGGTTGATATCTTTCAACATGCGGCAATTCAACGGGTAACTGATTTTCCGGAACTGCAACAATGCCATCTTTAGGGCAGTGAATTAATGGGATCGGTTCACCCCAATACCGTTGACGAGAAAAAAGCCAATCACGAAGTTTATATTTTATTACCGGCTCTGCAACACCTTGATTAATTAAAAATGAACTGATTTTTTCTTTTCCTTCAGTCTTGGCATCAAGGCCATTGAATTGCTTACTGTTAACCAGATATCCATTACCTTCATACACTTTTATAATATCTCCATCTGCATCAGCAAGCACACCTTCAGCTTTAATAACCATAGGACGGTGCAAATCAAATTGCATTGCAAAATCAAAATCACGTGCATCGTGAGCAGGCACTCCCATTACAATGCCGGTTCCATATCCAAGTAATACATACGATGCGGCATAGATCGGTATCGATTCTCCTGTTGCCGGATTAGTAGCATATGCTCCGGTGAAGATTCCCGTTTTATCTTTGCCATCATCGGTATCAGTACCCATCATGCGAGTAGCCACTACCATATCTCCATATTCTTGGACAGCTTGTTTATTTTCAGGGCTCACCAAACTATTAACCAGCGGATGGTTTGGTGCAATCACTAAGAAAGTTGCTCCATAGATAGTTTCTGCGCAAGTAGTAAATACCGGCAATTCAATATCTTTACCTTCATTAGATTTTGTTTTAAATCTAATTTCTAAACCAATGCTTTTACCAATCCAATTACGCTGCATTGCCTTAACTTTTTCAGACCAATCAAGTTTATCTAAACCTTCAAGCAATTTATCTGCATACGCAGTAATTTTAAGCACCCATTGTGCAATATTTTTTTGAGTTACCGGCGTACCACAACGCTCACATTTGCCATTTACTACTTCTTCATTGGCAAGACCCGTTAAATCTTTGGGGCACCAGTTGATTGGCATTTCTGCTCGATATGCCAAACCGGCTTCAAACATTTTTAGAAAAATCCATTGAGTCCATTTATAATATTCTGGATCAGTGGTGTTTATTTCTTTATCCCAATCATAAATTGCAGCAATTTGCTGCAATTGACGTTTAAAGGTTGCAATATTTGATGCAGTTCCTTGTGCTGGGGGAATTCCTTTTTTAATCGCATCATTTTCAGCAGGCAAGCCAAACGCATCCCACCCCATTGGGTGCAATACATTATAACCTTCGAGCCATTTTATTCGTGCATAAATATCGGATAATACATAGCCACGCCAATGACCCACATGAAGACCAGAACCGGAAGGATATGGGAACATATCTAAGCAATAAAACTTTTTGCCTGATCCTGCCGGTTTAGTTTTTGCCGGTGGGTTTTGCGCCCATACTTTCTGCCATTTTTCTTCAATTGATCTAAAATCGTAACTCATGGATAATCCTTTGCATTCATGAAAGATAAAATTTAGTGTACCATACATTTGAATATGCGAAAACACGTGGCGTAAGGAATTTAAGATGCAATCCATCTTTGCTGCACTAGCACTTCACGTATCTATAAAAACATATAATGATTCACCGCTCAAACCTGAAAAAAAATCTTCTCAGGAGCAAGTTCTAACCTTGTTTGAAGAAGAGGAAAAAAAAAGAGAGACTAAAAGTGATGTAAAATTACGCGCTCGATTATAGGATATCTATGAAACCAGAAAATATATTAGTAGTTAAAACAAACACTCTTTTTCCCAATGGCGCCTTTCAGGGAATTTCAAATCACTCCCAAGAATTTTTGAACATTATTACTGAACATAAAGAATTCAAGCCCCGGCCAGCCATGGAAGAAGATCCTTGTTACAAACAAATTATTCCCTATTTGGTTTTTAAACATGATGAGCGGTATTTTTTAATGCAGCGAAAATCAACCAGCTCTGAGCAACGACTCAAAAATAAATATTCTTTGGGCATCGGTGGCCACATGCGCCAAGAGGATATGCATGAAGGCGCCACTATTTTTGATTGGGCAAAAAGAGAATTTGAAGAAGAAATTGATTATAGAGGGAATTTAACTATCACTACACTCGGCATTCTCAATGATGATAGCAATCCAGTAGGCAAAGTTCATCTGGGATTAGTATTATTGCTAGAAGGCGATAGTGCAGATATTACCGTACGCTCGGAATTAAAAAGTGGGCAACTGGTTACATCATTTGAATGTCTTAATTTTTATCAGGATCTTGAAAGCTGGAGTCAAATAATTTTTGATGGTTGCATAAGAAATCCACTCATCCATTCTTATTCTTTTCCGGAAAAAAACTATTAAAAGTGAGGGGCCTCTTGCGAGGCCCTTCTTTATATGCTACACGAAGTTTTGCGATATCTAAATACTACCACTGATAAATAGATCGATGGCGCTTCATCCTCACTGGCAGGAATACGGGTAAATGTTAGCTGCCCATAATCAAACGGAGAAATCAAACTTCCATCCAACGGGATAGTAGTTCTAAAAAATCTGATTTCAGGAGCATCATCTGGCTCAGTCACCGGAATATCTCCGGTAGTAATTACAATTGGTGGTAATGCTGAGGTAATACCTCCATTGCTTAAAAATTCAGCAGACATCTGGAAGTTAACGTTGCTGGCATCTCCGGGCAACAAGAAAAAATGAATTTCAACTTCAGTTGGTCCCGTGGGATCAAAATCTTGTGGAACCGCAAACTCTGCCGTGATATTACCCATCGCCGGGCACCCGCCCTCTTCTGGCCTACAAATGCGCCATCCATGAAGACGAATTGAATTATTGCCATCATACGGCGCAGGAGAGCTAAATAATATTTCAGCCCCTGTTTGCGCAGCTATGCTAAATGGAGACCACTGCACTTCATCATTAATACAACAGTCACACGGCCCCGTTGCTCCGGTTTGGCCTATGCTTCCGGTTGGGCCAGTATCTCCGGTTGGCCCGGTAACGCCCGGTGCGCCAGTAATTCCCGTAATATTGGCTCCCGTTGCTCCGGTGCTTCCCGTTGCTCCGGTGCTTCCGGTTGGGCCCGTGATTCCCAATATTCCTGTGCATAACTGGAGTGAGTTTTGTATCACAAGATTCGTAACCACTAAATTTTGATTCACACACATATTACAAAATTGAGGTGAGTTAGGTTCACATTCGCAAACTGCGCGCAGTTGCATTGTATGATGTGATTGGGAATATAAATAAGTTGGACCCCACATCATGCAAACGACTACTGAGATTATAATTTTATAAGATCTCATAATTAAATCCTTTAATATTAACGCAGTCGTTCTTATTGTGGAATTATTTCTGGACATTGTTCTTTGGTATACCTAAATGCTACTGCGGTCACAAAAATATCTGGAGCTTCAATTCCTGTAGAAGTTCCTCTGGTGAGAGTAAACTGGCCATAATTTTGATCTACCATAAATGCTTCAATACCTACTAAAGGAATAGTTGCAAAATAATGTTTTAATGATGGAGCAACTGGCCCCGGGCCTAGAACAATAAATGGAAAACTTGCTATTGAATATTCAGGAAGTGGGTCAGTTGTATCATCGCCATTTCCTAAGAAATCACCAAATAAACTAAATGTCACCATAGAAGTGGCAGGAAGAGCTGAATCTACAAAGAAATGAATATCTAAAAATGAAGGAAAATTTTCATCATAATCTTGCGGTACTGCAAATTCCATTGTTAGATACACCTGATCTACACAAGCACCCGCTCCTGGCGCACACAATCTCCATCCATGCAAATTAATTGGACCAGTTTGATACGGCGCAAAAGCATCCGGCCCCGGCACGCCCGGCTGCGCTGACATATCTAAGGAACTCCAGAATACTTGATCAAAATAGCAGCACACGCCAGTTGGGCCAGTTACTCCTACTTCGCCTGTCGGCCCAGTGGCGCCTGCAGGTCCGGTTGCTCCAGTCTCGCCCGTTGATCCGGTTGCACCAGTTATCGCAGCACCAGTTGCGCCCGTTGAACCGGTTATACCGGGTAAACCAGTTGGCCCCAAAAGTGCACCGCTACAAAAAGTAAGCGTTCCGTTTACTGATAAATTATTTACTACTGCTGTTTCAGTAACACACAAATTACAAAATTGTGAAGCATTAGGCGGACACACACACGGTGCTGCTGCCATTAGTAACGATACTGGCATCATTACATATGCCAAACACAAATGTTTTAGAAAGGTAAGATATGCTTTCATTGTTCTCCTTTTTAAGATAAACCATATTATAGTTTATATTACTCAGGAGTAGTATAAGTTTGTCAACCATTAACCTTTTTCTCAAAAACAAAAAAAGGCCTCTTTTTGAGTAAGAGACCTTTTTTAATTTTAAAAATTATTTAGCACGCAAATTTACGATAAGAGAATACCAACTCTACTAATGAAGCATCAAAAGAATATTCTGAGTCTTCAGTTGTTGCAATTCTAGTTACTGCAACATATGCAAAATTACCTGGATCAAACGTAGCTCCAACTACAGGAATATCTACTTGATAATGGAAGGTTCCGGGATTGATTGAATCTACCACTAGATCGCCTGTATCAAATGTTACTGGAATGAGTGTTTCTAAATCAGCACCATCTCCCGCAAAGGTAACTTCAACCTGGAAATTCACCGAATCTGGTGCACGGCTGAGTAATAGTGCACTTGAATTTACAATAACAAAATGCAATGTGATAGTAGGGTCAAAATTAGTATCTATATCAAATGGAACTGCAAATTGAGTAGTGATGGTTTCAGGTTCATCAAAAGAAGGCACAATTGGCCATCCTGCAACAAAAGTAGGACCATTAAGGAAGAAGTCAATACCACTATCAGCAGATGAAGTCATTCCATAGGCATTCACTTGAATCTCATCCATGAAGCAAACTTCAATTGGTAAGGTAACTCCTGGACATAAAGTAAGACTATTTTGTACCACCAAATTTCCAATTACTCCGGTATCGGCACACACATTACAAAATTGAGCAGAATTGGTAGGGCAAGGCGGGCAAACCGAACGTGAAATAGGGCCCGCGGTACGAACCGCAAACAATTGGAATCCAGCACCCAATGCCATAAAAGCAATAGCAATGCACATCTTTTTAAACATACTATCTCCTTAAATTGATCCACAAAAAACAACTAACTCTACCTTAAATAATTAGTCCGAGGTTGGTCAATAGTATATTTGTTTAAATTTGAAGACAGCTCCAAAAACATTTCAAATAGAAAAAAATAATATTTGCTATTTTTAACAAATATGATAATTTTACTAATATTATAATAATGTATAACCCTATAACCCTTATAAACCTGTTTATAAGGTATTGGCTATCGAGCCAAAAAGGAACCTATCTCTATGTCAAAAGAAGTTATAAAACCCCGCCAATTTGCTCACGCTGATAGAGCCGTTTTGCGTGATGAAAGCTTAGTTGGCAAAAGCGA
>BTUB01000010.1:0-19329 GCA_045863215.1 Candidatus Babeliales bacterium | reverse complement strand
TAAGTAACCCACAAAAGGGCTGATTTCTTTTTGGCCAAATACATAAAAGCCGCCGGCCGGATGAAGACGAATAAGCGCGGCAATGGTGAGCATAAGAGGGGCAATTAATAGTCCAATTAAAGGGTACATGAATCCGCTTAAAGCACCAGCACGCTTGGCAAGTTCCACCGTATTAATAAAAATACCGGCTCCCATCATAATATTGAGACTAATAAGTATTGCTGATGATAAAGATAATTTGGTTTCTGTAGCCATTAATGACCTTTAATTTATTCGTTCTTTCTCGTAAGCCATCTTACAAATTCTGCAGGTGTTTGTCCCTGCATTGAACGTAAAATAACTAAGTCAATTTTTTTATCTAAGAGTAATGCATATATTGAATCATTTTGATATAAAAGTGAGCTGAAAAAAAAGAGCTGGATAAACCCATTGCGTACAGTATAATGAGGGGCATATGCTATGACTGCTTCTACTAATACCGGATCTTCTAAAATATATTTTAAAGTAGATGTGCTCACATGGCTTGCGCGAATTTGTTCCATGCATTCTATAAAGGCAGATTTTTTTTCGTAAGATAATTGTGGAACAATTTTTTCTAAGTTTGTATAACAATTTGCATTTTGAAGTACTTTATATTGCACAGCTTGCTCGCTGGGTTCAAATACTGGTATCAAATCTCCCGTATAATTTATATCTTGGCCAAGAGAAACAAATCCGCGATCCATATTTAAGATTGGAATAAAAAAGCATGCAACAAAAAGATAAATAAACACCATATGCTCCCTTTGCTATTTTTAAAATAGTCTGCATTTATTGTTTAGCAAATGCTAAATATAAAGCAATAGAGCCAGCAACAGCGGCATTTAAGCTTTCAGTATTTCCCGGCATGGGTAAAGTAAGATAGCTATCCATATCGCGTAGCCAGTCTTTTGGTATGCCATTTGCTTCATTGCCTACCACTAAAAGTGTCTTGTTAAAATCAAATTCTGATGGAGCCTTGCCACCTTTCACCACGAGTGCACATAATTTAAAATCTTTTTTCCATTTTAAGAGTACGGGCCAAGAAGGGGTGTATATTTGTACTTGTGCAAGTGTACCCGCAGATGCCTGTACCACTTTTGGGCTCCAAATATCAGTGCTATCCACCGCGATTACACTTTTAATTTTTAACGCAGCACAGGTGCGAATTAAACTCCCCACATTTCCCGGATCAGCAACTTGCGCCAAAACAAGGCCAGAGTCAATGTTAGAAAATGAAGGCTGTGAAGGAATTTTGAATACACCCAAAATGCCACTTGGGCTTTTCGCACCGCTCATTTTTTGCATCACGTGATCATCAACGATGGTGATAAAATAATTTTTAGTAAATTCTTTTACCGTTGCAAATTCTTCTTGAGTGGCATACATTTGCACCAGTTCCATGCCATTTTCTACTAAAGTTTGGCACGTGCGTGCGCCTTCAGCAATAAAGCGTTTTTGCTCTTCGCGCCCCTTACTGGAATGCAAATCTGCAACTAATTTAACGGTTTCATTGGTTCTGGAAGTGATTGTCTTAATTTCTGACATTTTTTATAACTCATTATTTAAAATTTTTGATCGGTAATTTGCCATTAACTGCACCATATAATGCAAGTTGTGAATACTTGCCAAGGTATAACCAGTCATCTCATTTGCTTTAAAAAGATGATGCAAATAGGCACGAGTATATTTTTGGCACACGATGCATTGGCAATTTCTATCAATGGGAATAAATGCATTGCGATTTGCGCTATTGAGAATTTTCATGTTACCAATGCTGGTAAACAATAACCCATGGCGTGCGCAGCGTGTGGGATGAGAACTATCAAAGGTATCAATACCCAGTTCGATTCCGATTGCCAGTGATTCTAAATCCCCGATTCCGAGTAAGTGATTTGGTTTATCAATGGGCAATCGTGGCATAGTATAAGAAAGCATATCAAACATCTGCTCACGCGTTTTGCCCAAAGAGCCCCCAATGGCAAAGCCATCGAAAGGCAGACTCGTTAAATAATCGCAACTTTTTAAGCGTAAATCTTTATCGATACCCCCGTGGATCACCGCATACATTGCTTGATTATTTGGATGTGCCAAATGTGCATCAAGTGAACGCTTTTCCCAGCGGTGGGTACGATCAAGTGATTTTACCAGCGCCAAACGCTCAATGTGATAAGGGGGCAGCTCATCAAAGGGGATGATGATATCCGCACCCAGATCTTTTTGTGCTTGGATCGAGGTTTCAGGGGTAAGCAGGACTTTGTTTCCGTCTCGGTATGAGCGGAACAGCACCCCATCTTCAGAAATTTTTAAGACATTATTATCTACTTTTTTGGTCCCCTTGCTTTTAAGCTCATCTTTTACGGTGCCGTAAGCAAGGCTAAATACTTGAAATCCACCCGAATCGGTGATGATGGGCGCATTGCGATTGATAAACTTATGCAAGCCACCGGCTTCTTTAACCGTTTGAGTACCTGGCTGGAGCATAAGATGGTAGGTGTTGCAAAACATCAATTGTAATCCCAATTGGCTTACCAGTTCACTATCTAAAGCTTTAAGGGTGCCATTGGTGCCAACTGCCACAAAATTGGGCGTATCAATAATACCGTGCGGCGTAAAAATACGGCCAACACGCGCGCGTGATTTGCGAGATTGATGAATAAGCTCAAATGTGAACGGAGTCATAAATTGTCTAAAACCGGTAAAAAATGCATGCTATAAGACTAGAATACATGGTTTATACAAAAAAGGTAACCGAAATGATGTGGATTATGGGCCTATTGAGCCTGTTTGTGAGCATTGGGCTCTCACCTATGGAATTCATAGATTCGCACGGGAGTCCGTTTACGTTGGATCAAAAACAGCTTTTTACTTTTCTTGCCAGCAATTTGGGGCAACAGCTTAAAGAAGATATTGATAAAGGCAATAAAATTGATTTTAGCAGTGTTAATCGGCTCGGCTTACAGGGTACAAATATTCTTCGTTTATTAAACAACAGCCAGGATCCCTCTCGGTTAACTCTTACCACAGAAGTTGTGCCTGAGGAAATAGATTTATTAGAAACCGCCAATATTTTGGGTTTGCAAGATCCTTATTGCGCACGCCATCTTGCCTATCGATTATGGCCAGTGGTTCAAAAAAATAACATTAATCCCTTAAATCTTTCTGAGTGGCAAAAAGCCGGAATACGCGCTATTGCGCGTAATTATATACCATGTCCAGCTCTCATGCTTGAATATTTAAAAGAAAATGAAAATGCTCCACAAGTGAAAAATGGTATTCGTTATTTATTAGGCAATGGTACGATAAATTTAAGTTATAATCATTGTAAGAGCTACATAGACTATACGTATAAATTCGGTACGCTTGAGGGGCTTGAAGATTTGGTTCGCTACCTGTGCAAAAAAACATATGTGGATTATTTGTATGAACTGGTTCTTAATGGTCACATGCTAGATACATTTTCCTTACAAGCTATTCAACGTATGAAGTATAAAGAATTTATGAGTCCGCTCAGAACTGGGTTTAGCAGAATATTTCTACGTAACAATTATCTGAGTGAGTTATCTGAGCATCAGCTCGATACTCCTTATTTGCCTACCGATTTCTTGGATTTATCAGGTAATCCCATTAGTAATGTAACTGATGAAGTATTTAGCGCGATTAATAATCAAAGAGCGCGATGCCGGATTAGATATGATTTTACTCTTTCTCTTGCCAATACTCAGCTTTCTTCGAAGCAAAAAAAAGAATTTCAAAAGAAATTTTATAATGCTACTCATACGATTCCTGAAAGATATACTATTATCAAAAACAGGATTGCCGTTTATAAGTATCTGTTGGCCGTAGCTCCTTTCATGGGGCTATTGAAAGATCCCTACTTTTTTGAAGAACCAAATTTGGTGCGAACAGCTGTGATGAGCCTCGTTTTTGTTTGGTGGTGGTATTTATTAGTAAATAGATTTGATGTGCGATTAGCGCAGATATCTCATCCGCTGATTGGCCAGTCGTGGGGATTTAATGATTTTCATGATCGTTCTTGGGTAATTTGGCCAAAGAATAAAGCAAAACTTATTACTGAACAACTTTAGGTAAGTTGCCCTCTAAATTATACAGAAAAGCAGGTGCACTCCAGGAGGGCCGAAAAAGTGGTCTAAACCCTTGATTTATAAGGCTTTTTTTAGTTATCCTTAGAGTAGGAAAAAAGAGTAAAAAATAGTGAAAAAATGGGGGGATTATGAAAAAATTAGGGATAGCAGTATTACTTTCAAGTGTCTTTGCAGGCCCGCTCCTGGGGTATGTTTTTACCGTGCATAATAATACGGATACTCCTATGGAAGTACACTTAATAGAAGCCTTGGACAAAGATGTAAGAAAAACGGTACCACCATTTAGTAAAGAAGAAATTCACACCAGAGAGGGTGGTACCTGTACCCGAGAAATTAAAGCGATAGGCGTTGCAGCAAATGATGGAAAAGACGCGCAAAGAACGGCGCTAGGGCTTGAAGCAAAGCATAAATTTAGCGGTGAATTTGGAACGTGTAGTGGTAAAGAAATCTTTATTAACTATACCGCACCAGCACCCGTTGAAGGTGGGGTTAACGTAACGGTTGATATGTTTGGTAATCAATCGGCTCAGCCATCCGTGGCCGGCCGTGGTTCAATAGAGATAGTTTCTGAATAGTAGTGTTGTAAGTTTAATTTAAAAATGGAGAGTTTTATGAAGTTTATAAAAGTAATTGCTTTATCAATTGGATTGTTGACGGTAGCAGGAATGAATGCAGAAGGTTGGTTAGACAACTTATTTGGTACTGGTCAACAAGCACAAACACAACAACAATCAACTGCAACTAATGATTGGATGAATCAGTTGGGTGGATTGTTTGGTCAAAAGCCTGCACCGGCACCTGCACAATTAGGACAAGCACCAATGGGAGCGCAAACTGAACACGCGAATAAAATTGCGTCGATTCAACAGAACGTAGGTGCAATCATTGCAAAAGTGAGAGAAATGGCACCGGCTATTACAACTGCAGTAACCAATAAAGATTTTACCAGCGCTGCACAATTGGCGGGTCCTGCAAAAGATATTTTAAGCTTAGGTATGACTACTGCTAATGATATTCGCCAAGTGGTTGCAGCCAATCCACAAGTAAAAGGAGTAGTTGCAGGCTTGGTGAATCAGTTAAGTCCAGTAATAGCTCCTCTTGCTGCTCAAATTAGAACCATGGCGGCAAGTGCAGGTTGGGGAACCAGCTTTGTATTGAAAACAATTGCATCAGGATTGGAACAGGTTCCACAATTATTAAATCAAGCAGCACAACAGTAACAGACAATTATAAAAGTGGGGCGAGAAATCGCTCCACTCTATTTAAATAGCAAAGTGTATAGAGAAAACTAAATTGAAAATACTATTGTTTGTGAGGCTTTAACCAAAGAGTAATTGTTGGTACCAAAATTAACATCGCAACTATTTTAATCGTAAAACTTACTATCATGATTTGAGTAATATTATCAACAATGCCATATAATCCCAAGAAACTAAATAAAATGGTATCTAATAGTTGAGATGCAAAGATACTGGCCATATTACGTGCTATTAGATAGTTACCGTGCATAAGGGCTCGCATGAGCCCATAAAAATAGGTATCAAAATACTGCACAATGAGATAGGTAACCATTGATGCAATTGTGATGCGCGGCATGAAAGAGAGGATGGTATTATATGCTGCATGAGCAAAATCACTACTGCTGGGAATATAAGCAAGCTGAATTTGCGAAACCAGCGTATAAAATACCAAGAGTATAAAACTTATCCAAATTGCTTTGCGTGCTGGTGGTTTGCCATAATATTCTTGAATCAAATTAAGGGTAAGCACCGATCCTACAATATAAATATCTGCGGCGGTGGCATTTAGCCCTAAGAGAGTAATCTGCTTGATTACAAATAAATTTGCCAAAATTGCTTGAGCGCACAAAAAAGCAACCAATCCAGGAAGTTCGAAACGTAGCAATACAAATGTAGCAAAACCGATACATACTAAATGAATTAAAAAAATTATTTCATTCATACACAAACCTAATACAAAATATTATTGACACAGATGGTATATTGGTTAAAGTTTGCTGATAATAATCTAATATTCTTTTTTTTGCCAGGAGAAAATCGTGAATAAAATCTGTTTGATGGTGTTATTTTTTTCTCTTCAAATGATTTCTATGGAAAAATCTCCTTCACATGAGGAATTATCAATTGTTTCACGTGTACTGCAAAAAGCAAATATTATGTATGACCCTCAAAACATACGCGTAGTAAAAAAGCCATTAGTTAAATTGATAGAGGTTGATATTGCCAATGAACGTCATTTAATTGATCTGAATGGTAAGACCATTGTTGCTACATATGTGATTGCACAGCGCCCATCAAGCTATTAACGTAGCAAGGGATATTCTTTAAATCCAATTAACCGGCATTCCGGTTGCGGTGTGATGCCATATGTTTTTTGCACCATTTCTTGCATAGTTCGTGCCAAATTAATAATATCACTGCTTGTTGCTTTTCCTTGATTTACAAGCATATTGGCATGTTGATACGATACAATTGCATCGCCCACTTGTAGCTGACCTTTAACACCAAGTTTATCCAAGTAATAAGCTACAAAGATCATTTTTTTATCATTACTGGTGAGTGATACTTCCTGATCATGAAAATTTCTAAAAAAGCTTCCACAGGTATTTTTAGTAGGATAACGGCTATTGCGATGGCGAATAATTTCTCTACGCCGCCCCTTAGCAAATGCTGTTTCTAAATCATCCACTTTTTTTAATTTAAAAGTAGCGTCAACCAAATAATATTCTTCTTCCTGCAAACGTGATTGATCATATCCAAATTTGAACCATTCAGGATTCACTTGCTCTAAAGTGCCGGTTTTTGAATGCATTACCGTGGCACAAATAAGAAAGTGCTCTAGCAAAAATTGGAAGTAATGAAGATTAATATAAATTGATCCACCCACAGTGCCGGGAATGCCACTAAATTCTTCTAATCCGATAAGATTATGATTCAAACAAAATTCAATTAGATCATGCATTGATGTTCCGGCTCCCGCTTTTACTAAAGACTCATCAAGGATTTCTAGCTGAATAAGTTGTGGTTGAATTACCAGGCCATCAAATCCTTCATCGCTGATTAAAATATTAGCGCCTTTGCCTAATATAAAAATTGCAAGCTTATTTTGTTGTGCAAACTGAATAGCTTGAGCAAACTCATGTGGCGTTGCAGGTTGTGCAAAAAATTTTGCCGGGCCACCGGTTGCAAACCAATTTTTATCATGTAAAGGAATATTGGCTTGTATGAAACAAGGGAGTGGCGGATCATTTTTGAATATTTGTGTTTTCATCAATATATGCTTTCATAGGTTGAGGCCTTTTGGCTGCATTTTTGATATTCACCAACTCATCACATTCAGTGCTGCAGGTATTATGTAATTTTTGTATACAATCAGTGCAGCCAATATAATGGCGATTGCAATCGGCACGCAAGCAATTAGTATATTCATCCCAGGGATGAGCACATACATAGCATGTGCCAAGTACATCATCAGTAACTTTTACTGCAACGCGTCCATCAAATACATAATTTTTGCCTTTGAAAAAACCATTAGGAAATGCTTCCACATAGCGGTGCACACCGCCTTTCATATGGTATACTTCTTGTGCCACTCCTTTTGATTTAATATATGCAGAAGCGCGTTCGCAACGCACTCCGCCGGTGCAGTACATTAAAACTTGTTTATCTTTTAATTCTTCCAGATGGGTGTCTACATACTTCGGGAACTGGCGAAAATATTTGGTATCCGGAGCAATTGCATTTTCAATCCGGCCAATGGCAGATTCTACATTGTTTCTGCAATCGATAATCACTAAATTTTTGGGTTTTTGTGCAATGAGTGTATGTGCCTGATCGGGGTCTAAAGCAATGCCTGCATCTTCAGCGCGCACTACTTTTGGATCGAGGCCCAAATTTACAATTTCATTTTTTACCACGATACGCAGGCGCGGAAAATGATCACCGGTATTATGGCTTTCTTTGAAATCGATGTCGCCAAATAAGGGATGTTCATTCATGAATTGTTTATAACGTTCAAGATTTTCCTGTGTGCCACCTAGAGTGCCATTTATTCCTTCTTCAGCTAAAATCACTCGCCCCTTTAAATTGAGTTCTTTGCAGATTTTCTTTTGCCATTTTAAAATCTGTTGCGGATATTGTATTGATACATATTTGTAAAATAAAATAATTGAATGCATATCAAGCTACCTTATTTTATTATTTGCTTTCGAATGTTACTTGTTTTGGTTGTGGAGATGCTGGCGGTGTATCATATGATTTTCTTAAAGAATTTACTTTAGGCAGTGAATTTTGGCCACCTAAATCGATCAGAACTTGTCTGATTTTATTTTCTGGATCTTGCTTGAGTAAATCTAAAGGTGTCTTGCCATCTTTATTGTGGTCATTAACATGAATGCCTTTTTCTTCTAGAAAACGAATGGTACTTTCTTTTTGCTGATCGGACAGCTCTGAATTTATGCAAATTTCATGTAATAGACCATTGCTATCAGGATTTTGAGTTTTGTATAGTACGTTAACCTGCTCGAGCGGAAATGCTATCATATACGATTCTTCTTCTAACGTGCCATTTCTTTTTATAAGTTGAAATAGAGCAGCAAAAGCATTTTCATTGAGCGCAGCAATATCTTTTTTACAGGAAATGGCATAAATGGCGCGTCTGAGTAGATCAATATGTTTGTCGCATTTAGCTTTGAATGTTTCAAATCTATTGTCAGTTTGCTCTGAAATACAAAGCTTATTTTTTTCTATGGAGAATTCATTATATAAATCTGCCAGTTCTAATTGTAAAGATGTAAGATCCAATCGAACGCTTAAAAAGGGCCATTCTTCATTGAATTTTTGGGTTGCTTGCTTCTTTAATTCTGGGCTATAAGCTAATGTTTCTAATTTTTCTACACATTGATCATGACCTTCTTGAGTGAGCCAAGGTGTTTTAGGTTCATTTGCATCGGTTAAAATAGAAAAAGCTTCGGGCAGATATACTGCTTTATTAATTGATCTAGCTGTAGAACAATACAGTGCGAGTTTTTTTAAGCTATAAAAAGGAGAACTTATAGATGTCCACCAGGAGCGTTTCTTATAAAAAGGGGTAATAGAACTTAAAAAAATTGCGGGATTTTTTCCTACAGACTGAGCAAAGGCCAGAAGCTTATTGTGTTTTACTAATTCTTCATATTTATTTTTATATTTGATAAGTAAAGCATCGGCCTGGTTAAATAATTTTTCTTGGGAAGTTAGTATGCCCTGAGTAAAAATGAGCAGAAAAAATATTTTGTGTGTTGATGTAAGCATCATTGATCTAACCTACGTGTTATGTGTTTAACTATGTTGATGGATTTGGCATGTACACTATTTTCTCTTCAAAAACAGTGCACTCCGGTTTCACTGAAGAAGTTGAGTTTACTGTTGAATGTGTTTTGCTACTCAAACAAATACTGCTACTTACTTCAGTTTTAGGATCATAATCTTCAATAATATAAATTGCTAAATTTATTTCTCCATTTAAAAGTGATTGATTAATATGCGCTGGTAAAACATATGTTGCCATACAAAGTATTCCTAAGAGGAACCTATAGTTCACACATGATCCATTTTTTTCTTAAAAAAGAAAGCAGCTATCATACTAAAGATACAAAAAGAGAGCAGTAATGCAACTATGCACCAATAATGGTTAATAAATTGTCCGCTCCCAATTAATGAAGATCGGATACCTTCGGTAAAATAGGTAAAAGGATCCAAAAGTGCAATTTTTGCGAGCCATGGCATATGAATTTCTAGTAAATGCCAGGGTATCCATAATCCGCCAATTACCACCAAGGGCCAGTTAAAGCGGAGCCAAAACTGCCGAATATTGGTTGCTTTGCTAGTCATGCAGAGGGCCATCATAATATATGATGAGCAGTAAAATGCTGCGCTTATTACCACCATAAGTAAAGCAGGCCAATTGGTATTTAGTTCATTAAAATAATGGGGCAAAATGGCATACGCAAGTGGAAAAAACGGAACCGAAACAATCGAAGCTAATAATGCAGGAAATAAAATCAGTTCTGCCAAAAGCCATCGCGGGGACAAAAGAGTGATTTGATAATCGGTAAAGCGTTCTGCTTCTAAATCAAATACAAAAGGTGACATTAACGTGTAGCAAAATGAAAGCATATTAATGCAAAAAGTTCCCACTAAAAGTATGATACTTGTTTTAGCATTCCCTGGGCCAAAGAAAACTCCCGGTTGGATATAGCCAAAAGTAATGATTGCCAATACCGGGAAGATAATCAAATAGTTCAGACCATAAGATTTTATGCGTTTTGAAAATACAAAAAAATCACGGTATAAGAGCTGAAAAAAAGTTTTAGCAGTAGAATAATTCATTAAAGGCTCCTTATACCGGGTCTAAGCGACGCTTAATTGCGAATTTTAAGCAGATCATAAGTATTATGCAGAAAAATGTGAGCATTCCCATACAAATCCAAAGGGGAATAAAATCTGCTCCACCCAGTAAAACATTCCGCATACCTTCATGCAGATAGGTGATAGGGTTAAGCAATGTGATTACCGCCAAGCCCTTATTAAAAGCGTACAGTTTTTTCCAGGTGTAATAGCCACATCCAAAAAAGAAAAGCGGAGTGAGTCGGCGTGCCCATACATTATCTAAAAACCAGTTATAATCACTTTGATACACCAAATAAATAAAGATGGTTGAATAGGCCAGCAATGAAAGAAGATACATGAGCGCTGTTATCCAAAGTGAATTTGTTTGGATAGTAAAATAGGCTGAAAGGAAAATGCTTCCCAATACAATTAAAGGCAAACTAATAAAGGCAACTTCGAGCATAAAAGAAAGAATAATTTGTCCAAAGAGCCATATTTTATTGAGTGGCAAAGCCAACTGATAATTAATGAATTTAGATTTTTTCAAATCATTTGCTTGGCGAAAGGCAATACCATATGCGGAGGAAAATACAATCTGCGTGATCATGCCAATAAAAAGAGGCCCAATTAAATCTTTTGGCATGCCTAGCAAGGGCAAAAATTTACCAATTACCAAGGTTTGCATGATTACAATGATGCAGCCATCAACTAATCTGCCTGGCAGTGTAGAAATAATAAAACGCACATCGCGTGATACTAGTGCCCAAAAGGTGCGCATCTGATCAAAATTATTCGTCACGGGCATCCTTAGTAAGCTCAATGAAAATATCTTCTAAAGAAGCCATTTTGTGACGCGCGATGAGATCTTGTACTGATTCTACTAGAAGCACTTTTCCTTTATTAAGGATGCATACCCGGTCAGAAAGATATTCAGCTTCGTCCAAATAATGAGTGGTGAGAATTACAGTAATGCCTTGCGCTTTTAGACCTTTGATGATTCCCCAAAGCTTTCTACGAATATCTGGATCAAGACCCACCGTTGGCTCATCCAGAAGTACTAGTTCGGGATTGTGCATAAGTGCGCGTGCAATAAGCACACGCTGCTTAGTGCCACCTGAAAGTTGCTCGATTTGATAATCGGCATAT
Source organism: Candidatus Babeliales bacterium (assembly GCA_045863215.1). Lineage (GTDB taxonomy): Bacteria > Babelota > Babeliae > Babelales > Vermiphilaceae > BTUB01. The sequence goes on along the minus strand of BTUB01000010.1, from coordinate 7,670 downwards.
CGAGTGAGATCCAGTTGGGCCATAAGTTGAGTGGCTCTTTTTTCTATCTCATCAGACGATAAAAGGTAATAGCGCCCGGCAAAAATCAGATTATCTTTTACCGTGAGAAACAGATCAAGATTTTGTTTTTGTGGGCAAAACCCGAGTGCCCTGCGATATTCCATGAGGTGAGCATAAATAGATTTACCTTTAAAAAGAACTTGACCGCTTGAAGGTGGATGTAATGTAGCAATAATCGAGGAAAGGGTAGTTTTACCTGCCCCATTAATTCCGAGTAGACCAAAAATCTCTCCTGCATGAATCTCTAGACTCACATCATCAAGAGCATTTACCACTCTATTTTTATCTTTATATGTTTTACTAACATTTTTTATTGAAAGAAACCGCTGCATGAGCTTACCTTTAGAGAAAGAAAAAGTATTTCTAATATAGAGCAAAAAAAGCTAAAAAACAATGAAATAAGCCTTAAAGTAAGGAATTTTATGTATGAATAAGCGGTTTTTGGTTTTTATGCTGATTTGGAGCATGTGCGCGAATGCAATGGAACCCAATACAGCTATTAAACTGTATGTGGATAATGCGGTGAAAGGAAGTGATTATTTGTTAGAATTCTTTAAGTATTGGGTTATTAGAACGAGTGCTCAATCGGATTGCTGTATTAAAGCAAAACAGTATTTCAGTGAGCAATTTAGAATGGAACAAAATACCCGGGTTGCGGGAAAAATCTGGCCAGATAGTTGTGGAGTAATAGAACTAAGAGATCCGTTAGCTGGGCCGCTAGCCAGATCAGAGCTTACCATGATCTATTATTGGAATGCAAAACAACAAAAGCTGAGTTTTCATCTTTATAAAAAATATTGTGATTCAATTGCTTTGCACATGGCCCCGGAATCAGCGGCAAATGGTATTAGATTTGTGCTCAATGGCACAAATTTTAAAGATTCTTATTTTACCTATCCTGTTAATCCTGAAAAGAAATAAAAGGCGAGATCAAGCTAGGTTATCACGCCTGTAAAAAATAATTAGTTATTTTGTATACCAATCGGGTTTGCACCAGGTGGATATTGCGACTGAATTTCCAATTGCTTCATGAAAAGGAATATTGTTTGTTCCCATATAGTTTTTTGTTGTTTCATACATCGTGATGCCGACAATGAATGGTAAAAGGGTGGAAAAAACCATTTTTCTATGTTCCATATAATTTGACAATAGACCTGCAGCAGTACCGATTGATCCCCCTATAATTATAGAATTAGCTACGCCAGAAGTATGAATAGCTCTCTCTGCTATTGCGCGTGCATGTGCGGGATTATAGATTGCGTATGAGGTCGCTGCCGCTGCAGTACCTGCTAATAAGCAAGCAAAAGGGTGTTTTTCAATGATATTTCTATTATCATTTTTGTTGACCCACATTCCATTTATTGTGTTAGGAGAACAAAAAAATATGGCAAGAAGAGAAAATAAAAGATTTTTGGTCATGAGAAATCCTTGATGATTAATGATGAATAATACATTTAAATTGTGAATTCTAGAATTAATTTGTCAATATTTGCGGGGTTTTCCATTTTCCCGTATTCTAAATCCATTATTTACTTTTTTTATTATAGGTGCTTTCCATGAAGCTTTCTTTAGCCTGGCTTTTTGATCATATTGATGCCGATTGGCGCAAAATAGATGTTGCTCATTTGGTGAATCGATTTAATAAAATGACGGCGGAAATTGAGGGCTTTGAAAAGATCGAAATCAAGCTTGATACTCTTGCAGCAGCACAAGTGACTAAAATTACTCCTGATCGCGTAGAAGTTTATTGTTCCGAATGGAAGCATACGATTGATATGCCATGGCGTGAGGCAAAAGAAGGACAAATTTATATCATTGCAAAAGATGGTGATAAATATCGCTGGGCATCATTAAAAGACTTTGGTAGCGAAAAAGAGTCTCTCTTGCCATCATTTAAAATTTCCGAAGCGGAGCTTTCCAGAGCATGGAAAATGAAAGTAGATACTCATGATTATATTATTCACCTTGATAATAAATCAATTAACCACCGGCCCGATATGTGGGGTCATCGCGGGGTGGCCAGAGAAATTGCAGCGCTTTTAGATATGCCATTTAGAGCGCTCGATCATTTATTAATTGCAAAAAATGTAAATCAAACAGATGGTCAACAAGTTTCTGAAAATAATTTTTCAATTTCAGTAGAAAATCCAGAATCATGCCGTAGATTTGCCGGGCTTTATTTTTCTGAAGTCGGTGCGCATTGTTCTGATATCTGGATGGCTGCTCGATTGGCAAAAGTAGATAGTAAACCGATCAATGCCATCGTGGATGCCACCAATTATGTGATGCTTGATTTAGGGCAGCCAATGCATGCATTTGATGCAGATGCATTGGCACAAAAGTCTATCGTGGTGCGCAATGCAAAAAATAAAGAAACGATTGCCTTGCTTGATGGGCAAACCGTTGAATTAACTAATTATGATTGCATTATTACTGATGGTAAGCAACCGATCGCGCTTGCCGGGATCATGGGTGGCAAAAATTCAGGAGTTACGTGTAAAACAAAATCGATTATTTTAGAATCGGCCAATTTTGATCCGGCAGTAATTCGTAAAACATCAGGACGCATTAAGAAGCGCAGCGAATCATCGGCAAGATTTGAGAAAAATTTGGATTTATCGGGAAATATTCTAGGCATCGAGCGCTTCTTAAAATTACTTGATGATGCAGGCATTACCTATAAAGCGGATGATCAAATTCTGAGTTTAGGAAAGTTACCTACGGCTAAAACAATCACCATCGAGCATGAGTATATAGAAAAACTTCTAGGTGTTTCTTTGGCTCCGGCATTTATTAGTGCCACTTTGCAAGAGCTTGAATTTGGTGTTTCAGAAAAAAATGGTACTTATACCATTATCGTGCCTTCATTTAGAGCAACCAAAGATATTGGCATAAAGCAGGATATTGTCGAAGAGATTGGACGATTATATGGCTATGATAATGTGGATGAACAACTGCCCAAAAGAGCAACCAAGCCATTTAATACTGCTCCTGTAATGCGTATGCGCAAAATTAAGCAATTGCTGGCATCTGGCTTTAACATGCGCGAATTGTATACCTATGCATTTTTTGATGAAACATTTTTAAATGAAATAAACTGGCAACCAGGCCATACGTTAAAAGTGCAAGAAGCAGTATCAGAAAATTGGCAACGCTTGGTGACTACTTTAATTCCTAATCTTTTAAAAGCAGTACACGTGCACGCGCAAGAATATGAGCAGATGAATTTTTTTGAATGGGCAAAAATATGGTCGGAGGGAACTGCAGCAAGTGAAAAAGCTTGCCTAGCGGGAATTTTTGTAAATCAAAAGCAAAACATTAATTTTTATGATGCTAAAAATCAGATTAATAAAATTGCGCAGCTTTTAGGTGTTTCATTTGATTGGGTAAAAGCTGATGCAAAGGATCTGCAGCCGTGGTATTTGCCATATGAAACTGCATATATAGTGCATCAAGGAACTAAAATTGGAGTAGCGGGAAAAATTAATCCGGCATTTTTTAGCAAGATTGCACTTGGTGATGCATTTATTTTTGAACTTGATGCAAGTTTCTTGGCAACCGTGTATGTGCCATATAAAAGGTTTGCGCCAATCTCAAAATATCCGGCAATTACGCGTGATGTGAGTTTTTTGATAGCACTTACTGCTACTATTAAGAATTTAGAGAAAGAAATTGCAGCATTAGATTCGCATATTACCCAAGTGAATTTAGTGGATCATTTTCAAAAATCTGAATGGCAAGATCAAAAATCGATTACGCTTCGGATTACCATGCAAGATCCAAATGCAACGCTCGAAAGTTCACAAGCGGATGCTATTATGAAAAAAGTTACGGCACATCTGGATAAACAGGGTGCGGTGATTCGATGAAAAAAATAATGAAGTTAGCATGGGGGATGATTGCATTATTTGCGATTGATCGTCTTACTAAATTATGGGCATTGAAACTGGACAATGAATGGGTGGTAAACAAAAATCTTTCATGTGCATTAATTTTTAATCGGGGCATTAACTGGGGCATGTTTAATTGTACTAGTACATGGGTTTTTGTTTTTCTTACTATTGCTATAGGTATTATTATCAGCGGGCTTATGATTATGTTAGTAGGCGCTTATAAATTAGGCAAACCGATTCTTGGCTATGCACTCATTTTAACCGGTGCATTTTCCAATTTTCTTGATCGCATTTTTTACGGTGGGGTAATCGATTTTATTGTGGTCTGGTTTGGCGATTGGAGCTGGCCGGCATTCAATATTGCTGATGCAGCAATATTATTGGGTATTTGTTTTTTGATTAAAGATAATTTTTTTGAATAAATAATTGTTGAGATTTTATATTTTATTACCCGCATGGTTCGATACAATTTTTCGCCATATGGCAAAAAATCACTCACCACGAGCGGGTTGAGAATGTTTCATAAAAATTTTAAATTTAGATTTTAATAATATTACAAAGGCCGCTCGTGGTGAGTAGGAGCGAAGCGAGTGTATCGAACCATGCGGCCATTAAACTGAAATAGTATTATGAGTAATTTTTACGTATATGTTTTAAAGTGTAGTGACGGATCTTATTATGCAGGCCATACTGATAACATTGAAACAAGGATAGCAGAACATAACTCAGGTATTTACCCGGGTTATACTCAAAAGCGTTTACCTGTTGATCTTGTATATATGCAAGAGTTTGCAAGCCGTGATGAGGCTTTTAATGCTGAGCATCAAATAAAAAAATGGAATCGAAAGAAAAAAGAGGCTCTCATTGAAAATGATTGGAATTGTTTAAAATTGTTAGCAAAAAAGAAATTTAATGAATCTATATAACCCGCATGGTTCGATACGCTCGCGATGCTCGCACTCACTACGAGCGGGTTTTTGCATTAATAATAATTCTTATATGCTTCAATAGTTCAGGGTGAGCGGATAAAAGCAAATGTTACAAAAAAATACCATTCTCACTCTTTTATCCCAAAAACTCACTTCTGCATACCATTTTGCCATGGATCATATCATTGCACCCCCATTTTGTGTGTACTGCAAAAATTTTTTAAAATCACGCACCATATTTTGCATTTCCTGTGAGCAAAAAATTGATCAAGTAGTGTCAGTTCAAATTCCGATTACTCCAAGTAAGAATATGATGGTGATGGCTGCATGTGAATATAAAGAGCCGGTAAAAAGTTTAATCATTGCCAAATCATGGGGTGATATTATTGCCGGGGATCAGCTTGGCCACATTATTTGGGATTATTCTTACTTGAGGCATGTGCCGTGTGATTATTTAATTCCGGTGCCATTGCACTGGTTGCGAACTGCCAAACGTGGTTATAATCAAGCAGAAGAGATTGCAAAAACATTAGCGAAATTAAAGCAGGTACACGTTGCGTCCATTGTTTCTCGAACACGCAATACGCCATTCCAATCTTCTGTTTCTCACGATCAACGCCATTCGAATGTAAAACAAGCATTCGCGCTCAAAAATTGTGACACAACTTTGTATCAAAATAAACATTTAATTATTGTTGATGATCTTATGACTACTGGATCAACATTGTCACAGGTTGCAAAAGTATTGATACCTTTGCAACCTGCTTCTATTTCAGCGATTGTAGCGTGCCGAGTGGTGTAACATTAATTTCTTTTTTTGTTAGTTTGTTTAGGTTGAGATTGTTTTGGTATTACGGCTGGAGGTGTCATAGCTGCGGCCAGTTTTGCTTGAGCCGGATTTGATGGAGGTTGCACAATTGTATTTTCTTGACCTTTGCCACGGGGATTAAAATCTTCCTCTGTTGTGCTGGAAGCTGTAGGAGTTCCTAATAATGATCCGCCGGGAGAGCGTGGAGGGCTCGCTTGTGGACTGCTTTGCGAAGATACATGCGCTAATTCATCAGCAAGTGAAGGCGGTGATGTTTCTGATGTAGCAAAAGATTGTATCGGCGGTGTTGAAATTAGTGGAGCAGTTGCCGGAGGTTTTGCCATGTGTGAGGTATCAACAAGAGTTTGTATTGAGGAAAGATCAGGTTTTGGGGGAGATTTAGCTGCAGGTTTTATTTCAGGTGTAACCAGTGGCACTAATGTAGATATAGCGGTTGATTGTGCAGGTGGAGTTTGTGAAACCCCAGCAGCGGGGACGGTAGGTGTAGCAATGGTTTGATCAGGCGCAGAGGGTAAAGGCGTAGCGGCCAATAATTGAGTAACAACTGTTTCAAACTCGATAAGCATTTGATGTGCTTCGCGAACTTCTGCTAATCCGGCTCCTCGATTGCTAATGAGTTTATTGCCTGCAATAATTGGAATATTTCTTTGAGCTTCGGTAAGTGATTGTAATTTTTCTTTGTTGTTTGTATCAGAAAGTTTTCTGCGTAGAGAATGTATTAATGGAGTAATTTGTTGAGATTTTTCTATCAACTCTTTTTGTTCTTGTTCTTTTTTTTCTTTTTCTCTTACTTCGCGTTCTTTTTTGTTTGCTGCGCTTGTTAGAAAACCTTTTATTATTGCACGCACGATTGGAGAATAACTACTAGCAATGTTTATCATCACTGATTGATTGTCTGGATTTTCAGGATTTATATTGACTACCATCCAATCTTTCTTTTTTTCTAAAGCATATTGTAGTGCTAGAGTTAATTTTGTTTCCCTTTCAAGTGCTTGATGAATTAACCGTTTGTGAAATTCTAATTGATTATTAAATTGCCATTGATCTGTGTGAAATTTATGGCAAGGATGCAAATGCCGCATTGCCAGAGAAATACTTTGTGCTTTTTCATCAGTTAAATATTTAAGTGGATCGGTCCATGTTTTACGCAGATAATTTATTGTATTACCCCAGATTCCAGGAGTTGCCATCACCAAATTTTCAATTGTTTTATAAGTAACTGCACGTGTTTCATCAATTGGTTGCATGCCAGAAAGATGGGTAGGAATTGGTGGTGCATCGAGAGTTTTTCCGGCTTGTTTATCAAGTATTAATGCAGTGTTTCGTGCTACTTGTGTTGATCTTTTTAAATATGATTCAATCAATGCTATGACGTTTTGAGAGAAATATTCTTTTTGTCTGTCGTATGCATCCCGAAGCAATTCAACTTTACTACCACTATCTTTTAAACACTCAGCTTCTAATGAAGTGATAAGCGCACGCTGACGTTTTAAGGCGCTTTTAACATCATCAAGACATTGTGCATCGCCTGTATATTCGCGGTATTTAGGATCATGAGTAGGTAACCCAAAACGCATTACGTCATCACACACTTTAGGCGCGCGCGGATCGGTGAAGTAAGAAAGAGGATCGGTCCATTGATCTACCAGATGAAAAATTTCCCATGTCCACGTTTTTTCTTCTGCAGGGGTTTCCATTGTCAAAAGCGGCAAATATGATACGAAAGAAATAAATATGAATAGTAACATGTTGCACATACTAATTACCTTTTATTTTTGTAGGATAACTGGCCTTCAGTGTAAGCAGAGTAGCGCTTGAAATCAAATTATTTTGAAAATATTAAGAATGGTATCTCCAGCCCGCTTGATCGAGTAGGCAATTTCGGGTATATCTAGGTAATCAGTGAAAAATATCAACTTCATTACTCGCGCATTGCGTTCTCCGGAAAATACACCCCTT
>BTUB01000009.1:0-20268 GCA_045863215.1 Candidatus Babeliales bacterium | reverse complement strand
ACCAACCGGATTAGTTGATCCATTAGTTGAAGTTCGTCCGCGATTAGGCCAGATTGATGATCTAGTGAGAGAAATTAAAGATACTACCGATAAAGGATTTAGAACCTTAGTGATTGTGCTTACCAAAAAGCTCGCAGAAGATATGGCTCGCTATTTAGAAGAGCGCCAGATTAAAGTCTGCTATTTACACAGTGAACTTAAGACGCCGCAACGAACTGAACTTTTACAAAAATTACGTCTTGGTATTTTCGATTGTTTAGTAGGTGTAAATCTTTTACGTGAAGGCATTGATTTGCCTGAGCTTGCCTTGGTGGCAATCATGGATGCGGATATTGAGAGCTTTTTACGAGATCGCCGCTCATTAATTCAGATAATTGGCCGTGCCGCACGTAATACCCAATCAAAAGTATTAATGTATGCGGATAAAACTACGCAATCAATGAAAGAAGCAATTGATGAAACAAATCGACGTAGACAATTGCAACAAGAGTTTAATGAAAAGCATAATATTACCCCCGTAAGCGTAAAACGGGAAGTAACCAAAAGCATTACTGATCTGCAACGTGCAATTGCACAAGCGTCTAAAATGAACAAAAAAAAGAAAAAAGAGGTGCCTGAAACGCCGGAACTTATTGAAAACCGTTTGGCTCAAATTGAAGTTGAAATGGCACAAGCAGCAGAAAATTTGGACTTTGAGACTGCGATTGCTTTACGTGATGAATGGTTTATGCTGAAGAAAAAATTAGGTGCGTAATTTAAGGATTTATATGAGTATAACTCGTATTATTTTAATTTTATTGGCCGTTGCAATTGGTAGTTCTTTATATTTTTTAACTCGAAAGACTTCTATGACATATGCTGAAGTGAATTCTGCTGCCGATGCTATTAAATTATTTCCATGCTCGGTGGCCCAAATTGAACAAATGACCAAAGAATCTTTGGCACAGGCAAAAAAACAGCTTGATGATATTATCGCAGTGCCTCATGAACAGCGCACCTATGCGAATACGGTTGCGGAATTGGATAATTTGAATGCTTTTTCTAATGCGGTGATTGTGGGTGGGATCATTTCAACCTTAGATTTGGTGCACCCTGATCAAGCGATACGAGATGCCGCGCGTGATGCGGTAAAATCAATACAAAATTTCTTTATCGATAATGTTTCTATGAATCGTGATTTGTATAATGGGTTTAAATATTACGTGGAAAATAATGCGCAAAATGAGCAATTATCAGCCGAACAAGTGTATTATATTCAAGAAACACTTAAAGATTTTAAGCGCTCAGGGCTTGATTTGCCTGATGATCAGCTTGAAGAGTTGAAAAGAATCCAAAAAGAGTTGGTGGATATCGCTTTAGACTTTGATAAAAATATTGCACAAGATAAAAGCAGTATTGAGGTAACCACAGAAGAATTGGCAGGATTGCCTGAAGATTACATTAAGAATCTGCCAAAAACTGATGATGAAAAATATATTGTGCATACCAATATGCCCAATTTTAATCAAATTATGGAAAATTGTACCGTTGCTACTACTCGTGAGAAATTTTGGAACGCATATAATAATCGCGCATATCCGGCTAATCAAAAAGTTCTTGAAGATTTGATTGCAAAGCGCTATGAAACTGCGCAAATTCTTGGCTTTCCTACCTATGCGGCGCTTGAACTTGATGCTGAAATGGTTCAAAATCCTGATCGTGCGGTCTCATTTTTAAACAATCTTGTGGTAAAAGCGCAAAAAAAAGCCGCGCAAGAAGTACAAGATTTTACTCATCCGCTTCCACAGGGCGTAACTTTAGCATATGGAAAACTCCAACCCTGGGATTTCAATTTTGTAAAAACTGCTTATAAGAAGGCCAAATATAATCTTGATGAAAATAAAATTGCCGAATATTTTCCGATGCAATCAACTATTGATAGTCTGCTTGATATTTATCAAAAATTCTTTGATTTAGAATTTAAACAAGTTCCGGTGCCCATATTATGGGATCCGGAAGTAAAACTTATTGAAGTTTTTGATAAAACAAGAAAAGAAAAACTCGGTTACTTATTTATGGATCTATATCCACGTCCTAATAAATATAGTCATGCATGTGAGCATACTATTATTCCGGTGGCCTATTCTCCAGACGGAAAACCAAACTTAGGGGTTGCAATCGTAATTGCTAATTTTCCTAAACCGATGACCGATAAACCTTCTTTATTATTATTAAAAGATGTAAATACTTTCTTTCATGAATTTGGCCATGCCATGCATGCTCTATTGGGTAGAACAAAAGTAGCATCATTTTCCGGTACCCATGTGAAGCGCGATTTTGTGGAGATGCCTTCGCAAATGCTAGAAGAATGGTTGTGGGATCCTGAAATTCTTAAAATGGTGAGTAAACATTATCAAACCGGCACGCAGTTGCCCGATGATTTAATTGCTCAGATTTTAAAAGCACGTACTTTTGATTCCGGATTTCATATTACTCGCCAGTTATTTATTGCCAATCTTTCATTGGATTATTTCAATAATGGGCCAAAAATTGATCCGGCTGAAGTTTTAAAACAACTTCGAACTCAAGTGATGCCATTTGTGAATTCTGATCCCCGTGATCATTTTTATGCGTCCTTTGGACATTTAACTGGATATGGTGCTCGCTACTATGGCTATATGTGGTCCAAAGTATTTGCGCATGATTTGTTTAATGAGATCAAAAAAATTGGCTTGCTTGATCCGATAATTGGTCGCAAATATGTTGATGCGGTAATTGGAAGAGGCGGAAGCAAAGATCCTAATGATTTACTCAAGGATTTCTTGAGCCGTGAGCCAAATCAAGATGCATTCTTGCATGATATGGGATTGCAGTAACAATAAAGTTGCATTAGAATAGGGGCCGGAATTTTCCGGCCCATTTTTTTAGGAAGAAGTATGAAATATTATATTTTGCTATTATCCCTTTTAATTCATTTTGATACCTATGCGATGGATGAATCAACATCTTATGTTCAGCATCATCAAGAAAAGCAAGAAGTGAGAGCAACGGAGGGGCAGATAATTGAACTGACTGTGTATGCTTGCAATCACTGGACTAATGTTTTTTATACTACCCCAATTAAACCTGCAATTTTAAAGTTTGTGAAAGAAATAGATATACCCGCTTGTAATTCTAACAATATGATTCACACAGTGAAAGTGCAGTATCAAGCCCTGCAAAAAGGTACAACAAATTTGTGCTTTTGTTTGAAGGCTACATCTTTGTGTAAAGCTTTAGGGAATGTAAATTATTGCGTAATTGTAGAATAAAAAAGGGCCGGTTTGGTACCGGCCCACTGTCTTTTAAATATAATTATGCAGCTTGTGCCGCAGCTTTAATTTTTTGATGATACATTTGTGCTTCTTGCTCTGAAAGTGCTCTTTCAGTTTGTTGCATTTGTCCATCTACTACTTGAGGAATAATTATTTTGCCGGATAAAGTTGCTTGAACTGGTTTGGTTTCAACCACATGAACCAATGCCCCTGATTTGCCAATGCTTGCGGTATAATTTACTTGATTTATGCCTTCATGAATTTTGGGACGAACAATTTCCGTCTCATTAACAGAAGGAGCTGAAGCTTTAGGATTTGCTTGGGCTATTTTTGCTTGTGGTGCTTGTTGTGGAGCTTTTGCTTGCGGGGTTGAAATCATCTGCAATGTTGGTCTTGCCGGTTCGCTCACTACTTCTTGGATGTCAATCATTTCTAGATCAGATTGTGGTTGAATACGGGCCGGTCTGGTTTCAATTGTCGGTTGCACTACTTGGCGTGATTTTCTTGTTCCTCTTACTTCTTGATATGAACGTTTAGTGGTATATCTGCTCGTGCGGCGTGCCTGTGGTGCATTGCATGATTGGCATTCAGCTTGTAAGCTTGCTACAAAGTAAAGGGGGAGAATAAGCAATAGCTTCTTCATGGATTTCCTTTTTTAATAGGGGTTTTTGAGATTCTTTTATATCAGTGATTCCCGGTAATATCGGCACAATACATGCTGATGGTTTTTGAATGCCCATAAAATGAGCGAGGGTTGGTGCAAGTTGTAAGGTCCATACATTTGCACTTATTCTTTGAGAGAAGATACTATTTTTTTGATATAAAATAAGTGGTACTTGAGTATCTGTTGCATACGGAGTACGATGGCCGGTTCCCAGATAATGATCATCTATCACACAATACGGAAATGGTTGTACAATTAAAGTACCGGTTCTATCTGGATAAATTTGATTTTTATAGAAAAACTCAATTGCATTTGTAGGAAAGCTGCGTGATTGCAATTCGGGAACAGTCCAGACTGTTTTAATGCCGGCATGATTTTGTACTATTTTTTTTAGTAAAGAAATACTTTCGATTTGGTGTTCCGGCGACAGTTTTTTTAATTTTTTTTCTTTAATGTATAGTTGTGCAGACATGCAATTATCAACGAAGTTATCAATTTCGAATTTATCTTTAATGGATTGGTTGAGCGCCGGAACCAAATCGGCATAATTGATACGGCGTGCTGATGGGTATCCTTCTTGTTCAAGTAATTCTGGAATTGGGCTTACTCCGTGATCAGCAGTAAGAACAAATAATACATCGTTGCTCTCGAACATGGAATATATTGTATTCATAAATTGTTGTATTTGATAATCAAGATGATAAATCATATCAATTGCTTCTCGAGATTCCGGACCGAAAGTATGCCCCACAATGTCTAGGGGGCTCAGGCAAACCCACATGAGAAGTTCCTGGCATGGGTTTTGTTGTAACTGCGTTTTAATACAAAAGGATGCCAAATCGAAAATGAGCTGATTGGCAGCGGGGGTCATATCAAAAAGAGCAAATGGGTATTTGCCCCCATGATTAATAGCAATGGAGGTGCCCACAATGCTGGGCCGTTGCGCGAAAGCATAATTATCAATGTTTTTAAAGTCATAGGCCGGGCTATTTTTGTCATAAAATAACGGCCAATGTACTTTTGAAATTGCGCTGAGATTGTACTGACGATTAAATTCCTTGAGCCAACGAGGAAGTTGATTAAAATAGAATTTGCTCGAAGTAAAGTAACCAGTTTTGCCATCAAACCAAATTGCTTTTCCCATTTTGGTTGCAGTGCAAATTGACGCGCGACTTTTTAAAGAAATGGAAAATACGGCTCGTGGAGTATCTGGCTGATTACTCATCATAAATTGATCTGAAATGCTATCAGTCATAATATTTGAAGGCCCTTTACCATAGTGATAACATCTGCCGGTTGCTGGATTAATCACTGCAGCTTTACAAGGATCATCATCATCGCACGATACAAGAATGCCTTGGCAGGTACACCAATTGTTTCCTACGATGCCATGATCTTTGGGATAGCAACCGGTTGATAGAGCTGCGTGCCCCGGCCCTGTTGAAGGCATTGCATGAGGATGATAGGCATTTTGGTATACTAATCCTTTTTCTATCAATTCTTTGAATCCATAGTTAAAAAAACAGGAAAGTTTAGCAAAATAGTGCGCTGCTAATTGATCAACCACCATAATAATCGTAACGCGCGGATGGTTGGCATTTGCTAAGCCAAAAGAAAAAAATATATAAAAATAAAGCCAGCGAGCCATAATGTTCATTTGCTTATCCTTTTTCTTTTCGCTATTACTTTAGGGCAAGAGTAGTTGATAAATCAAGAGTGGGGGTAAAACTGATATTTCTATGGCATACTTAAAATGACAATAAGCTCTTACGTGAAGCAATCTTTAATAGTGAGAAAATGGAAAATAAAAAAAACGGAATAATTCTTAAAACTTTTTTCCCGAAAAAGATGAAAATGGTGGTACTTGATCAGCAGCTGGGAAAAATTGAAGCGGTACCACCTTCGGATGCCTATAGTCCGGGTGGATTCATTTGTTATTATACGCAAATACGAGGCTCGATTTACTTTTTATATTCAGTTGAATTAGTTGATATGCCGTTGGCTTTGGCTACGCAGGATATTTTATTTTTGCATCATGTGCTTGAGATCGTTTATTTTTCTAGCCCCTTTGCTACCAGTGTGCCGGAAATATTTGGAATGATTTGTCAGCTGTATGAATCTCAAATAACCTCCTATAGCAGTGATTATAAAATAGTTTATTTATTTAAATTACTCGTTGCGCTTGGCATGTATCCGGAAGAATCTCGATTTCATGATGCAAACTATTATCTTCTTGCGCGAGAATCTATTGACACTATTATTAATAAATCAATACATTTAGACATTAAGCAAGCGTTACATGAATGGGTGCGTGCCTGTGTGTTAGTTCACCCACTAATTCATGTATTCAAGACAATGCATTTTTTAGACACAAAATAGGTTATTATGAACACACAAAAACAATGGGTTATATTTTCTCTGTGCATAATGATGAGCCAGGCATTTGGCGCGGCTCTGGTAGAAGAAGCAGAGAAAAAATTATTACCTGGTGAAAAAAAATTTTTTACTACCATTTTAGAAGAGCGCCAAGCGCGATTAGCTGCTTATAAAAAAGCACGTGAAGAATTAAAGGCCGATAAAGAATTTAATGCCACCACAAGTAGCACTATCGATCAACTGAAAAACCAGATCACTACTTTTGAACAGATTCTTAAGACAAACCCTGAAAATGAATTTATAAAACAGAAACTAGAAGTTGCGCTTGAACGATTCCAATTGCTCAATGATCTTAAAACATCTCGCACGCAAGTAATTAGCAGCATGGATGAAGTAAAGAAGCTTGATGAAGAATACGTAAAAGATCCTGAATCCAAGCAGCGCATGCAAGCACTTTTGGGCAAGGATAAAACAAGTTATTCTTTTGATGATGATCTATTACCATTATATGAAAAAATTCTTGAGCGAGAAAAGGATATTGTTTCACTTGCCGAGCAAGAAGCAAATGCGGCGATAGAGCTTGAAAATCGCAAAAGAGCCGCACAGGCAACGATAGAAAATTATGCCATTAATAAAGAAAAAAATAATCAACTGCTTGGTCTTTCGCTCAAGCAAAGAGCAGAATTAGATGCATCATGGGAATTAGTATTTAATGATCGCAAAGCACTTGATGCCATACGTATTACCGAGGCCGAGTATAAACATACTCTTATAAAAGCGAAACTTTTTGCAGCTAAACAACAATTGGAAGCACTAAAAACCGCAGTTCGTACCATAAAACCGCTTACCAAAATTAATGAAGCGGATGTGGCCTTTGCTCTTGATGAGCTTGATAAGAAAAAACAACAATCGTTTTCTATCAAAGAGGAGTATCGCCAAGAAATTGAGCGTTTATCTGCGGAACAAAGAGAAAAATCGCGTGAGCTCGAAATACTTTCAAAGCGATATAATATTCCATTGGGTGTTGAGCTTGATGAATGGAATAAAGAACCCAGAAAAACTCCCAGTGGATATGTGGCCTTGGCTCAAGTAGGCACGCTTAATGATGAAGTATTACTTATAAAGCGTAAAAAGGAGCTGTTAGAGGCACAGTTGGCGCTTGAAGAAGAACGATTGCGAGATGAAGCGCTTAGAATTGGGGTAAAAGAATCGTTTTATAAAGTAGCCGGCTCAGGATTTAGTACGGAAGAAGAGCTTACGCGCGAAATTAAAAAATATGAATCTCCCAAAGCAGAAAATAAAGCCAATTATACGTTGTATAAAGAAAAACAAAATAATATTTCTGCCCTCATTACTACGCAAAAGAAAGCCCTTGAAAACCTCAAGACTCGTTTGCAGCAAGCTGAGCAAGATAAAAATATGGTCTTTAAAGACTCTCTAGTGGATTATGAACAATATATTGCATTGCTTAAACATGCTGAAACAAAAGCACAAGAGCAAATAGATCTTTTAGGCAAAATTATGGGGGTATATACTGATATTCTTTCTAAAATATCTAATGCAAGCAAACATCTTGATTTTATCAGTGCCGAACTTGGATCGATTACTATCTGGTATCGTCCTGAACACGCGATTTCTTGGAACGGTATTAAAAATAGTGTTCCCGATGCGCAATCATTTATTAAGGATGTAAATACCTATATTGGTGCAATTGAATTTAAATTAGTGTGGCAGAAATTCAAAGAGCTCTTTAATTCGCCATGGCAAGTTCTTTTATTTATTGTAAAGCTTTTAATTGCATTAGTGGGTCTTTGGATTATTAAACGTTATTTACCTTCTATTACCAATCGATTGTTGACCCTTGAACAGGCGCCCATGGGAATAAAATGGATTAGCGTTTTAATCGCGGCTCTTTTGGGTTTTGCAACAGAACATTTGGTAGGCATTGCGGTATGGGCCAGTATTTTTATCACGCTTATGATGAATCCATTGCCTGATCCTTATGTGTATATTTTATTTTATTTATTCTCAATTCCCTACTTGCTTTATTTGGCAAATAGATGGATGCAATATTTGGTTCATTTCAATGAAACGCACAATTATATTTTCTTGAGTAAAGATTATCAAGAACGTTTTGTGGTGGTATTTTCTACGCTCTTATATGCCACCATTATTATTGTATTATTTAGAGAAGCATTCATTTTAGGAAATTATCATAAATCTGAATTACCAACGCTTTTACTTGCGCTTAATTTTATTATCTTTCAAATTGCAGCAATTTTGCTTTTAGCTAAGGATCAGATTCTCAGTTTAATTTCAACGCGAACTGAACTTGGGAAATGGATTTATGAGATAGTGGATACTTACTATTATCTTATTCAATTGGTTTTGATTGCTATTATTGTAATGAGTAATCCATATGTGGGATATGGAAGGCTGGTGCTTTTTGTACTCAAACGGCTCATTTACACGGCACTCTTATTTCAGCTTATTTTGTGGATCCAAGAATGGTTCAAGCGGGTATCTTCCAAATTATTTTTCTATTTTGATACGGATGAAGAAGTAGCGCGAGATCGATTTGCATATGCAAAAACATGGTACGGATTATTAGTAGTGCTTCTTTTTGCTATATTTACCTTTCTAGCATTGCTTATTGCTGCACGTATTTGGCATTGGCCGGAAGTTTTACTCAAAGTGCAAAATTGGTCTGATGTAGTAGCATGGATCAGAACTCCATTCTTGTTGCAAAATACACAATCTCCTATTTCTCTTTATACATTATTCCAAATTGTTGGATTTATATTAGTCGGCTCGTTAGTGGCCTTCGCGATAAATCGATTTGTATTAGAACGTATTTTTGACATCATGCTGGTTGATTCGGGTGTTCAAAATACCATAGCCAGTTTAATTCGCTATTTAATAATTATAACCTCGCTAATTCTTGGGTTTCGTGCGGTTGGGCTAGGTGAATTAGTCTGGTATCTGCTCGGTGCGTTAATACTCGGTATTGGTTGGGTAATCAAAGATCCGGCAGCTGATTTGATTGCGTACTTTATTTTAATTGTGCAACGACCGATTAAAGTAGGTGATTACGTATTTTATGATTCAGAAAACTATGGAGTGGTGCGTAGAATTACGCCACGCTCGGTTGAATTGCGCAGAAAAAATAGTACTACCATAATTATGCCCAATCTTATGGCAACCACACGAAGTGTAGCAAATTGGAACCACGCGCGAGGGTTTATTGCGTTTGATGATATTTTAATTACGGTTCCGTATAAAGTTGATCCTGATCACGTAAAAGAACTTCTCATACGGGTGCTTGATGAGAGTAAGGTGATTCTCAAAAATCCACGACCGGTGGTGCGACTAGAAAGCTTTAGCGATTTGGGCTATGTGTTTATGGTGCGTGGATATATTAGTTCCAATCACACACTTGATATGTGGGATATTGCCAGTGATGTGCGTTTGGCAATTGTAAGGCGCCTGCGTGAACATGGAATCGAAATTGCCTACCCGGTTCGTGTAGTGATTGGAAATTCTGGCACTATTGATCGCAAGCAAGAAGAAGATATTCGTGCGGGAAAAATTTAAATGATTCTTATAAAGAGATTAAATTCTAACTAATCCTTTTAATAATTCAAAAATATGTAAGAAATGGCCTACTGGATGCGATAAATCTTCTGTAATGATTTGGATCAATTTCTCTTTTTCCTCATGGTTAATCTCTATTCTATTAAGAGATTTTTCAAATGCTTCTATAGTATCGCGGAGCATGATAAAAGAAGCGGTATTTCTTGAACTTATTTGTCTGAGCCACGCCTCTATGATATTAGTTTGTTCTTGTAATGTAGTTGAAAGGGCAGGCAATTTTTCTACCGTTTGTTTATCATCAGGAGTTTTGGTCCAGGCAAGTACTTGAGGATGCGATTCTTTTATTGTATTGACCGCTTTATTAAATGTATATTGAGTTTGAAGAGTTGTTTATTTTCGGTGCTTAATTCTTCGGATTCCTGTTGAGCAAAAATAATCGGATTTACTTCATAAAAATCATGAGCATTTTGTGGCCATATTGCGATAGAAGCATCAGATTCTATTAAATAGTCCATTGCAATGGCTTGAGCACTTATTAATAATCCCAAGAACAATTGTATAACTTGTTTCATACTATACACCTTTTTTTTGCGTTTTTAAAATTAGGCATAGTTTACTGGATCTGATGAAAATAGCCAAAAATGAAAATGGGTTCCTTTGAAGAAACCCACATATAATCAAAAATTATTTATTTTGTGAGAGCAAATGTTGCAACAATTGAATTTCGTTTCTATATCCATTAAAGGGGTGGGTAAAATCATCTTGAAATTTTATCAAAGGTTCTTTTTGCCCAAGTCTTTTTGCGGATTCAACTGCTTGAGTTACCAACCCAGAAAGGCGCAAAAATTCAGGATTATTTTTTTCTGTTATAGTTGCAGAACTTATAAGATCAGGCAAGATATTATTTTTTTCTGATAATTGATTACAAGTTGCATCAAGATTGTTTATATCTGTTTCCGTGGATTGTGGGTTTAATAAAGATAACGTTTGGCTGCCTGCACGACGTATTAAAGTAGTTAGTTCTTTAGCATGATCCGCAAGAGTTAATTTTTTTACTATCGGTTGGCTAACATCTTTTTCCAATTCTTGAAGTAATCTATCGATGTCTGCATATTGAATTGTTAGTTCTTTTGTTGTAGAAACTTCTGAAGAAGGCTCGGTTGCGGTAAATAATGTGGAAATTTTCTTTTGAGCTGGTGTCTGTTTTACGGGCTGTGGTATTTGCGGTTCAACAAATAAATTTTCGAGGCCTTCGGTTTGAATATTTTCGCAAGGATGACCATATACCTTAGCGGCTTCCAATTTGTGAAAAACATGTAACTGAGCAATTAAATTTTTATGTTTTGCCTTAACTTGGTCACATATATTAACACAACTTTGCTGGCAATTGCTGCATCGTTTTTTTACCGGGGCTGGAATGAAGGAGCTCTGCATGCTCAATAGATGATTAGTACTTACTAATAATAAACTTATTACTAACTTTTTCATTGTAGTTCCTTGCAATAAAAAAGGGCTCTTGCGAGCCCCTGCTTGTTGTGCTATTTTTTGAGCAATTTTTTTAATTTTGCGGTCCCATTCATTTTCATGAATCCATATGCCATGAGTGCCAAGGATGCCAAAAGAATGATAGTTTTGGTCCCAAACACTAAAATATTAGTAACATGCAAAAATAATACCAAGCCAAATAAGAATAAAAGCAACCCTTGGAAATTGTGAGACATTTGCGGAATATGATCCATACTAAAACTCCTTTTTAAATTAAAGATCTTAGTTAAAACATACGCATAAGTATGCGATAAAGGCAAGCACTTAAAATATATAATACGTTGCAAATAGGAATCTTGTATTTGCAATTGGATGTGTATTCACTACATCGCCAAACGCATCCAGAAAACCATAGGTTGCGCGTGTATATTCAATCTCGGCACCCACCACAAATGATTCTATATACCATCTGACGCGAGGGCTTGCGCGAAAAAGAGTTTTAATATCAGTTCCAATTCCATATACGGTATCTTCGCCATCAATTGATTGAATGATAGTTTTTTTTGCGCCCAAATTTTTTGCAAAACCAATGAAAAGTGCCGGTTCGGTATTCCCTTCAAATATGAGTTCAGACCAAAAAGAAACAGTGCGTAAAGGTGTATAAGTACGTATATCAGTTAACGGGTCAACTGAATGCACCGCATACCCACCGATCATAGCCCACATAGTAGCATTTTCTGCATAGGCAAATTTGGAATATAAAATAATATGTTCATCATAAGCAAGGCGTGAATATATCAGTGCAGAAAACGCAGTGAAAGGATTCACTTCTTTATAATTTAAATTTGATGCTAAGCGTGGACAAATGCGCATTACATCGACTCCTGCGCCGATAAAATTAGTTGCGCAATCCCACTTATAGCGTACTTGCAAATGTAAATTAGGCATTATGGCATCTCTGAAATACGTATTGCTAAATCCTATTGGGCCATCAGGCCGAAAGTTTAAAAAACCCATCGCGGCACCTAAAATATCCCATGAATCATTATGATAGACCATGCGAAATTGTGGATTTCTGCTCAGTGGATTAATCGGAACGCCGGTATTAAAGGATATAGTATCGGGTGCTTCAACGGGAATAAACATAGGATGCCAGGTTTGTCCTGCTAAAAAATTAAATTCTTCTGATTCTAATTCTAAATATGCATGGCGTAATCGAAATGTATCAATAGTTTCATCGGTGGTACCGTAAAAATCCCCTTCGATATAGCTTCTGCTGTGCATAGGACCAATATCTGGCCCGAATGCTTCAAAACGTACACGTGTTTGAATTGCGTATTCACCAAAATCCCCACGGCTATTAATATCCTTTCCTCGTACATCGGGACGACGGTCCAAGGGGAAAAGTAAAACATGTCCATCTCGTTGGGTAAAATTTTGGCGCTGGTCATAAATACCTTCGGCCTTCACATAACCCGAGATTTTCATATACGTATCAAATGGAGTATTGGTCCATCCTAACTGGGTTCTATCTAATATATTTTGAGCTTCCGCAATTTGTGAAAAGGTGTCCGCATATAATTGCGGAGCAAAAAAACTTAAAAGAAATAATTTTTTAATTGTGATAACGTGTTTCATAGATTCCTTGTGATGCTAAAAAACATAATACGTGGCAAATAAAAAGCGGGTATTTCCCACGGGGACCGCATTTGCCACATCGCCATGAATGGTTATGATTCCATATGCCGCTTGGGTATATTCTAATTCCATGCCTATAATAAGATTCTGATTATAATAGCGAATGCGAGGAGAAACTCTAAAAACATAATTAATATCTGGGCCCAAAGAAAAAATACCCGATTCATTATCGGGCCCAAAATTAGGAATAATTGTTTTGCTTGCGCCAATATTTTTTGCATATCCAAGAAAAATTCCCGGCTCCCAATCACTTTCCCAAATTAGTTCTGTGGAAGCAGCAAGAGTTCGTAAGGGTGTGTATGTGCGTTCATCAGTAATGGGATTACGGGTATGCACTGCGTACCCGCCAATCATTTCAAAAACGGCAGCATCTTCTGCATAGATAAACCGGGTATACCACACAGTATTATCAAATGAGATTTTTGAAGTAACGCATGTGGAAAGGGCAGTAAAAGGATTTCGTTCTCGATAATTAAAATTGGTTACTAAACGAGGCAAAACACGCATAATATCAAGGTCAAAATAAAGTTCAAGGTTTTCATTTTTAGAAATTTTGGCCAAAATATTAAAATCGGGCATCAAAGAATCACGGATCGTTTTTGCGCCTAGTTCGGTTGGACCGAAGGGGCGATCCCCTAGAAATCCAATTGCAGTGAGCATTAATTCAAAATATTCATTTGTAAAGGTAAATCTAAATTGCGGTTGCAGAGCAAAAGGACTGATGGGAATTCCCTCATTAAATGAAATAGTTTCAGGAAAAGTAATTGGGATGCAAATCGGGTGCCATGCTTGGCCCGCCAGAAAAGTGATACCATCAGCATGTAATACCATAAATGCTTGCCTTAATGCGAATTCATTAATGGTTCTATCAGTTCGGCCTAAAAAATCCGCTTCGATTAAAAATACGCTTTTAGTGCAACCCACATTAGGCCCAAATCCAGCAAGATCAAGACGTGTTTGAATCGCATAGGTATCAAAAGTGCCACGCGCATTTATATCTTGACCACGCGCATCTAGGAGTTTTCTTTCCGGGTAATACAGAAGCTGATCCTCACGAAAGCCAAACACCTGACGTGAATCATAAATTGCCTCTGCTTTTACATAGCCAAACCATTGTAATTTTACTGCGGGTTCTTTTGGCGGACCATAGATATTATCGAGAATATTATCTTGCTCAGCAATTCTACTAAATTCATCTGCTTTAGTAATGAAAAAGGAGAAAAATAAATATCCCAAAAATATGATGCGATACAAAAACATGCTATCCTTTTTTTTGAGGTAATATGGTATTGATATAGCATTTTTTTTTATATTTTTAAATAAATGCTTGCGTTAGTTTTACGAAATTTAGTATACAAACCCTTCAATAGGCCATGCATTTGTAAAATCCAAGTGGGGATCAAGTAGTGGTTGATGTTGTGCCATAAAATATACTTTTTTTATAGAAGGAAGTGTATTTTTTATGGTCTTAAGAATGCCTTCTATAAGCATCCATTTTTCAAATGTGTTGCTTTCTTTTGAAAATAACGAGCGATCAAACGAAATAAAAAGTTCATTTTGATTAACCAAAAACGCATCTTGCACGGAAATATTTTTGTTTATTAATTGTTCATCACCCGCATTTTCAAGCCAGCGACTTATTATTAATTGAGCATTGTGAGCCTTATCTTCAGATAATAATAAGTGTATCTCATCTTGCTGCCAGACATTTTTAAAGAAAAAAAGTATTGCCTTTTGTTTGTTGGTAGTACTTTCTGCTAAAGAAGTAAAATAAGATTTTTTTGGATTAATGATTATATATTCATGGTGAAGCGCATATAAAAAAAGCCCGAGAATGAACACGCTTACACTTATAAAATAATAGGTATTACTTTTCATGCATTTTTTCTTCTTATAAATTCTTCAAGCGCACTACTTATAATATAAGCAATTTGATTCATATTTGCATTATGGGGTATACCAATTTCTATTCCAAAAGCACTTGCTTCAATTCCTAGTAAGGGTTTGAAAGGCAAAGCATATACTCCGTGAATTTCTATTTCGGATTGCCCGGAGATTATTTTTTTAAATTCGTGAATCCACTGAGTGGTTTGAGTTTCATTGAGTAAATATATCTGATCAGCGCGATAAAAACCTAAACTATTTTTTTTTATGATAATCGGATCATGATATGAAAATTGATATAAATGTATGCGTGCTTGCGGATGATTGCATTGATAACAATGAATACTAATATATAAATCAGCCGCGAGTTTATTTGAAAATTGAGCGTTTTGCAATGGAGTGATTATTTCTGTGGGAGTGCGATTTAAATATATGCGTGCGGGTATATAGTTTGCATCTAATATCTGTTTAATTTGTTGTGCAAGAGTAAAACAGATGCTGTTTTCAAAGTTATTAAAAATAGTACGACCGGGATTAATCGCATCTCCACTTGCTTCCAAAACGATGCTGAATGGTTTTTTGGCACCAAATAAGTTGAAAGGCCACCGTGCATTTAGTTCTAAAAACAAGGTGAATAGAAGAAGAAACCCTATATTTTTTTTCATTCATCGCGCCTTCAAATCGGTGGTTAAATATTTTTGTAAGAAGGTGGTTCTTTCCAGCCCTTTATTATTCTTGATTGCCATGGCAATGGCTTTTGGTTGTCCTATTAATATACAGAATTTTTTTGCGCGGGTGAGAGCTGTATAAATTAAATTACGCTGCAATAAGGTAAAATGTTGCATGAAGATAGGGATGATTACGGCCGGATATTCCGAGCCTTGGCTTTTGTGAATAGAAATAGCATAGGCAAGCACCAGCTCATCCAAATCGCTATACTCATATTCTACGATGCGATCATAAAATTTCACTAGAATCATTTTATCAGTAATATTAATATCATCAATAATCCCAGTATCACCGTTAAATACATTTTTATCGTAATTATTGCGAATTTGCATCACGCGATCGCTGGTGCAATAGCGATAGATGCCATGCGCCAATTGTTTAGTGTCAGGTTTTATTGGGTTCAATAATGCCTGTAAATGTCCGTTAATTTGTTGGGTTCCCACTATTCCTCGATTCATTGGCACGAGCACCATTGCATCACTGGGTAAAATACCTTGCCGTTTTATTAAGGATCCAAATATCTGTTCCAGATGTTGATTCACGGTTGCCGGATCATTTTCTTTAATATAAATAAAATCTTTTTTTGCATCAGGAAGGCTTGATATCGGAAATTCACCTTCGTTTATTTTATGCGCATTTATTATGATCAAGCTGTCTTGTGCTTGCCGAAAAATGTGCGTAAGTGCAACAGTAGTTACTTTATTACTTTTAATGAGATCATGTAAAAAATTTCCCGCACCTACTGAAGGAAGCTGATCCACATCTCCAATAAATACTAAATGGCCAGAAAAAGGAGTTGCTTTAAGAATTGCATGTGCCAAAAAAATATCGATCATTGATGCTTCATCAATGATGATGTAATCAGTTTGAATGGCATTTTGTTCATTTTTAGTAAAAGAGCGTGAAGCCACATCATACTCTAAAAGACGATGGATTGTGAGAGCAAATTTGCCCGTGCCTTCAGAAATTCTCTTAGCCGCTCTGCCCGTAGGAGCTGCAAGTTTATAGATCAATCGATGTTCATCAAGAATTGAAAGTAATTTTTTGATAAGTGTTGTTTTTCCGGTACCGGGCCCGCCGGTGATAATAGTAATTTTATTTTGCAAACATGCCAAAATGCCTCGCTGTTGATCCTCGTTTAGACTGATTTCATTCTCAGCGGTTACGCGTAATGATTGATATGCGGTATTGATATCCAAAACGTGCTGAATTGGTTGTTGTAAAAGCTGTTCAATCTTTTGGGAGGTTCCTTTTTCTGCAAAATAATGGGCACTGAGAGTAATATAATGAAGATCATTATCAGAGATCAGTTTTATTTTTGCCTCATTATATAAATCATGTAATGCGATTTTAAGAAGATGCTCAGTTCCATTTTGCTCCAGTACCAGCAATTCCAGGGCCTGCTGTTTAAGGTTGGTAAGTTCTATATAGAGATTACCTTGGCTGGTGTGGGTGCTGATGGCAAAGAGTATGCCGGCTTTTATTCTTTTTAATGAGTTTTCAGGAATTCCAATGGCTTTGGCAATTTGATCCGCCATTTTAAATCCGATCCCCCAAATTTCATCCGCCAAACGATAGGGATTTTCAGTAATTACCGCAATAGAATTTTGGCCGTACGCCTTATAAATTTTAGTAGCATACGTGGTTGAGATGCCCTTATCTTGTAAATACACCATTACTTTGGAAATCTCTTTTTGATCTTTCCATGCGAAAGTGATTTGCTCAACACGCTTAGGACCAATTCCTTCAACTTCATTGAGTCGATGTGGCTGGGTATCAATTATTTCTAAAACTGAACTTCCAAAATGATCCACTAATTTTTGCGCATAAGAAGGCCCGATACCTTTAATAAGCCCAGAACCTAAATATTTTTTAAGGCCTATAATGGTAGAAGGTGCCTGAATAGTATAAGATTGTGTTTCAAATTGTTTGCCAAATTTAGGATGAATATTCCATGCACCACATAAAACCACTTCTTGACCTGCGTGCACATTATTTAAATAGCCACGCGCCGTAATGGTGGTTTGATCATCAAGTGTAAGCGCAAAGACGGCATATCCATTTTCATTATTTTGGAATAAAAAACGATCTATAATTCCTTTTAGCTCAACTTGATGATCCATGAAATATCTGTTTAGATTGTACTTTGCAAAATGACTAAAATATATTATTTAGCTGCTGCAGATTCTTTTTGTTTTTGTTCCATCATCTCTTTAAATTGGGCACATGCTTTTGGGCAGCTGCGTAAAAGAGTCTCAAGAAAGTATAGCAGGTCATCCACAAATTGTTCAAATAATGCGATAGTTTTTATTTTTTGATATATTGCCGTTGATTCTTTACCCTCTTCAACATTGGCCCATTCAAGAAGATGACTATCGATGCGATGTGCTTTTTGAGCCCATTCGCTAATAAGCACTACCATTTGCCCTTTAGCGCCATGCGCATCAGCCAAAAATGGTTTAGTTAGCTCAACAAAATCATCAATAATTTTGGTTAAAGTCATATGCAATGCCTTTAATCGTTGTTGATCTTCACTGCTATTGCTTTCCATTAATTTTTTTTCGAGAACCACTAATTCTGAAATAGTGTATTTTTTATCTTCAAATTCAAAAAAGCCCAGAGTAGGAGAAGAATTGCTTGTTTTGCCAACACGACGTTTATTAAGATCCAAACGCAAACGCATAATCATACCAACGGTGGTGCCATTTACTCCCAGCGCAAAACCATCAATAATTTCTAAAATTTCAGCTTGCAAAGTGATGGGTGCATGATCTGCATTATTAATAAGATTAATAAGCAAAAGAAGGGATAAAAGATGATTGGGCTTCATTATAATAATCCTTATAGTTTGTATTAATTAAAATGATACATCGGTATTTAGCGTTAAGCTAAAATCAGCTCCTATGCCTCGATTCATATAGGTATAATCAGCAAAGAGCGAAATGGTCCAAAACTTATCTGGTTTATCAATTTTAAAGAAGATTGATCCGGCCAATTTTGCTTGATACGCCGTAGGATAGCGCGCATGATATTGATCAATAATACGTTTCACTGCGCGGGTTGCATTCACATCACTCAGTTTTTCTTTGTTGCGCACATAGGTATCGGTACCAAAGCTAAATCCAAACCAATCACATCCTTCATAAAAGAGTTGCGAGCTCCAACGAAAAACAATACCTGGATGCACTCTCGCCTCGAGTGCGTAAGGGATAAATCGATTAGTAATTTGTTCAAGCAAGAATGCGTAATTGGAATTTACCACCGCTTGATCCTCGGTATCAAGAAAATTACGTGAATTAAAAAGTGCTTCTTCTACCGGGATTCTAAAGCTTCGCCATTCGGTTGCGGGAAATAAATATTCAAGAGAAATAAAGCTACGCATGGTAACATCTTTTGCCCAATTTTGTTTTATCAAAGAAGTTAATGGAGAACGATTGCGAATATACGTTCCTAACCCAAAATGCCCACCATTGCCCAAAGGTGATTCTAAAAGCATAGCGCCCAAATTTTCTAGCACTGCAAATGCAAAATTAATAGGCTGAGGATTAGTAAACGGTGCTCCTGCTATAGAAAGAGTCGCATCATCAAATATTTGCACTAAATCTAGTTCCGGACGTCTTTTAATCAGATGTAAAGATGATCCTTTTAGTCCTTTTTTCCATGCAAATGCGGTGGGAATAGTAGAGAGTATTCCCAAGCGGGTAGTAAGTTTTTCTTTTTTTATAATGGGAAAGTCGGCATAAATACGTGTATCACCTATGCCAAACTTATCACTTATTAAATACGCTTCTTCAAGTTCATGTTGCCGCCGTTCTGCTGCATGCAATTCACAGAGATTGGCTGGCCTTCCAAAAATTTCTTCCGATAATTCAAGTAGATCTTGCTGCACACGATCATCCACAAAATGATTTCGTTCCAAATAATACCAGGGCGCCAAAACGGTAATATGCCAACAATTGATTGCGGTTTTACCTCCCAGCATGAGTCCTAGTCTTCGTTCTTGTACGGTAAATGTGGTAAATAGATCTAAGAGCTCAATAAGTTGATCTGTATTTAAATCAGGAGCGAAATTATTTCTTATATTGGTCAAAATATCTTGCAAGCGTTGTAAAAAACCATCATTGGTGAGGGCAAGATAGGTGCAAATATTTGAACTGTCTTGAGTAAAAAAAGCACGACTGGTCTGATTATAAAAAAGATCCACAAAAACGGCTTTTTTATCTTTATCATGGCGCCATGGTAAATTCCAAGGATAATCAAGTAAACTTCGAGTGCGTATTATATTAGAACGAAGAAAAAAATTTTCTTGAATAAGACGAATCACCCCAATATTATCAAGCAGGGTAAGCACTACATCTTTATTGGTTGTCCGAATGGATTCAAAATTAGTATTGCCAATAATATCACACACTTCTGGACTGTTATCCACAAATGCTATCAAATCATCAAACGCGTCGCGTGGTTCAGAGAACCCCGTGGTTGGAAAGATGGTGAGTATTAAAAGTAAAAGCACAAGGTGTGAAAAAGATTTTGTTTGAATCATAT
>BTUB01000008.1:0-22979 GCA_045863215.1 Candidatus Babeliales bacterium | reverse complement strand
TGCCGCTTTTTATAGCGGTATGCTTGAAAATGTTACTACGGGCAAATTAGTAAAGGGAACCGTACTTAAAGTTGAAAATGATGGAGTATTAGTTGACATCAATTTTAAATCTGACGGTTTTATTCCTCGCTATGAATTCTCTGAACACGAGCTTAAGAAAATTAAAGCCGGCGATCCGATCGAAGTTATTCTGGATGAATTAGAAAGCTCAGAAGGCGGTGTAATTCTTTCTTATGAAAAAGCCAAAGCATTGCGCGCCTGGGATGAAATCACTCGCCTATTTGAAGAAGGTAAACCTGCTGAAGGTACCGTAACTCATAAAGTTAAAGGCGGCTTGAGTGTGGATATTGGTATTCCGGCATTCTTGCCCGGATCACAAATTGATCTTCAACGTGTGGTTGATTTTGATCAGTATGTGGGCCAAACCATCACTGCAAGCATTATTAAGATTAATAAAAAACGCGGCAACGTAATTATTTCACGCCGTAAGTTCCTTTCAGACGCTCGCTCTGAAACGCGCAAAAAAGTACTCGATACCTTATCTGAAAATCAAGTTATTCAGGGAATGGTTAAAAATATCACCAATTATGGAGTGTTTATTGATATTGGTGGTGTAGATGGATTACTCCATATTACCGATATGACGTGGGGCCGAATTTCTCACCCAAGCGAAATGGTAAAAATGGGTGATACTATTACCGTTAAAGTACTTTCATTCGATAAAGACAGCGAAAAAATCTCTCTTGGCTTGAAACAATTAAGTGATAATCCTTGGGAAAAAGCAGCTGAAAGTCTTGCAGTGGGCCAAAAAATTAAAGGCAAAATTGCAAGCATTACCGATTATGGCTTATTTGTAGAAATTATGAAAGGTGTGGAAGGCTTAGTACACATTTCTGAAGTTTCATGGACCGATCGCATTAATGATTTACATCACAAGTTCAAAGTAGGCCAAGAAATTGAAGTGCTTGTTGTTTCTATGGATAAAGAAAACCGCAGAATGTCATTGAGCATTAAGCAGTTGGATAAAAATCCTTGGGAGCA
Organism: Candidatus Babeliales bacterium; assembly: GCA_045863215.1. Classification (GTDB taxonomy): domain Bacteria; phylum Babelota; class Babeliae; order Babelales; family Vermiphilaceae; genus BTUB01. The sequence continues at coordinate 21,938 of BTUB01000008.1, read as the reverse complement.
CGTGGAAGAGCAATTTAAAGTTGGCCAACAAGTTAAAGGCACTATTAGCAATATTACTGATTTTGGTATCTTTGTTCAGCTCATGCCGGGCATCGATGGATTAGTACATATTTCTGATCTTTCTTGGACCGAACATATTGATCACCCAAGTGATATTTATAAAAAAGGTGATACTGTCGAAGCAGTGGTATTGGCCGTTGATAAAAACAACAAGAAAATCTCATTAGGCGTTAAGCAATTGCAACAAGATCCATGGGATGCTATTGAAAAAGAATATCCAATTGGCAGCTTCATTGAAGGAACCGTATCTAAAATCACTAATTTTGGTGCGTTCATTAAATTGCCAAGTGGTATCGAAGGTTTGGTACACATTTCCGAATTAGCGGATCATAATGTTAACAAAGTTGAAGACATTCTCAAGGTTGGTCAAAAAGAGCAATTTAGAGTTATCAACGTTAATAAGGATGAACGCAAACTCGGCTTAAGCTTGAAAAAAGAAGGTTCTTTTGAATCTACTGCACATCAAGAGCGCAGAGAAAGACCAAGCAGAGCTGCATCAGAAAAGAGCGCAGGTAAACAACCTAAATCTTCTTCTTCTTCTGAATCATCAGCTCCAAAAGCGAAGAATCTCTTCCAATTAGAGTTGGAAAAATACGCAGCACGTAATCGCGGCGAAGATAAAGAGTAAAGGAGCTTCATGGAACGTACATTTGCAATGATCAAACCCGATGCCGTTGCTGCTAAAAATAGTGGCAAAATCATCGATATGATTGAAGCTCACGGTTTTACTATTGTTGGCATGAAAAAAACTCAGCTTGATAAAAACAAGGCTGAAGAATTTTATGCCGTTCATAAAGAGCGCCCGTTTTTTGCAGAACTTGTTTCATTCGTAACATCTGGCCCGGTAATACTGCTTGCTCTTGAAAAAGAAAACGCGGTAAAAGCATGGCGCGATCTTATGGGTGCAACTGATTCTCGTAAAGCTGATAAAGGTACCATTCGTAATCTCTTTGGCACCGATATTGGCAAAAATGCTACGCATGGATCAGATGCTGCTGAAACAGCACAAGTAGAGCTGGAACTCTTTTTTCCTGAATTGAAATAATAGTTCCAGATAAGCTCTTCGAGCTCTCCTGCCTATGACTTGGAATATAAACGAACGGCTCTCCTTCTTGAGAGCCGTTCGTTTATACAAATAACTTTCAATACAACCCTTGGACTCATTCAGGATAAATAATAAATAATTAAATCCGCTCATGCTGAGCCAGTCGAAGCATTCGAGCACATTAAAAAAGGATTTCCCAATGACAAAAAAGAATTTCTATACATTCATATTGGTAGCACTTGCAGTAGTAAGCATTATCGCACTCTATTATCTTTCTAAAAAATCTAACTGTTGTGATTCATGCCATGCGCATATTCATCAAGTGGAACGCACTTTTGCAATTATCAAGCCTGATGCAGTAGCTGCTGGCAAAGCTCAAGAAATTATCAAAGCAATTGAAGATCGCGGATTTACGATAGTTGCACAACGTGAACTGACCATTGATAAAGAAACTGCTGAAACATTTTATGGTGTGCATGCTGGCAAGCCATTCTTTGATGAATTGGTAGCCTTCATTACTTCTGGTCCGGTGATAGTACTTGCACTTGAAAAAGAAGATGCAATTTCTGATTGGCGTGAATTTATGGGCGCAACTAATCCAGCACACGCAGAGCAAGGAACTTTGCGAAAAACTTATGGCACAGATATCGGCCACAATGCAGTTCATGGCTCTGATTCAGCAGAGAATGCAACTCAGGAATTAAAACTTTTCTTTCCAGAATTACATTAAATTCAAATTTTGAGTATAACAAAAAGGCGGGATTAGAACTCCCGCCTTTTTGTTATACTCAACAGAAAACTAAAAGGGTATTTATGAGGCTCGTTCAAAAAAATCGTTTAATTCTTCTTCTCTCTTTAACTGCAATTAGCCTTCTGGTATTGATTATCAAATATCAACCTGCACAGCAAAAATTATATTCTACACAAGAAATTGAACAGATAATTAATAATACCTATTTAGATGAAAATGGATTTTCAATTAATGGCAATGAACGAGAATTCATAGAAAAATCCGGTGGCAATCCAACATATGGTGAAATTTTGCCTTCATCATTAGCACAACTAATTCAAAAATTAGAGCTCACTAAAAATGATGTTCTTTTTGATCTTGGTTCCGGCGTAGGAAAAGTATGTATTCAAGTGGCACTCACTACTCCTGCAAAAGCAGTCGGAATTGAGTTATCTTCCACACGTCATAAACTGGCTCAAAAAATAAAACAGAAATTAATTGATGAAGGAGTTTTAACTAATAAACATAAATTACAATTTATTGAAGATAACATCGCTCAAGCAGATTTAAATAAAGGCAGGATATTTTTTATGTGTTCAACCTGCTTTTCTGATGAGCTTATGAAAACACTCACTCAACATTTTGAAAAGATTTCGCACCCAATAAAAATTGTAACATTGCGATCATTACCTCTTGAAGAATCAAGCAATATCGAACTTAAAGATACTCTATCGTTACTCATGAGCTGGTCCGATGGCTCATCCGTATACATTTATCATAAAAATTAGGAATCTAATTGTCTCAATCTAAGCGAATCTTCCAAAATATCATCTTCAGATGTTAACACATGAGATGAAGATTGCGATGCGAGTGTTTTGCAAGCTGTTAAGGTTGATTGATCAATAAGTTGGAAATTGAATTCAATTAAAAAATCTACGAGTGGTGTTGATAGACGTTCAGGGGGCTTAGCTCCCACTGACATTGGTTTATCCATTCCATAATTAAAAACAAAAAAAGTACTCAAAAGAAAAATTACATATAACTGCGCACAATTCACATGCGCCCCCATCTTACATGTACCATTTTTTCTTTGAGCATATCTCTTTATTCGCTATTGATTCAATATCTTATCAGAAAAAGATTAATGCTTAGACATTCTTAATACTTCTGCCGTTATCTGCACAGGAAGTTCTTCACTGCAATAATAATCATAGACATCACCATTTTTGTTGGATGGCGGTGTATTGTGTTTGAATTTTTGTTGCAATAATCCGCAAAAAAGCTGTTTCCAACATTCTATACCCTCTTCTCGCGTAGAAGCATTTTGCATTTTTTGCAAAAAATCAATTTCATAAAACGTATTTTTTGCTGTAGGAATTTTTGCACTCGTTTTTATAAAAACCTTATTGCCATCAAAAGTAATTGGCTCAGGTTTTTGCATTGCATCAACAAAAATAAAAAAAAATAAAAGGAAGAATAACAGTTTCATTTTTTAGTTTTTTCTTTTTTTTCTATTTTTTCAACAGTTACTTCTTCCAACTTTGGTGCATCCATTTCAGATTCACGTCCCATTTTCTTTACTGCTTCATCAAGTATGCCATTCACAAATTTATATGCATCTTTTTCAGCAAAACATTTTGCTAATTCAATCGCCTCATTCATCACAATATTGGCAGCCGTTTTAGTATTATTAAGCTCCCAAAGTGCCAAACGCAAAATAAGCTTCGTACTTAAACCCAAACGATCAAAACGCCAGTTATGTAATAAAGGTTTTATTGCCGCATCTAATTCATTACGTTGATCAACCACTTTTGAAGCAACTAAAAATACTTCACTATCAAAGGGAATCGCTAAATCAAATCCATGATTAAAGTTTTCAGTGATGGATTGTAATGAAGTATCATAATCAAAGCAATCAATTGCATAGAGTAAGTGAAAAATAAGCGATCTCACTTCTCGGCGTGAAAGATCATTATAAGAAAGCGGTTGCTCAATTACTTCTTTTTTATCATCGTGGTGTGTGTTCCCGCAGCAACTCATGGTATATATCCAGCAAAAAAAATGGGTTATTTTTTTACACGTTCAAGATATTCAGAAGTTCGAGTATCAACTCGAATGAGATCACCTTCATTTACGAATAAAGGTACCTGCAAAACAAGCCCGGTTTCGAGCGTTGCAGGCTTAGTGCCACCTCCTTGCGCAGTATCACCACGGACACCGGGAGGGGTTTCTTTCACTTCAAATTCCATGGATAAAGGAGGTGTTACGGCAATTGGTTTTTCACCAAAATAGAGCACCGTATACACTATTTGTTCTTTTAGAAAATCAAGTACATCTTCTAACTGATTTTTATTAAGAATAATTTGCTCATATGAGTCTTGATCCATGAAATTATAATCATCGCCTTCTGCATACAAATATTGCATCTGCTTGTATTCCAAATTTGGATCCGGGAACTTCTCCCCCGAGCGAAATAGCTCTTCATGCACCAAGCCCGTGAGCAAATTTTTCATTCGGGTACGAACAAAAGCGCCCCCTTTGCCAGGTTTAACATGGTGATATTCGAGTACCATATAAGGAGCGTCTCGAAACAAGATCTTACAACCTTTGCGAAAATCAGAAGTTGAAATCACATGAATCCTTTATCAATAGAGAAAATGTACCATAATCTAGTATAGAAAAGCGTTTAAAAAATGCAATTATCCCACTTAACCTTTCTTTTCAATTACAGAAATATGGCCATTATTTTCAAAATAGGCCCGAGAAACTTGTGCCAAATCCCGGTGTAAAAAATTTTCATGAATCGCTTCCATAAGCTCTTCTTTAGTTATAAGATTTCTTCTCATTCCCTTCCATTGGATTTGTCCATCTTTAACCAACAGATCCCGCTCTCCTTTAATCAGACGCTCAAACCGTGGGCTTATATAACTAAAAAGAGCTACCAAGTAATTAAGAGTAAAGATAAATAAGGTCATACCTAATATGGGCAAAAAAGGAGCTTCTCCGGTTATAGCACTTGCCAAAACAGACCCCAAAGTAAAATTTAGAATATAATTAAAAGGAGTATTTATAGCCATAAATTGACGTTGAAGACGCATCAAAATAATGCCAAAAATATAAATAACTAAAATTCGCGTAATTAAATGCTGTAAAGATAAAAAACCGGTTATGGAAAGACCGAATAGTGAGTCTAAATAAGAGTAAATTTGTGACATCATATACATATTCCTTCTACCATGTTACTTTTTTTTGAACCTTACAAATCTTAGCAAAACTATGAAAGGGACTGCAATGCGTAAACTAAATGTTACCGACCCTGAAATCTTCACTGTTATTCATAAAGAAACACGTCGCCAAGAAGAGCAACTAACTCTCATTGCATCAGAAAATTATGCCTCATGGGCAGTTTTAGAGGCATCGGGCTCTGTTCTTACCAATAAATATGCTGAAGGATATCCGGGTAAACGGTATTATGCCGGTTGCTCATATGTGGATGAGGCCGAACTCATTGCCATATCACGATGTAAAAAACTGTTTGGAGCTGATCATGCGAATGTCCAGCCCCATGCCGGTTCACAGGCGAATATGGCTGCTTATTTTTCAGTACTTAAGCCAGGGGATACTATTATGGGCATGAGTCTTTCCGAAGGGGGACATCTTACACATGGGCACACCGTAAATTTTTCAGGCAATTTATACAAATCGATATCTTACGGGGTTAATAAAGAAACTCACCTTTTAGATTACGATGCAATAGAAAAACTCGCCCATGAGCACAAGCCAAAACTCATCATTGCCGGAGCGTCTGCTTATTCTCGCACCATAGATTTTGAACGTTTTTCACAGATTGCTCAATCGGTGGGTGCTTATTTTATGGCAGATATTGCCCACATTGCCGGATTGGTTGCCGTAGGTCTTCACCCTAGCCCCATTGCATATGCTGATTTTGTAACAAGCACTACCCATAAAACAGTGCGTGGCCCACGGGGTGGATTGGTAATGTGTAAGCAAAAATATGCTGATGCAATTGATCGAGCCATCATGCCGGGATCTCAAGGCGGTCCCTTTATGCAAATTATTGCAGCTAAAGCGGTTGCTTTCCAAGAAGCACTCCAGCCGGATTTTAAAACCTATCAACAACACGTGATTGCCAATGCTCAAACACTTGCACAATCGCTGCAATTGATGGGCTATTCAATTGTGGCAGATGGAACCGATAATCATCTGTTTATTGTTGATCTGCAAAATAAAAAAATAACCGGCAAAGCTGCTGAAAGCGCACTTGAAAAAGCAGGAATCACTGCAAGCCGAAGCTGTGTGCCTAATGATCCACAAAAGCCGTGGATCACCAGTGGTATTCGATTTGGTACGCCAGCACTTACCACACGTGGGATTACTAAAAAAGAAGAGATTCAACAATTGGCACAAATTATTGATGATGTAATCAAGAATCACGAAAATGAAACATTGCTCAAAAGCATTAGCGAACAGGTAAAAATATTTTGCAGCAAGTATCCGATATATTAAAATAAAAAGGTACCGATTTCGCGGTGCCTTTTTATTAGTTCTTGTTAATTATTTACAGCTTATTAGAAACTATAACGAATACCTGCAGTTACTGGGAAGCGAAGTTCTGTACCTACACTAGCTAATAATAAGTTGGTTACGGGGGTATTTACGGTGTCTAAGGATTGTGCACTGCGCGGACCACAACTAGCTAATATGGCACCCGTAATTACAAAAGACCAATTACCACAGAAGCAGATATCTAAACCAAAATCAGCACCACCGCTTACTACAGTATTACTTAAAAAAACTGTGGCATTTGAAGCAATAACCACTGGCGGATTTACAGAAGGAGTCTGAATGGTAACATCTGTGCTATCGCTTTTATGATGTGTTAATCCCACTTTAGCACCTAAAAAGAATGCTACACGATCACACCAGCGATCCCAATAATAGCGGGTTCCAAAATAGGCATCGAAGACTTTATATTTACTTAAGGTAGTAAATTCTAGAACAATATCCGGAACTGTTGCAGCAACCTCAACGGTTCTTGCTTTTGCTTGGCTATAGTTAAATTCTACATACGCACGAACATTATCAGACCAATGATGTCCAATTTGACCACCTACAATCCACGGCGTTTTATAAAAATGTTTAAAATTTAATAGTTGTCCGTTATTAACCACAGCTGGATCTAAATTACAATTTACTGCAAAAAAATCGCCGCGATTTCTCCATTTAATAAAATTTGCCCCGCCATGGATTTGCAAATCCCATGCACCACAATAGAGTGGATTGCAACCACATTCATAACAACGGCTCGGGCAACAGTCACCGGAATTTACGTAATCATAATCAGCATGATACGCTTGCACACCTGCAGTAGATGCAAGTAATGCAATAAACAAATATTTTGCAGTCAATTTCATTTTTTCTCCTCGTTAAGATTGTTACTGCAAGCTTATAATAAGCTACTTCATTTTTTTTTTATTAATCAAGCATCTGATTAATAAAAAAAGCGAAGCTTTTTATTTCTTCGCTCTTTTTAAATTTAAAATAAAAATTAGAAGCTATAACGAACGCCTACTGTTACCGGGAAGCGTAATTCGGTGCCAATACCACCAATTAATAGATTATTTACACCCGGGATTACGGTATTCACTACACAACCAGTACCTGAAGTAAGGTTTAAATTATTCGTTTGCGGACCACAACTTGCAAGTACTGCACCTTGGATTACTAATGACCAACATCCACAGAAGCAGATATCAAATCCAAAATCAATTCCACCACTTGGACGTGTTTTATTATTGAATAAAGGAGCATCGGTTGCAAATTGTATTGCAGGAACCGGTGGAGTTATCGTTGCGCTAAACTCAGTGCTCTTATAGTGTACTAAACCAACTTTGATGCCCAAGAAGAATGCCACACGTTCACACCAACGATCCCAATAATAACGCGCTCCCACATAGGCTTCAAAAAGACGATATTTATCAAAATTAAACACAAGTGTATTTGGTGCTACACCCACGGTTTGAACTTCAACATCATTTTTCCGGGAAGCTTGTACATAATCAAATTCTACATACAAACGTACATTGTCTGAATGGTGATATCCAATTTGCCCGCCAACTACCCATGGCACCTTATAAAAATGACTAAATTTTGGAATTTCAAATAAGACGTTAATTGGATTTGCAGCAGGAACGCCAGCACATTGAATTAAAGAAAAATTTCCACGATTACTCCAATGAATTGGTGATACACCGGCGTGTATTTGTAAATCCCATGCACCACAATACAATGGGTTGCAAGAACATTCATAACAACAGGTTGTGCGGCAACAATCTTGAGAGTAATATTCATGTGCCTGCACAGATACAGCATTAAATCCTGCAAGCAAGAGCACTGCTGCAAGATATTTACTATAGAAACTCTTCATACTTTCTCCTTAATAAAATGAATAATCTAGACTGATACTACTGTAACATTATAGAAAAAATCAAGTGTCATAAAAAACAAAAAAGGCACCGATCTTCGATGCCTTTTTTATTAGTTTTTGTTGGTTGTTAAAGCTTATTAGAAGCTGTAACGAATACCAGCAGTTACCGGGAAGCGTAATTCAGTGCCAATTCCGCCAACAATGATATCAGTAACACCAAGCACTGGAGGAGTAACATCAGCAACATGTAAGATGCCTGCTCTTGGACCACATGAAGCAAGTACTGCGCCTTGGATCACGAATGACCAATTGCCACAGAAGCAGATATCAAGACCGAAGTCTGCGCCGCCACTTACAACATTATTGCTGCTGAATGCATTTTCAAATAAGAAAGAAGTGCTTAATGAACCAAGCGTTGCTGCAATTCGTACACCTGAGTTTTTGTGATGGGTTAAACCAACTTTAGCACCCAAGAAGAATGCTACGCGATCACACCAGCGATCCCAATAGTAACGTGCGCCAACATATGCATCAAACACCTTGTATTTGTTGAAATTTAATACTGTTGCTAAAGTACCAGCACCAGTAATAGCTGTCGATAATGCAACATCAGATTTTGCTTTTGTTTGTGAATAGTTGAATTCAACATACACACGCGCATTGTCTGACCAGTGGTAACCAACTTGACCACCAACAATCCAAGGAGTTTTGAATAAATCATTAAACTTAGGAGTTTCAAATAAAGCGATAACTGGGCTTGTGGTTGAAACAGCGCACGATACGCCTAATACATTACCACGATTTCTCCAAGAGATTGGATTCACGCCGCCGTGAATTTGTAAATCCCATGCGCCGCAATAAAGTGGATTGCAACCACATTCATAGCATCCACCAAAACAACAATCACGTGATTCACTCACATACCCATCTTCATAATGACGACCAGCTTGCGCATTGCCACCAAACAATGACAAAAGCGCTAATAAAGATAGGGATTTTGCAGTAAGAAGTTTTTTCATAATTACCCTTTTTTAAAATTGTTAATACTGCAACCGTCTCTAGACTACTCTGAATAAATAAAAAAAATCAAGAGTCAAATACAAAAAAAATAAACCCAGATGCTGCAAATCGCATTTCATCTGGGCTTAAAATGCTTTATTTATGCATTAAAAGCTATATTTGAAGCCAAATGTAACCGGGAAGAAAATCTCAGTGCCAATATGGCCAATTATAATATTGCTTGGCAACAATGATGGAAGCTGTGAGCAGTTACTTGCGATGACTAAGTTATCATTACTGCGAGGGCCACACGTAGCAACAACTTCTGCCATAATTATAAATGACCAACCGCAGCCCACACACCAATCAAGACCAAAGTTCACACCTGCTGCAGGAGAATTTTTTCTTGCAAAAAATTCTCTATTAGTTCCAGTTAATGCAGCGCTTAAAGGACAAAAGGTTGAAGTTATCGCGAAATCAAAATCAACTGCTTGACGATGCACCAATCCAAATTTACCACCTAAAAACCATGCAAGTCTATCACACCAGCAACGTCCCCAATAATAACGAGCGCCTACATAAAAATCTACTGCGCGATAGCCATCTTGGAAATCTATTACTATGCTTACCTCATCATTTGGAATAGCAATTTCATCTAAGGTATATCGACGATGAGATGCTTTTCTATAATTTGCTTCTATATAAAATTCAAAGCAATCGGTAACCGCATATCCAATCTGACCACCAATGATCCATGGGGTTTTGAAGAAATCTTTGAATTTAGGTAAAGGAAACACAGATATTATATTGCTGCTTACATTTGGAATAGAAAGTGCGTTACATGAAACAAAAGAAAAATCTCCTCGATCATGCCACACGGTTGGTGCAACACCAGCGCGGACCCAGAAATTTACTGAACCACAATTAAGCGGATCGCCACAATCATATACCGGTTCGCAGCAAGCAGGTTGATAGCAATTATCATAATAATCGCGTCCGGCAATTGCGGATGATATTTGACTTAAACAACCAATAAGTAAAAGATATCTAAAGAAAAGCGGTTTATTCATTATCTTTCCTTTTTAAAAGAAAACACTTACAACATGCTTATGCTATTCACAAAAATATATAAAATGCAAGATTTATATAATGCTACTTTGATCATTTTTATAACAAATATTTAAATCCAAAGGTTATAGGAAAGTAAAATTCCGTCTGTATGCCTTCATTAATAAAACCATTTGGCGCCAACAACGGATTAATAAATACACTTTCTGTTGCAAAATCAAATAGAATAGCACGATTAACACGCGGTCCACATACCGCAACCATTTCAAATTGCAAACACCATGAAAAACAGTTATTAAAACAGCCATCTATTCCCAGAAGGGTTCCTACCGCAGGCGAAGTACTTTTTTCAATCAATCGTCTCATTGCTGTTTCATTCTCAAACGGAACAGTTAAAGAATTAGTAATAAACCTGGTATCAACCTGAGTCCGATGCAATAATCCAACTTTCGCACCCATAAACCAATTACCATTCATACAAGAAAAAGGAGCTCCATAATAAAGACCCACAAAGCAATCTACGGTTCGATAAGAATCTTGAGGTGCAATAGAAAACGAGAGCGTATCAATTTGCGGAATAACTAAATTAGGAATAGTGAATATTCTTTCTTTTGCCTGTCGATAATCCACTTGCACAAAAAGATTTAATCCCCAATCAAACTCGTATGAAAGAAAGGTGCCCACAATCCAAGGTACATGGAATAATTGATTAAACTGAGGAAAAGTAAATAAAGGAACTATCGCGTTTGGCAAATCGAGTACGGAAACTGCATTACAAGAAATTGCAGTAAATGATTGTCTGTTTGTCCATACTGTTGGTGCAAGTCCTACTTGAACATTCCAGCTCCATTGATTACAAAAATCACAACTTTGTGCACCGGATATAAAAACAAAACTAAATATTAAGGATCTAACAAACTTCATGCCACTTCCTTTAATTCAAAGTAATAATCTGATTACCCAGAATTCTGATGCAAGTACCATCTCGCTTAGTAAGCACATATCCTTTAAAGTTTTGTTCATTATATAAAAGCGCACGATCTTGAAGATAACGAATTGCTACTTGCTCACCTAGTAAAATTCCTTGCTCCGCATCTTGTCTCCAATGGATTCCGGCCCAATTGCGCGCGAGTGCCGTATTTGAAGCAAGTTTATCTAATTCTCCGGCTACCGTGAGCTCATTTTCTTGATATCCAATCAAAGGAATTAGTTGTGATGGATTATTTGGATCAGGTTGAACAGGAGTGGTAACACTCGCAATAAGCGTATCATTTTCAAAAAATGCTTTTAAAATAGTAGCACATGCTCCGGCTACCGTAGCATGGCCTGAGGTATAGGTAGGATGATTTGGACATCCTTCGGGATATACTTGCGCTAACAGATAAGTACTTGCCTGTTCAGGAGTTAAATTATTTTCAGGAAAATCTGCTTGCAATTCATTGTGCGCACGAATCTGAGCTAATACATCTATTCCTACATGCGGTATAAATAATAAATTATTTAAGTTAAAGGGATTGGAATCGGTTATTTTTGCATTATGCACTAACCCTCCAAACGCTTCAGGGCGCAATGCACGGTTTGCTCGCCATTTTTGTGCCCATGATGCTTTTATTGCATCACCGGCCACATCTTCAACCATGGCAAACATTTCCATCATACCCATTGTTGCGAATGCAGCTTCATTCGGCATTGTTTCATCATAATAAGGCATATCATGACAATATGGAAAATTATAACTATATAAAACATAAGCAGCATAGAAAAAAGATTCGCAATTAGCATCAACATGAATGAAACTTGCCCAGTCTCTTCCATCAATAAAATATCGTCTGTTGATTGGATCATAATCGGATGCTACATACTTTTTAGGCACCAGACCATTTTGCACTGCTACAAAATCCTCAAATGATACCACAAATTCTCGTTTGTTTTTTATAGACCATTTTTGCTCTAATTTAATTTGGCCAATCGGCCCCAAAGTATCTCCTCCCAAAGAAGCAGGAATCGCAGCAATAGTAGGTAAAAAAGCAAATTGAGAAGTATAAGGGCCTTTAAAATCCCCCGAAGAATTACCTCGGAATAGAACTCCAACATCTACTTGCCCATTAGCATTTCGTGGCCCAACAAACGCAGCTCCCAACGATTGCAATATATTTGCAGCATCTTGCGTGAGTGAACCTCCTGAACCATTATCATCAGTATTTAAACCGGTACCATATTCATGGAAATAAACATCACGGCATAACTCCATTAAATACAGTTCCATCATCGATGCAGCTAATTCGGCACTGGCTAATTTAGGAAAAAGTGGAATTGAAAATAGACATGTATCGCAACCTTCCAAACAAAATGCCAAAGCTGCTTGCGGATTTACTAATTTACTCGCATCCGGAGCTCGCACTATTGCATTAAAATCTTCTTGTTTACCATTTTTGATTGCCTGCAAAAGTTGTTTATAGCTTTCTTGGCCTTGCTCTGTTAACAATCCATCAGAGCCATGTTCAAGCGATTTACTGAATTGTGATGCATATAAAGGTACGGTATTTTCATCTCCATTATTTTCTAGTTCAATCGGGTTAGGTGGCATTTGTAAAGCACGTAAATATGAAGTTGCCAAGCGTATATTAAATGCAGCTTTTCTTTCATCTGTACCATATTTGAATCGAGTAATTTCCCCAAATTGCCCAAGCTGTTGAGTGGTTCCATTTATACCACTGAATAAAAATAATAATCCCAAACCTATATACTGCATCACTAACCCTTTTATAATCTATTGTTTTTTAAATAAAACCAACGCAATGAAAATACCGTACCAATCATTTTTATCCCAGATCGAAACATATGCAATTTGCTTCCCTCTTTTTCGATCCAGATGGTTGGAAATTCATGAACACTATACTTATGGCGTTTACATAAATACAACAATTCTAAATCGATAGCCCATTGTTTCACCGTAATTTTAGGTGCAATCGTATCAATAACCGGTCTTTTAAAAATTTTGGCACCACATTGATAATCGTAATAATTAAGACCAAATAATAAGCGAATGAGTGGTTCATAAAATAATTTACTACCCCACCGTTTTATTTTTGGTCGTGGCGGAATTACAACTGCTCCGGGCATATAACGGCTGGCAATAATACCATCATTATTCCCGAGTGATTCAATTAATTTATAATATTCTTCAGGTGAGGTTGACATATCCGCATCATTAAAACCGATAATATCATTATTTCGCGTAAGTGCATCTTGAAAGCCTAGTTTGAGAGCCCATCCTTTGCCACCATGCGGAGTATTTATCATGCAAATATTACCACGTGTTTCTTGTAAATTTTGTACAATTTCTGCAGTATTATCGGTAGTTCCATTAATAACAACCAAAAGCTCATAATCAAGATTTTTATGCTCTTTTTTTTTCTTAAAAAAATTATCGAACTCAACTAAGGTGTTAGTAATTCGTCGTGCTTCGTTATAAGCCGGAAAAACAATACTTACTTTCATTTTTTTTCCTGTGAAAGCTGTTTAATTAAATGATCAATTTTTTCCATTACTTTTTGGGGCTGATTCAAAAAATCTTTTAACATCTCACATTTACACGCATTTCTATTGCATATTACATGCTGCGCAACTTGCAAAGGCGTTTGATTTGCATTGTTTTGTATCATTCTATCCGCGCCGGATCGGACCAAAAATAAAGCAAAGCCAACCGGCGCATGATCGCGTGCCGCAATATGCAACGGGGTATCACCTTGGATATCCTGTTTATTTATCATTGCATCAGGATTTACTCGTTTTTGCAGTTTTTGCTTAAATAATTCAAGATTATAGATAGTGTTAAGAACCGTTAAATATTTTGGATCAAACCGTATCTCATTTTGAAGAAGATAAAATAAAATTTCTATGCGGAGTTCAGGCGCAAGCATTTTTAATTGCTCTAGTTTGATTTGGCGCGCCACTTTCATCACCGCTATTTCCTTCAATGATAAAGGATCTTGAGCCAAACATGTTTTTATCAGATCATAATATTTTGCATCACCTATCTTCTTTGCATCTTGAGTATTCATGCATAACCAATGCAAAGGAGTTTTTCGGCTCGTATTACAAGTCACTTTCACTTGGCAACCTGCCTCAACCAACATACATGCAGTTGAAATATTACGATGCCTTAATGCTACAAGCAAAGGAGTTTCACCCGTTGCATTATCTTTTAATTCTATATGAGCTCCCTTTGCCAACAATATTTTAAAAAAATAGGACCGCGCGTGAGTTTGTTTGCTATAAAAGTGAAGTAGAGAAGCTTCAGTGCCCTGAGATATGTTAATATCATATGCTTCCGAATCAAAGCGACACAAATATTGATATGCTTCAAATACACTTCCAGCCGTGATCAAACTTATAATGCACCCTGTACAATTACTATGCCGCGGATGAGGCTGCATGCTTTCGAGCTTATCAAACGTAAGTAAAATAAGTATAATACTGAGTAGATACTTCATTAAGATGCCTTTAAGGTCTATATTTTCTATCACTCTTATTGATTACTCATTATGCTTTCTATCACTAAACAAAATGTATGGGAAACTCTTCGGCTCTATTTGCCGGCTGATGGGGTATTTATCGAAGCAGGTGCCTTTAATGGTAAAGATACTCTTTCACTTGCCCGCCATTTTCCACACGCTACTATTCATGCATTTGAGCCTGTACCCGAAATATACGCAGAGCTCAAAAAAAATACCCGCAACATTCCAAATATAAATACCTATCCTTTGGCTTTGAGTAATTATACTAGCAATGCAACCTTCTATATTGCTCAGCACCCAAAGCATCCGGGCAAGATATGCCAAGCAGGAACTCTTTTGCTCCCTCAAGAACGCTTGACCCATTCTCCTATTACGTATCCACGCACCATACAAGTAACCACCATTACCCTCGATGAATGGGCACAGAAAAACCATATCGCTCGTGTCGATTTTATGTGGCTTGATTTACAAGGCAATGAATTGGCGGTCCTCAAGGCAGCACCTTTTATACTCAAAACCACTTCCTTATTATATGTTGAATGTAATTTTATACAGGCATATGAAGGTCAGCCATCAGCCCAAGAATTACATGAATGGATTTTATCCCAAGGATTTTCATTAAAAGCAACTGATTATCATGAAAAATCAACTCATTTCTTTGGTAATCATCTTTATTACAAATCTTTTCAAAATGAAAATATTTAACCTGTTTTTTGAATATAATTTTAAAAAAACTTCAGTTTTTCGAAGATATAAATTTCAGTTATGCAATTGTTGGGAGGTAGTTAAAAAGACTAATTTCACATTTAATCTTCTTTGTGTTACTATATCAATGTCGTTATAACGTAGTACCTCTTTAAAGAGTTGTTTATTTTTTAACTTTTTATATAAGTGAATTCCTAATGAATCTTTATGTTGGAAGACTTCCACGTACAGCTAATGAAGCAAAATTGAGAGAACTTTTTGAGCAATATGGTGCAGTAACCAGCATCAAAATGATCAAAGATAAATTTACCGGAGCATTAAAAGGTTTTGCTTTTATTGAAATGCCGGAATCAGAACACGCTCAAGAAGCTATTTCAGCTTTGAATGGCATGGAATATGAAGGCCAACGCTTAGTTGTAAGCGAAGCTCGTCCTCGCGAAGCAAGACCAATGCGTGAAGGCGGAAACCGTTTTGCCCCTCGTGGTGGCGGAGACCGCGGTCCTCGTTTTGGCGGCAATCGCTACTAATTTTTGAAATTAGATAAAAAAGGGCGCTTTAATCGGCGCCCTTTTTGTTTGTTAAAAAGAGCACCCTGCCAAACAAAATTTCAAATTGAATTTATTGTAGGCAAAAATTCTCACTCCAACTCTTGCTCCACTCTCTCAATTAATGTTATTTACAAAAATGGGATACAAAAAAAGGGTGAGGGGAATATGTCTGGGACCAAAATAGTTATTTTTCAATTTTATCTACTTTTTTTTATTAATTCTGCTGCAACAATAGATTCCCTTAAAAAAATAATTATCATTACGGCTTCTTACAATAACCAGATGTGGGTTAGCAACTATTTTGAATCGCTAAAAAAACAAACCTATCAAAACTGGGTTGTGATTTATATTGATGATTGTTCTACCGATCAGACGTTTTCTTCTATTCAAGAATATATTAAAGAAGCTCAGTTAGATTCAAAATTTATTTTAATTCATAATGAAGAACGAATGGGCCATTTATTTAATCAATATCATGCCATTCACGCATGCGACCCGAATAATCTTATATTAATTTTAGATGGAGATGATTGGCTTGCGCATGAACACGTATTAGAAGAAATTAATAAAATATATCAAGATGAAAATATATGGCTCACTTACGGGCAATTTTGGTATTTTCAAAAGAGTAAAAAAGGATTTTGCAAGGCAATTCCCTTCGAGGTAATTGAAAATAATGGTATCCGTGACATTAGTTGGCGTACCTCACATCCCCGCACCTTTTATGCCGGGCTATTTCAACAAATAAAAATTGAAGATTTATGGTATGAAGGAAATTTTTTTCCTAAATGCGCCGATGTGGCAACTATGTTTCCTATGATTGAAATGGCCGGACCACACATAAAATTCATTCCGGAAGTTTTATATATTTATAATGATGATAACCCTCTCTCATACCATCATGATCCCACTCATCAACGCGCAATCGAAGCCTATCTGCGTACTTTACCACGCTATCAAAAATTGGAGAGTAAGCCATGGTAAAAAAAATAATCTTTTTTTTAATAATTTGTTTTTCAATTTCTGCAAAAGTAATGGAAGAAAAAAAATTTGTAATAGTGATTACTTCATATAATAATGCAGAATGGTTTGAGCGAAATTTAGGTTGTTTATTTACTCAAATAAATAATGAAGGCACTGGATTATACGAAAATTATCATATTATTTATGTGGATGATTGCTCTCCTGACGGCACAGCAGAACTGGTAGAAAAATATATTATTGCCTGCAATCAACAACATCGAGTAACTTTAATAAAAAATAAAACACGCAAACGCGCCTTAGCAAACCTGTATTATGCATTGCAACTGTGTCAACCTGATGAAATTGTATTTAATTATGATGGTGATGATTGGCTTGCAAATGATCATATTTTTGCAAAAATTAACGAAATTTATCAAAATCCTGATATTTGGATTACCTATGGGCAGTTTCAAAATTGGCCAACCGGTGAAATGGGTTATTGCCAACCACTGTCACATGAGCTTATTGAAAAACAAAATTTTAGAAAAAAATGGTGGAAACCCGGCCAACTTCGTACTTTTTATGCGTGGCTCTTTCACCAAATAAAATTAAAAGATCTTTTTTTTGAAGGTCCATATTTTCAAGGACAATTTTTTCCTGCAAATGCTGATCTTGCAGTCTACTATCCTATGATGGAAATGGCCGGCTCACACTACTATTTTATACCTGAAGTAATTTATATTCGAAATGTAGCTACTCCATTAAATGATTTTAAAGCAAACAAAGAGGTGCAAATTTTAGGAAGTAAATTACTTCGAGAAAAGCCCAAATATTCTTTATTATCAAAAGCAAATCCTTCTTGTCTTGATCATTTCAAAAATCAAACTGCTGATCTTCTTATTTTTAGCAATCAAAAACAACTTACCGATCAGTTAATTAATTCAGTCAAAAAGTTAGTAAGCAATATACATGAAATTCAAACTATAGAATATTCTTCTGTTGACTTTAAGCAACGATTAATCAATCTCATTCATGATAGCCCAAGCAACTACATTTTGTTTGCAACAGATCAAATGATTTTTTGCCAACATGTTGATTGCGCCCATGCAATTTATGAATTAGAAAAAGCCTATGCGTATGGTTTTTATCTTGGTCTTGGCCATGAACGAATATTGTCGTATCAAAACGGTATTACGCAACCCATGCCTGCACTTAATCAGATAACACAGTCTGTTTATGCGTGGGCATTTCAATATGCCGATTGCGGGGATTGGCGCTGTTGTAATAATTTGGGTGCAACCATTTATCGAAAAAAAATGGTATTGGAACAATTAGAAAAATTAACTTTTTCTAATGTGCATGAACTTTTTGAACAATGGAAAAATGTACCTATCTCACTTGAAGAAGTTGGTTTATGCTATGATCAATCAAAGATAAATTATATAACCTGGTACTAGTTACATGAAAAACTTATATGCTCCTTGGCGCAGCCCCTACTCCTCTTCTGATGCAAGTCATAAAGATGCCACTGCATCCTCTTCCGATTGTGTCTTTTGTGATCATATTAATCAACGCGATGATAAAAATAACTTCATTTTAAAACGATATGAGCATTGTTATGCAATTCTTAATAAGTACCCTTATAATGCCGGCCATCTTATGATTATACCTAATGATCATGTAAAAAAGCTCACCGATCTATCAATCGACGCACTCCATGAAATTATGGCTATAATCACGCAAGCTACTGCAATTGTTGAAACTCAACTCAAATCAGAGGGTATTAATATTGGCCTTAATCTCGGCACCGCTTCGGGCGCAGGAATTCCCGCTCACCTTCACTGGCATATTCTGCCTCGTTGGCATGGTGATACCAATTTTATGCCAATCCTTGCTCATACCAAAGTAATTTCATTTGACTTAAGAGAAATATACGATCTTTTAGCTCCTCACTTTTAGCAATTCATCAAGCACTTACACCAAAATTGCCTCCACGAGCAAAAACCGTTATTCTGATTTATTATTACCCCAAAATATCCTCGTTTATAAGGATTTTTTTATGAAGTCAGTTCAGATTCGGCAGAAGTTTTTTGATTTTTTCATAAAACATGAGCATGAAAAGGTAGCCTCTTCTTCCTTAATTCCCGCCCAAGATCCTACTCTTTTATTCGCCAACGCCGGAATGAACCAATTCAAAGATGTCTTTTTGGGTAAAGAAAAACGAAGTTATACCCGCGCCGTTTCTATTCAAAAGTGCGTACGCGCCGGAGGCAAGCATAATGATCTTGAAAATGTGGGCTTCACCAAGCGTCATCTCACTTTCTTTGAGATGATGGGTAACTTTTCATTTGGAGACTATTTTAAAGAAGAAGCTATTCATTTTGCCTGGAATTTTTTAACTAAAGAGCTCAATCTTCCGGTAGAAAATCTTCATGCTACGGTGTATAAAACCGATGATGAAGCATATGCTATTTGGCATAAAGAGATTGGTATTCCTGCCAATCGCATGCATCGCTTGGGTGAAAAAGAAAATTTTTGGCAAATGGGCGATACGGGCCCATGTGGCCCCTGCACGGAAATTCATATCGATAGAGGTCCTGAATTTGGCTGTAAAGATGAGAAATCCTGCGGCCCAGCTTGCGATTGTGATCGTTTTTTAGAAATATGGAACCTCGTATTTATGCAATTTGATCGTCAATCAGATGGCACCGATAAACCCCTTAAACAAACCGGCGTTGATACTGGCATGGGCCTTGAGCGCCTGTGCGCAGTGGTGCAAGATAAGGATTCAGTGTATCAAACTGATCTTTTTACTCCTTATATTGCACACATAGAAGAATTAACCGGTAAAAAATATGCCGATCAAGATACGCAAATGCAAGCAGCATTCCATGTATTATCTGATCACATTCGTTCATCAACCATGATTATTGCTGATGGGGGTGCCCCTTCTAATGAAGGGCGCGGATATGTGTTGCGCAAAATTATACGCCGTGCAGCTCTTTTTGCACAAAAATTATCGGATAAAAATATTTTTCCGGAACTTTCTAAAACCGTAGTAAAAGA
Source organism: Candidatus Babeliales bacterium (assembly GCA_045863215.1). Classification (GTDB taxonomy): domain Bacteria; phylum Babelota; class Babeliae; order Babelales; family Vermiphilaceae; genus BTUB01. The sequence goes on along the minus strand of BTUB01000008.1, from coordinate 1,786 downwards.
GTTGGGTGATATTTACCCTGAACTTAAAACCAACGCAAAAACTATTTATAAGATTTTAGAAAGTGAAATCTCTAAATTTGCAGCCAATCTGGTACGCGGCCAAGCAATGCTCGAAAAATATTTCGTTGAACACGCAAGCACTAAAAAAGTAAGCGGCGAGCAAGCATTCAAGCTGTATGACACCTATGGCTTTCCCCTTGAACTTATTCATGTGATGGCTCAAGAAAAAGGGTTTACCGTTGAAGATGATGAATTTAATACGCTGATGGCAAAGCAACAAGAACAGTCTGGCAAAAAAACTACCGATGAATTAAATCATCTGCTTGATGATTCTGTAACCACTGAATTTACCGGCTACACTGAATTACAAACAAGCTCCACCATCAAAAATCTTATTTTTGAAAATAAGGTGGTTGATGGGGTTCCTGCTAATGCAATCTGTTGGGTAATTGCTCAAAAATCTCCTTACTTTATCGTGGGTGGCGGGCAAGTGCCTGATCAAGGAAGCATTGTGGTAGATGGGAGAGAAACACCGTTACTCCAAGTGCGCTATATTAATAATGCTATTGCAGCACAAATTACTACTCCTGTTGCATTGAAAGTTGGCGATACGATCACCAGTAAAGTAGATCCAATTTGGCGAACCAATGCAATGAAAAATCATACTGCCACTCACTTATTACAAGCAGCGCTTATTGAACTTTTTGGAAAACAAATTAAGCAATCCGGTTCATTAGTGCATCCAGATTATTTACGCTTTGATTTTACCTATCATGAGAATTTAAGTACCGCTGATCTTAACAAAGTCGAAGACTTAGTGAATCAAAAGATCATGCAAAATATTCCGGTAAATATTGAATATATGGCTTTACCGGATGCTTTAAAGCGGGGCGCTTTAGCTTTTTTTGGTGACAAGTATAATCCTGAAAAAGTTCGCATGGTAGAAATCCCACAATTCTCTGTTGAGCTGTGTGGGGGAACGCACGTAAAATCAACGGGTGATATTGGCGTATTTAAAATTACTGAAATCTCTGCGCTTTCTGCGGGGCATCGGCGTATTACTGCAGTTACCGGCCCGCGTGCTCTTGAATTATTTCAAGATACATTCAACATCTGCAAAAATTTAAGCCAAGATTTTAAAGTGCAACGCACTCATATTCTTGATGCGGTGCATAAGCTCAAAGAAGAATATAAACATCTGCAAAATGAATATAAGCAACTCAAAAAGCAATCGTATCAAACTCAATTGGTTTCTTGGCTTGAGCAAACTCAAATAATTAATGGTGTTCCCTTCTTGTATCAAGAATTAAAAGATGCAAGCAATGAAGAATTAAAAGACCTGGCAACACAACTTGCTCATAAAAAGCCTGGTTTCTATTTTCTCATTTCTCTCACGGAGGGCAAAGGAACTTTTGTAGCATATCGTGCATCTGTAATTAAAAATGTAGATTTAAAAAAATTTGCAGAATTTTTAAAAGAAAAGCACGGTATTCGCGGCGGCGGCTCTGGCACTCTTTTGCAAGGTGGTGCGCAGCAATTTGATAACACATTAAAAGAGGATATTCAAAAATGGCTCACTCAAAATTCGTAATACAGTTTAGCTTATTAACATGCATATGTTTTGCTTCGACCAATTTCGCAAATCCTACGAGTGAATGTGCGGAATATAAAGTAATGCGTGCAGAATCTCCTCGCCGTGTATTACCAGTTAAAACTCGGGTAATAGCTGTTGATAACCAACCAAGGGAAAATCGCTGCTGCTGGTCCATCTTAAATGTGTTTTGTA
>BTUB01000007.1:0-25896 GCA_045863215.1 Candidatus Babeliales bacterium | reverse complement strand
CAAAGGCGCGGTTCCAAAATTCTAATAAATAAAAAAATTGATAGGAGCTGTCAAATGAGCCATATGTTTTATGCATTGATTTGCGCCACATGCATTGTTGGCCCAAAAGATTATAATAAAGCAAGCGAGAATCAATCTCCGGCTTATTGATCCAATACCATCCCGGGCCCTCTTCAAAGTGAGAATACGGTTCGTAGCGCACAAAATAATTGCCGTAGACGGCATCAAGTTGTGGATCTTCATCAAATGCTTTGAGGTATTCTTGCACAAGAATAGGGTTTAATGAGTCTCCGCTGGAAAGCAGCATGATAAAATCACCCCGACAATATGAAAGAATACCATTGAGAATTTCGCATCGAGGATACGTGGTATGGCATTGCAAAAATCGTATGAAGGTATTTTCAAGATACTTCTGGGCTGCGTCACAATTTACAATCCCGGTATCAATTAATAAAAGTTCAATCTCTTGCGATGTGCTCTGCTTGGCTACATCGGCAATTGTGTGATCTATCGAGCTATACTCATCAATAAAAGCGATGATGGAAACTCTTGGCTTGTGCGCCAAGGATATCAAAGAAAATAAAAGAGCACATACGAAAAAAGATTTATTCATAAACTTATACCAAAAAAAAGTTAAATAAGTTAAAACACCAGTTTTTTCAGTTGATTGCACCAGATTTGCCACATTGGCTCTTCGCATTCATGCACCATGCTTTCTAAAAGTATTTGCTTGCATGCTTCTATTAAATGTTCTCGAGTTTGATGAGATTTTTTGCGTGCCGTTACATGAATATTGCAAATATTTGACCAATATGATTGTTCGATGCTTACTATTTCAAAATCGAGCAAAGAAAGCACATGTATGAATTTCTCGCGATACCAGCCATCACAATGAATTGCCCAGGGTGCTTCATGTGATCCAAAAATATGGCGCATCACTGCTTGCTTATCTTTATACGATAATGATCCATCATAGAGTAATATTTTAATGCTTTCTTCAAAATCGGGCGTTTCGATATATAATATGCCGCCTATTTTTAATGCCTGGTGCCAATTACATAAAAGGGCAAGCGCTTCTTGGCGATCAAAATGCTCAAACACATGATGGCTACGAATTTCATCTGCTGATTCATTAGGAAAATTAAGTTGTAAAATATTCCCAAAAATATCAGCAGCCAGATTATGCATTACCGGATGTTCAGAGGGTGGAAAATCGATATTTACATAGCCATCCATATGCCATTCGCCGCAGCCTAAATGTAATTTCAAAGGGGTATTTGATTGCCAGAGTTGATGGTGCTGCAATTGGCCAAGCAGAGGTGCATTCGGATCAAAGGAGGGAATCGCCGATGCGAATTGAATAGATGCAAATAATGTGGCCACGGCCCAATGGTTCATTACAATCTCCTAAAACTGATTCTGAAATTAAACACGCATTACAGTATTCAGATTTTTTATAAATTACAATAGGCTTAAGAAATATTTTTTATGTTTTGTTAAAAAAGAGTTACGTAAATGAAGAAGCTATTCATTGTGGGGTTATTGTATTCAAGCATGCTTGTGAGCAATGCGGATCTTATAATTTTTTCATATAATCGCCCACTCCAATTATACGCGTTGCTTGAATCGATCACCACATATATAAAAGGCATTGAGCAGATTATGGTGATCTATCGTGCTGATGATGAGCACTATCAGAATGCATATAAAATCGTGCATAAAGATTTTGCTCGTGTGCGTTTTTATTGCCAAAATGATGCACCCCATGATTTTAAATTGCTCATGCTGGGTTGCATTTATAAAAGTTTAAATCCCTATATTTTATTTGCAGTTGATGATGTGGTGATAAAAGATCATGTGGATATAAAAGACTGCATTGCACGAATGGAACTTTATAACACGTATGGATTCTTTTTAAGGTTGGGTAAGAACTTAAATTATAGCTATGCCACTTTTTCTGATCAAAAATTGCCTGAATTTCTCATAGATGATGGCACTATTTGTGTGTGGAATTTTGCGGGAGCCGAGTGGGATTGGGGATATCCGCATTCACTAGATATGACTTTATATCGAAAAGATGATCTGATGAAACTACTTTTGGAGCTTGAGTATTATTCGCCCAATCAACTCGAGCATCAATTGGCAATGCATGCTGACTATTCAAAAAAAGGAATTAGTTATCAAACCTCTAAAATAATCAATTTGCCCATTAATTTGGTGCAAACTTACACCTATAATAATTGCCTGCACTTATATAGCACCCAAAATCTTTTGGATCTTTTTAATCAAGGATTCAAAATGGATGTGCAGGCATTTTATCAAGTGCAAAATCGATCGAGTCATATGTATGATGCGCAGATACAATTTATGCCGCGATAGTTGAACTTTTTCATGTTTTCTTAATAAATCTTAGAGTCTTTTACAATGCTTTGGTAGTACAGCGCACCTTTTTTGAGCGTACGTTTTAAATCATTCTCGCGGTCAACATGGTATAAACCATACCGTTTTTTATATACGCCCCATTCATAGTTATCCAGTAAACTCCAATGAATATACCCACATACATAGTGGCCATCAGCAATTGCGGATGCGAGTGCGTACAAGTAGCGCTGGCTTTGCAGAATGCGATGATCATCATTATCGGTGCCAATACCATTTTCTGTTACGTAAATCGGAATATTGAGGGGTTTGGCAATACGCTCGGAAAGCTCTTGAATCGCGCGATATAATCCTTCTCCATAAATCGTGTATTGGGTATGATTGCAGGGGATCTCTATTTCAGGATTTGGTTCTCTGAATGTTTTAAAATTGCTCATATAATTATGGCAATAATAACTGAGGCCTACATAATCCATTGCCTGGCCGCCATTTTTTAAATAGGTATTGGTGCGTTGGAAATTGACTTTAAATGGTATATAAACGTTAAATTCACCGGTGGTGAAAAATTCATACACCGGTTTATTGATTAATCTGTCTGCCATTGCGCACCCCAAATGATCAAGCGGATTAAATCTGTTCCACGGATCAAGTTGGAAAACCGTTTTATGAATACCGATTCGTGATTGCTCTCCACCGGGCATGCTCTTGAATTTTCGATAGATATCCACATGAGTTTCGCAAATATTATAAAGCACGTGCACCATGAGCTTCATATCTTTTTTAGCAGGGGGCATGGTTGCTTGCAGCCAACCTTTTGCGGCTGTTTCGGGAGAACAGAAGGTGAGCCATAAATAGACATACGGGTGCAGGCGCTCAAATACTTTCGCGCAGAAATTGGTAAAGTATTTACAATTGTCACGTTTCTCAAAGCTGCCCATATGATAGAACCAGATCGGCTCAGTATAGTGATAGAGCGTGATCACCGGTTTGATACCGTTTGCTATCAATTCTTTACACACATCTTCATAGTGATCGAGTGCGGCCTCATCATACACGCCGGGCATCGGTTCAATTTTTGACCATTCAACTGAGAATCGATATGCGTTTACGCCTAATTCTTTCATTAATTGAATATCTTCTTTATAGCGGTTCCAATGATCGCATGCAATGCCGGCAGGTTCTACAATCGCGCCATTAAGCATTTTGCCTTCATATAAATACCATTGATTATTGGTGCAATTGCCTTCAACTTGGTGTGCCGCAGTTGCAGTCCCCCAGAGCCATGCATGATGGGCGCCGCATGTTGTTGCAGGAATTTCTTGAGAATCAGCAAGATTGTGCGCATGATTTTTGAAAAAATCTGCGATTGATATGCCATTTATCTGGCTTGAATCAATCGATTTCCAATTCCAGTGTATTAAATCAGCGTTTATAAGTGAAACTGAGCTGAGTGCAATAGTCAAAACTATTTTTTTCATGGAGTATTTTTCTTATTTTAAAATATGTAATTCCGTTAAATCTTTTCTCAATTCTACAATAGCTTGCGCATTTGGTTTGGTTGCATCAAAGTGAATAGCAATCATGCCTTCTTGTGCAGCTGCGAGCACATTTTCTAAAGTATCATCCACAAATACCGCAAATTCTTTACCGATTGATTCCCCATTGTGAATAGTCTACAAATTTGCCGAGCGCTATTTTATCAAGCAACGTACTTTGGTATTTGGTTTTAAATTTAGTATTAAGTACTTCAAACATGCGTGGTCCGATATTAGATGCATACCGTTGCTCAATATTTTGAACCGCAATTTCATCTACAATACTTTCAATATCTTTATTTGGTTTATAGTTGCTGGTTGCAATTTCAACTGCTTTGGCAATTGCATGCAACCCATGCTTTTCAAAAATAAGTACATACGGCTCACCCGATGCATCACTGATCCCCTGTGCTTTGTGATACGCGCGCATTGCTTGAATGTCTGCCCAGGAACGGGAAGCGGGAGTGGGTCTACCGGTGAGTTTTGTCCATGCCACATCTGAAAATGCTTTTGCAAATGCTAAAGGTGCTGATCCAAACACGAGCGCATGATTGATATATTTGTTACCTTCTTTGGCTGCAGGCACTTTATGAATGTCCCAGGCCATAATTACTTTGCCTTCATCCACTGCGTGCACAATCTCTGATTGTTTTATCTGAGCGGGATAATAAATTTTTGCATTGAGAGTAATGGGAACGAGAATGAGTAGTGTTAATAATAGTTTCTTAAACATTTTTTGCTCCTTAATTGCTTTATTTTGTATCATATAAACCAAGAGATTGGAATGCCGTTCGCAATTGTTTTACAAACTGGGCATCATCAAGCTTTGCGTTTACGTGAATGCCAATGAAGCCTTTGGTTACTGCGGCTTTAACATTTTCTAATTTATCATCAATAAAAATCATAAGATTTTCTAAGGTTGCATTCCATGCATCAATAAATTCTTGATAAAAGATCGGATGCGGTTTTGGTTGTGAGGCCAAGTGTTTGGGTAATGGTTTTGGCAACGGTGATTTGCCATACTGGCTATAGTCAACCACTTTGCCCGGCTCGATCATATCCAGCATATGAATGTGGTATTTAGTTTTAAGTTTATTGCTTAGGCTTGTTAAGAAAATGTCACCAATATTTGAAGCAAATCGTTGCGTGTATCCCAATAATTTCATCTCATGTACTAAGGTTGCTATTCCTTTACGTGGCTTATAACCATTAGCAGATTCTTGCGCCATTTTAGCCAAAGATGAGTAGCCATATTTCTTAAATTTTTCTGCATACGCTTGGCCTGATGCGCCGGTCTTTCTGACTTGATTAATTTCATTCCACATCTTGCCATCAGTGATTTTGGATCCAATTATGGTGGGCATATGCTTGATAACGGTTTTAAATTTGGAGAGTTTATCTTTGCGGACCAATACATCGTGCACATCATAACCGATAATTACTTTTTTTTGCGAAGCATATTTTTTGGCATCAGTAAAGGTAATGCCCTTTGGCAAATAGATCATGCCATGCGTCCAGGCGCAGATTGGTAAGCAAAAAAAGAGAATTTTTTTGAACATGATAACCTTCCTATGTAGATATCTTTAATCGTGTGCTAAAGATTCACTTACGCAAAAATGAGCTAAGGAAAGAAGAAGTCCAGCGTATAAGCCACCGCTAACGGCGCCGGCGATGCCTGCATTTGCAATTTCTAAAGCTGAAAAAGGCTTTAAATAAAGCGTGTTATCAACGATTTTGTCTAATTTATAAGCTGAAGCTTGTTTTGCTGCTGCAAAGATCCCTGAAACAACTCCGGTGATGATACTTCCATTTTTGATGTAAGAAGCATCTTCTCTTACAAATTCTTGGGCCCAAGAGCGTTTGGAGTCTGAATTTTGAGCAAAAGCAGATGAAGCAATTAAACTGAGTGCTAAAACGGGTAAAACTAATTTGTTAGTGAATTTCATATAACCTCTAAATTTAATTTATTGAATAGGATCAACTTCAAAGTTTTGCATGAGTGCTTTTGAACCAGTTTCCACTATGTATGATACTGCGAATGCACTAAAAAAAGCTTTAGATGCTAGATCTTTGATGATTTCGGTTCTGTTAGACACTAACGCGATGGTTGCCATTGTTGCGCCAATTACTGAATAACTGGTTGCATAAGGGTGTTTATTAATGGTTTGTAAGGTACTAGCAGCAATTTTTCCCAAGAAACTTTCAGGCTTTTTAGCTGAAGCAGGGGCAATAACTAAGATAGATAATGCAAGGGGTAAAAATACTGATTTTTTAGATAAAAACATGAGTATAAACTCCATTTATAAATATATAACCTACTTTCTACCTTACTTAAAAATGCCAAAAATGTAATGGGGTTCAGGAGGCGACCATTTAATGTTTTCAAATAGAATACTTTGGTTGGGCAGGTGCCCTCTTAAATATACTAAAGGCTCTACCCGTTCGCCTCGATGGAGGTTTCGAAGAAACCGAATGGAGAGGTTTTTATATGGATTCAACTGATTTCATGACTTCTTCACTCGCCCTGGGCTTGGTCCCAGCCTTTGCACAAGGCTTCGGCGGGCAGGCTGAAGCGAACGGACTGATGGGTTGACCGTGACTCTTTTTGCCACCTAGACCGGGCTGGTAATATGTGTTAAAATACCTTATAATTAAAAGAAATTATGACTACTCATCAGTTAGGATCCTTGAAGATGAATCAGATTAAAACATTTGATAAATACGCTATTTTTGCTCGTGGTTTAAAGCAATATCAAGCGGTAGAAGGCAAGACTTTGGCCCTCGATTTACTTGATGGCGAAGTAGGCTCAACCGTAGAATTCAAAGATGTGCTTTTTAGAAAAACCGGCGATGCAGCGTTTGAAGTTGGCAAGCCGTTTTTGAGCAAACCGGTTAAAGCAACTATTGTAAAACACATGAAGGGTCCTAAAAAGATCTCTCTTCGTTTTAAGCGCCGTAAAAAAGTAAGCGTTCAGACTAATAGCCGTGCACGTTTGACGGTGGTACGTTTTGAAACAGTGTAATTACTAGTTTCAATCAAAATTTGAAGATCCGAGTGTAAAAAAACTCGGGTCTTTTTTTATGTTTAAAATTTATTATTTATACGCCTTCCAGGCAATGGCCAAGGGTGTTTTTCATGCAAAAAATTTATAATCCCGCTTCGCGGGGGATGCGGCAGGAATGGTTCACTAGAACAATAACTCTTATTTATTTTTTTATAATCGCCTTCCAGGCGGAGGGCAAGGGGAGGTTTTCATGCAAAAAACCTCCCCTGCACCCCAAAGTTGCACCTAAGGGGTACCTTTGGAATCCCAACAATTGTGTACTTGCAACCATCGCTAACGCTGCGATTGCAAGGACAAATTGACCAACGAATTACATTATAAATAATAAATAAAAAGTCATATGAGCGTGTCCGCCGAGCTCGAGCGCGTTTTGAGCGCGGTAGTGGCCGGCGTACACGTGAAATGAGAAGTCCACGGGGAACCCCTGGCGCATGGGGGTGCAGGGGGCTTTTGCGAGAAAGCCGCCCTGCTGCACGCGCTGCAAAGCGCAACAAAAACTAAATAAGTAAAATAATTAAAAATTTAAGATGTGTTTGAGATAACAAATATTATTTATTAAAGCTCAATCCAAATTACAACTTAGGAATTTTCTCAAGATCTTCTTTAGATCCTGAAAATACCAATCGATCATTTGCCATGATCACATGATCAGGATTTATCGATACAATCTCATCACCTCGATCAATGCCGATGCAATAGACCCCGTAATTTTCAAACAGATTCAGATCACGCACTTTTTTGCCCACCAGTTTTTTAGGAGTCACCAGTCGACTAATTGAGAATTGTTTGGTGATACGAATCAGATCAATAAATGGAGAACTTAAGCGATCGGCAAGATGAATGCCCACTTCTTTTTCTGGTAAAATCACTTGGTCAGCGCCCACAAGGGTGAGAATCTCTTTGTGAATTTCACTCACCGCGCGCGTGATAACTTTTTTAATTTTGAGCCGTTTTTTTAAAATTGCCGTGATAAGAATCGATTGGGCGATATTTTCACCCATCGCTACAATCACGGTATCCATATGATCCATGCCGATGCTGCGTAGTGTTTCTTCATCATTGATACGTACGCAAACTGCTTGCGTTACTTTATCACTAATTGCGTTGATTATTGATTCATTATCGTCAACGGCAAGAACTTCCATGCCATTTTCTGCTAATAATACCGCCACATCGTGGCCAAATCTTCCTAATCCTATTACACCAAATTTCATTTTTACCTCTAGCTCAACATGATGCGTTCTTCAGGATATATAATTTCTGCAGTGCCCATATCTTTTCGTAATGCAATTTTACGCAATGCTAAAATAAGGGTTAATGCGCCGATACGGCCAAATATCATACTCAAAATTATTAATGTTTTTCCACCTGAAGAAAGCAGGGGAGTGATACCCGTACTTAATCCAAGATTAGTAAATGCGCACATGGTCTCGAAAATAATGTCAGTAAATCTGAAACGGGGCTCGAACACCAAGAGTGCAAAGATACTTACGATTATCCAAAAAAGACCCAAAGAAAAAATAGCAATCGCTTTATTTACTTGATCTTTTGCGATTCGGCGACCAAAAATATTTACACTTCCATGCCCCTCAAGTGCTGCTTGTACTACTGCCAAGTAAATTGCGGCGGTAGTAGTTCTAATACCGCTCCCTGTTGAGCCGGGCGCTGATCCAATGAATCCTACAATCATGATTAAAAAGAGTGTAGCAATTTGAAATTGAGCAATAGGCAGCATAGTAAGGCCGCTGCTTCTAAATGAGATTGCATGAAAAAAACAGCTGGTGATCGTATCCAAAACGCCCATGTGAATAAATGCATGATTATTTTCTATGATAAAAAGTAAGAGTGCCGTGATTAAAATGCCTGCGAGCGCGCCATATAATACGATTCTACTTTGCAATGAAAAGTGGTGGTGTTTGCCGCTGGGAAAATGAGTAAAGTGCTCATATGCTTCATAAAGCGTGATAAACCCGATTCCGCCTAAGAGCATAAGGATCATAGCAGTAATTACCATAATAGGATTGTGCGCGTAAATGAGCATACTATTATTAAAGAGAGTGATTCCTGCACTGCAGAAGAAAGATACCGCATGGAATAGTGCTAAGAAAATAGAATGGCCTATTGTATGAGATTGAATAAATACACTAAAAAAGAATGCCGCGCCAATTAATTCGACACATAATGCTACTGTGATGATAAAAACCAAAAGTTTTTTAATATCCTTCCATGATTCCAATTCAAGTAATCTACCGGCCATTAATTGAGTTGCCAGGCCCAAATTCATAAAAAGAGAAAACACAAAAAGAGTGAGGGTGATTACTCCCAAGCCCCCTATTTGGATAAGCAAGAGAATAATACTTTTGCCAAAAAGGGTGAAATTTTCTAAAGGAACCGTAAATAGCCCGGTAACGCAGGTTGCTGATGTTGCGGTGAAAATAAGATCCAGCAAATTCATAGGAGCTTTGCGTGCCATGGGTAATGAAAGGAATAAAGTGCCCAAAGAAATGGTCAAAAACAATGCCAAGAGAATAACGCGCCCCGCGGAAAAGTGTGCCAAGCGAGAATTACTCATACAAAGATTTCCTTTTCTTATTTCTATTGCAAGAGTGAACGTATATATGGTTCAATCTGATCGATTGCGATTCTTTCTTGTTTTGTTGTATCACGATTTCTTACCGTAACACAATGATCTTGTTCGCTATCAAAATCATAGGTGAAGCATAATGGGGTTCCAATTTCATCTTGACGGCGATAGCGCTTGCCAATTGATCCGGATTCATCAAATTGCACAGAGATACCGGTATTACGCATCTTTTCATATAATGTTTTCATGGGTTCTGTTTGTTTTTTGGTGAGTGGGAAAAATGCTGCTTTAATGGGTGCAATTCTTGGATGTAATTTAAGCACCACGCGTTCTTCGCCTTCCACTATATCTTCATGATATGCATCAAACAGAAGAGTGAGAAAAAGGCGATCAACTCCTACGGAACTTTCTACTACGTGCGGAATATAACTTTCTTTAGTTTCTTCATCATACACGCTCAAATCTTTGCCTGAGTGGTTGCTGTGCTGGCGTAGGTCAAAGTCACCGCGATTGGCAATACCTTCTAATTCCTTCCATCCAAACGGAAATTCATATTCCACATCAGTGGTGCCCTTAGAATAGTGTGAAAGCTCATCTTTTTCATGGGAACGCAAACGAATTTTATCTTTTTGGATACCAATATGGGTATAGAATGCTTCGCGCGCTTTTACCCACACATCATAAAAGTGAGCGCTATCAGATCCTTTGCAAAACCATTCTATTTCCATCTGCTCAAATTCGCGCATACGAAATAGGAATTGTTTTGGCGTAATTTCATTTCTAAATGCTTTGCCAATTTGAGCTACCCCAAAAGGCAGTTTTACACGATTGGTAGAGATGATATTTTTAAAGTTGATAAAAATAGATTGTGCCGTTTCCGGGCGCAAATAAGCAATTGAGGATTTATCAGCAGCAGCGCCCAGCTGAGTTTGAAACATCATATTGAATTGGCGTGGTTCGGTCCATGCCTTTTGACCGCAGTGGGGGCAAGCCTTTTCTAAATTTACATCATCGGTGCGGTAGCGATGCTTGCAGTTAAGGCAATCAACCATGGGATCACTAAAACTATCAACATGGCCCGATGCTTTCCAGGTATCATACGCGCCTAATAATGCCCCCTCAAAAAGAAGGATATTATCGCTTGTTTTATATAACGATTCGATCCAGGTATGGCGGATATTTTGCTTCATGAGTGTGCCTAAATGGCCAAAATCATAGACCCCATTGAGGCCACCATAAATTTCGGCAGATTGATAGACAAATCCACGACGTTTACACAAAGCAACTAGTTTATCTAGCGTGACCGAAACCGATGAACTCATGAAAAACTCCTCACAAAAGTCAGATTTAATCCCTCACATTGGGATTATAATAGGGTAATTTGTTTAGGGTTTTTTGGCAAATTGTGCCAAGATGTATGCCTGCTAATTGTCATATTATGCAAACCATGGTATATAAAAAAAGTTAATTTTTCACAAAAAAGGAATATGCATGGTAGTTGGCCACTCATTTCAAAATATTGCGATAACTATTTTAGGGTTCATTATTCTTTTCATGGCTGCCGGTGGTTTTTATCTTTATAAAAAACAGCGCGATTTATCACAGCATCTTGCAGATATACAAAATGCAAATATTGAATTGGCACAACAGATAGATATCCCTTCGCAAGTGGTTGAAAAAATAGTATCCAAATCAATTATGTGGCGTCCGATTCAGGAGCAAGTAAAAGATACCGTGGTGCAAGTGTTTGCACAGATTGCCGAATTTGATATTTTGCAGCCGTATCTCACGCCTCATCAATATGCAGCATATGGTTCAGGCTTCTTTATTAATGCAGATGGCGATTTGATTACCAATGCACATGTGATTAATCAAGCACGCTCGGTCTGGATTCAAATTCCTTCCTTGGGTAGACGCATAATTGATGTGGAAGTAGTGGGGATGACGCCTGATCGTGATTTGGCACTTTTAAGATTAAAGCCTGAGGGCAAAAAATTAATCATTTCTGCGCTTGGCGCAATTCCGTATTTGGAATTGGGTGATTCAGATACAGTGCGCCGTGCCGATGAGGTGCTTGCGTTGGGCTATCCGTTGGGCCAGCAATCACTTAAAAGCACCACCGGAGTTACCAGTGGGCGTGAACAGCATATGATTCAAATTGATGCGGCAATCAATCCCGGCAGTTCTGGCGGGCCATTGCTTAATGAAAATGGGCACGTAATTGGTATCAACTCTTCCGGTATTCGCGAGGCTCAAAATGTAGGCTATGCAATTCCGGTTAATGATCTCAAAATTGTGCTTCCTGATTTATATAAAACGCGCTTGCTACGCAAACCATTTTTGGGAGTAATGTATAATAATGCATCCGATGCACTCACTGAATATTTGGGTAATCCATCCCCTGGCGGTTGCTATATTGTAGAAGTAGTTAAAGGAAGTACTCTTTATAAAGCAGGCGTGAAAGCCGGTGATATGCTCTATGAGATTGATGGTATCCCGCTTGATTTATATGGTGATATGTATGTGCCGTGGTCAGAAGATAGAATTTCAGTGATCGATTATGTGAGCCGTCTGCAGGCCGGGCAAGAAGTACACATTACTATTTATCGCAAAGGTGAGCGCAAAGAGTTTTCGTTTAAGCTTAATTTGAGTGAATTGCCACCCATACGCAAAATCTATCCTGGCTATGAAGAAATAGACTATGAAGTGTTTGGCGGTATGGTGGTGATGCAGCTTTCGCTTAATCATATCATGGTGATGGAAAAAATGGTGCCGGGATTATCCAAGTATGTTGAGATGAAGCATCAAAGTGAGCCGGTGCTTTTGATTACACACATTTTTGCTGATTCACAAATCTATCGCACTCGTACCGTGACCCCCGGATCAACCATTAATGAAGTGAATGGCAAAAAAGTGACTACCCTGGAAGAATTGCGTGAAATTTTAAAAGAATCGGTGCATGATAAATTCCTCACCATTCGCGCATCTGATAATCTCACACGCATCTCTGATAATATTTTAGTGGTATTGCAATGGGAAAAAATTCTTGATGAAGAGCCGATTCTTTCACGTGATTACCATTATCCACTTTCTGAAACGGCTCAATTATTGCTTTCTGCGTATATGGATCAAAAGCAAGTGGGCAATGGCGCGTTGGCTGTGCCGATCTCTTAAAAAAATTAGAAACATAAAAATTGATGTATAATATTTTGCAATTAGATGAATTATTGAAAGAGATTGATTCGTTAAAATCAAGTTGGAATTGTAATAAACCGCATGAAATGCTAGGTCTTATTGAAGAAAATTATCCGGGTTACGATGAAGCTAGAAAAAGGTTGATTCGATACTACCAAGAAGGTATTGGTCTTACTGAACAATTGATCATGGAAGTTAATGCGTGTGTAAGAGACAAAAATGTTCTGAAAGTCAATAGGTCAAAATATAGAGGTAGAGATGCAGGAATTCGAGATCTTTCGAAGTTAAACTCAATTCCTATTTACATAGCTCCTCCTTCAAAAAAAATCCAATCATATATCCAGAATCTAATTGAGTGGTATTACAGTTCAGATGTGCATCCAATAATTAAAGTTGCAAGTTTTCATTATCATTTTATTAAAATTCACCCATTTATGGATGGAAATGGTCGGACAGTAAGGTTGCTTACAAGTTTCCTTTTAAAAAGCAGTGGTTATAGTTGGCATTTTGGGTATGGCTTAGAATTTTTTTTTAAAAAAAATAATAAACTAACCCGTGAAAAACTTACTGATGGCTTAAAATATAACCCAAGTTCAGATCTTACCAATTGGATTGATTACTTTTGTATAGCTTTAATTCGTGTTGTCAAGTCTAACTGTTGCAAGTCATCCTTGCAATCTGTAAATGAAAATAAAGCGCTGTCTAATTTAAATACTCAAGAGAATTTTTAACTATTTTTTTGCCGTCTCCTTTTATAGTAGTTTCATAAAAAAAGGAATTAGTATGGCAAATGAAAAACCGATTTTTATTATGGCCCAGCATGAGTGGAACAAAATTGAAGCAGGGGTGCAAAATGCGGTTGTGCAAGTGTGTACTCAATCGCGTGAATTTAATTGGCGAGAACCGTATGCTCCGGGTGCACAATTAGAAACTCGTGCGTCGGGTTTTTTTATTGATGATGAGAGCCATCTGCTTACCGTGGCACATGGAGTTGAGAATGCACAATTGGTCTGGATTCAAATGCCTTGCTTTGGGGCAAAGCTTTTATTTGCTGATGTGCTTGGCATATGCCCTGATCGTGATGTGGCGCTTTTAAAATTGCGTAAAGAATCGATTGCATTTATTCGGCAACATTTAGGAGCTATTCCTCATTTAATGCTTGGCAATTCCGATGAAGTAAATCATACCGATAAAATTTTGGTGCTTGGCTATCCACTTGGGCAGATGAATATTAAAAGTTCCACGGGTGTGATTAGTGGGCGCGAATCAGGCATGGGGAAAACATTTTTTCAAATCACTGCGCCGGTAAATCCCGGAAATTCGGGTGGACCGCTTTTTAATACGCAAGGTGCAGTAGTGGGCATGACGATTGCAAATATTGCTGCTGCTCAAAATGTGGGATATGCAGTGCCGATTAATGAAATCTCAATGGTGATGGATCTTTTGCACAAGCAGCAGATTGTGCATACGGGCACGCTGGGGCTGCGTTTTAATGCCTGTGATGATGCACAAGCTTTATTTTTAGGAAATCCAACACCGGCCGGATTATATATTAATACCGTGTTTGAAAATTCTGTAAGCCATAAAGCAGGAGTGCAATCAGGCGATATGCTTTATATGATTAATGGGTTTAGAATCGATGGCCATGGTTCTACAATTGTGCCTTGGACCGCTGATAGAGTTGCAGTTCATGATCTAGTAGCGCGGCTTACTGAAGGGCAGCGAGTGCCCTTAACACTATTTCGTAATGGGAAAAAGATGGAAATAGAAATTGTATTCACTCTTAAACCGGCGCATGCGGTGCATTGGCGCTATCCTTCCTATGAATCAATTGATTATGAAACGATCGGAGGGATGGTGATTATGCAATTGGCCGATAATCATGTTCGTGAATTTTTTAGTGAATCGCCGGAATTGTGTGAATATCTTAAAGCGGAAAATAAGGTTACTCCAAAACTTATTATTAGTCATGTAATTCCCGGATCCTATGCCTATCAAAATGGGAGTATTCGGCGTGGGCAAGTAATTAGCCATATTAATGGTCAACCAGTGCAAGAATTGGTGCAGTTAAGAAAAAGTGCTGTGCAAAGTTTAAAAGATGGCTTTTTTACGATAAAAACTACGGATAATATGTTTGTTGTGCTATCTTTTGATTATCTACTTTCAGATGAGCAAAGATTGGCGCGTGATTTTAATTATAGAGTAAGTCCATTTATTCAATCTTTACTAGAAGCAATTGAGCAGTATCAATCCCCCAAAAAAAAATAAAAATCTATGAGCAAAATAAAAAAACGTCTTGATCAATTAGTGCAAGAACACCAACCGCAATACAGCAAAACACAAATTCAAAGCTGGATCATGCAAGGAAAAGTAAAAGTGGATGGGCACATTATCACTAAGCCGGGCAGCATGATAGATGAGACAGCTCAACTTTCTTATGATATTCAAGAGCCCAAATTTGTGAGCCGCGCCGGATTTAAGTTAGAAAAAGCGCTTGATCATTTTGGAATCGATGTTACTGGATTGGTGGTGATGGATGCCGGAATTTCTACCGGTGGATTCACCGATTGTTTGTTGCAACGCGGTGCGGCTAAAATCTATGGCATTGATGTGGGCTATGGCCAAGTGGCTGAAAAAATTCGTAAAGATCCACGCGTACAATTAATGGAGCGCACCAATTTGCGCGAAGTTCGTGATCTGGGGCAGTGGGTTGATTTGGCAACCCTTGATCTTTCTTTTATTTCTGTGCTTAAAGTAATGGATGCCGTGAATGCAGCGCTTAAACCTCATGGAAAATTATTAGTACTTATAAAACCGCAATTTGAAGCTCGCAAAGAAGATGTGGGTCGTGGTGGCATTATTAAAGATGATAAGGTGCATCAACAAGTAATTGAGCGTGTGCGCACCGGCATAGAACATTATGGATTTACGTGCCAAGGTATCATTGAATCACCGATTGAAGGGGCTACTGGAAATAAAGAATTTTTGGGGTATTTCATAAAAAACGAGGGGTAGATGAACTATTTAATATTACTTTGTTTTTTGAGTTTCATTGCATATTCAATGGATCCATCGTTGCGTGTTATTGGTCAAAAGCTCCACCCGTTTGATGAAGAAAACAAAATAATGATAAATCGCGATACACCACTAGAAGAAAAAGAAATAGTAGCAGTAGGCGTTGATGGAAAGTGGGTATATGGCTGGGTGCAATATAAATCAAGTTCATTGAGTGGCATTTGGTTGGGTATTGTAAATTCGGTTTCTCCTACTGGTGATACTTATGGGGGGCGGGTAAGGTACTTTAAAGATGTGAGAAAGTTGCCTAGTTTACACAGTACAAAAATATCAAAAACAGAATAAAACGAGCTAGCAAGAATGCTAAAAATCGATTACAATAGGGCTACTTAAGAATGCGCCCGTAGCTCAATTGGATAGAGCGCCGGACTTCGGATCCGTAGGTTGAGGGTTCGACTCCTTCCGGGCGCATTTAGTCTTCTTGTTGAATCTTTGTCCGTTGTGAATGAGTATCAACATGTGATTGTTGACCGTTCTGTGTCAATAGAGCAACAAATTCCTGGCCTGCATCTTGCGCATAAAAAGCAGCTGAAAGTCCCAAATCATTTGTAATTGAAGCATCTGCGCCATGAGCAAGTAATAGTTTTACGTGTTCCAAATTGCGTGTCATAAGACTATAAATTAGCGCAGTATTTCCTTGGAAGGTTTTGATATTCGGATTGGCTTTACTTTCAAGAAGTGCCTTAAAAACTTCAGTATGTTTATTGCACAGAGTGAGTGCAGTGTGCTGTTGCAGATTTTGTTTGTTTGGATCGGCACCAGCTTCAAGTAATCTTTTTACGATGGCAAGTTTGCCATAATTTGCGGCGTACATTAATGCGGTATTTCGGTGTGTATCACGTTTATAATATGATTTAACGCACCATATTTTATCTATATTTATAATTTCATAATATTCGGTATTAAGATTTAAATCCGATGCAATAAATTTATTAACTGCCTCCATATCATCGCGAAGAATAGCTTGAATTATAGTATCTTCGGTAGCAAACGGTGCAAGTGGCGCGCTCATGGATTGTAGGGAATTTATTGGCATTAAAAGAAGAAGAAAACAAACGTTGTTTTTCATGGGAAATACCAGTGTAAGTTATAATGCTTGAAAAAAAGCGCGTCCATTAACAAGTATGACACGCAACATAATTATAATCTTTTTGTTTGTTTTTAAATATGCTATTTTTGGCTGATGTTTAAATGCATATTTTAAGGAGCTTCATTATGAACAATGTATATGCAATGTATTTAGCTATAGGTTTTTCTACAATGATAGGTGCGATGGATAACTCTCCTACGGTTGAAACGCCTCTTACTTATGCGGTTTTAAATGGAGAATTAGAAAGAGTTGAACAGCTTTTAGCAGAAAATCAGTTCTTGGCAAATACACCCAATTCAGAAGGTGTTCCTCCTCTTTTTATGACAACGGTAACTAAGTGTAAAGAAGGTCAGCTAATAATGCTCGGCAAAGATGCAGATGGAGTGAACAAATGTGTATGTTCTGAAATTACACAAAGATTACTATTTGCCGGCGCAAATATTAATTATCAACTTCAAACTTACGGCACACCTTTAATGGCAGCAATTGAACAATGCCATTTTCCAGTAATTAAAAAATTAATAGAATTCGCTGCGGATGTGAATATAAAAAGAAAAGAAGATGGCATGACTGCTCTTGCATTGGCAAAAAAATGGGGATGCCAAAGGACGATTGCGGAATTGGAAAAAGTAGGCGCAAAATAATAATTTCAAAAAAAGGGCCCACTACAAAAGTGGGCTCTTTTTGTATTAGCTTACTTTTACTAAATAACTTTTTAAGAAAGTGATCCATGCAGGATTTTGTGTGGACCAGAATAGTTCCGGATAAGAAGGTTCCATGCCGTATCGTGGATCAGCAAAATAAATTGAAAGCCCACTCGCAT
Source organism: Candidatus Babeliales bacterium (assembly GCA_045863215.1). Classification (GTDB taxonomy): domain Bacteria; phylum Babelota; class Babeliae; order Babelales; family Vermiphilaceae; genus BTUB01. Next base: position 8,150 of record BTUB01000007.1, on the reverse strand, counting down.
TTACCAAATCCGAACTATGTACCTGAGTGAAAACTGCTTGCGCGATGGCCGTCATACAGGTGCGTGCGGTGGATTTTAATTTATCAGCATCTGCTTTTGATAATCCTGCTTTATTAGTTTGCACATATAAATTAGAGCAAAATGTATACAGGTCTGTATACGTAGGTTCATCAAAGCGGGGCATGGTATAGCTGCTTATTGCATTCTTGATTGCGCGTGTAAGAGCTTTTGATTTATCATTCTTAAGTAAACTTGTTAATAAGGTAGCTAATGTTTTAGTTGCGTTAAAAACGCTTGTTAATTTTCCCAGATTAATTGCTGAAAGTGTGTAAGTAAGTCCGCTTGCTTTATAATATGAATCAAAGGCTTGTACGATTGATTTTGAAAAAGTTGCCGGAGAAGGTATAGTAGTGGCCAATGCATTTAGCACGGAAGTGTAATTAAATCCGGGCCCCGGAACCGTCTGCTGAGAACTTACTAAATATTTTGCGTATGGCTGCAAGGTATATGCAACTTCAATATCAGCCATCAAGCACGCATCGAAGGTGATAATATCAATTTGTTTGCCGCCTAAATATTGATTTACCACCACATCAAATGCTTGTTTATAATCACGATCGGTCATAAAATTACCCGTAGTATCATCATAACAAACGCCACGTTGTGACATCATACTTCGATTGAGTGATCCGGAGCCATGATTCCAAATATCCACTAAAATATAATCCGATGGAAATTCGGTAACGGCCCACGATAAAGATTTGATGAGTGTTTTAAAGTCGCCACTATCTTCTACTGTAATCGGACCTTGCGGAATAATCGCGCCATCTTGAATAAGTAATGCTTGCGTCTGTTTTCTTTGACCGTCGCGTTTTATATTAAGATAAATCACAATATAGGCATTTGTGGTTTTGCTTGCTTTTACCATTTGATTAATATTTTTATCTGCTTCCGGCCATAAATTATTATCGCCGGCGATATACACAAAAAAGAGCCAGGGGCGGCGGGTATTGAGAGCATCGGAGCTTAAGGTGCACAAAATAAGTGTCAAAAGGCCCAGGGAACGCATACATTTCATGGAATCTCCTTTTAAAAATTACCATTCTTTGGATATACTGAGTCTATAGTCTTTCATCCTTTTAGGTGGTAATACAAGAGTTGCTCGTATGTCTAAACAATATCTATTCATTGGCGCATCAGCTGCTTCTATGGGTGCCTTACATAAAATACGTCAATTGGATCCGCATGCGCATGTTACAATTTTTTGCCAAGAAAAAGAGCTGCCCTATAATAAATGTTTTTTAGCAGATTTTTTGGCGGGGATTTCTGGCCAGGATCGTCTTTCCATTTATAAAGCATCTGAGCAGGTAACCTTGCTGCTTGATACCAGAATTGAAACTATTGATCCAATTGCCAAAACAGTAACGTGTGATCAAGGAACTTCTTATTCATATGATGCACTTTTGTTAGGAATGGGAAGTGCCCCATGGATACCTTCTATTTCCGGAATCCATATCAAAGGTGTATTCACCTTTCATACGCTTGCAGATACGGTGGCAATAAAAGCGTATCTTGAAAAAAATCAATGTAAAAATGTACTTATAATCGGTGCGGGTCTGAGTGGATTAGAAGCGGCAGACGCACTTAAGGCGCATGGGCTTACTATTACAGTTGTGGAAAAAAACAATCAAGTACTCCCCCATTTACTCATTTCTCAAGCTGCAGATTTTTTGCATGATCATATGCAACGTATCGGGATAAATCTTATCACAAATGCCACCGTGGTATCTATTGAACATGAAAAGGAAAAAGTGGCGCGCGTTTGCCTTGATAACGGCAAAATAGTAGCAGCAGATATTATAATTGTTGCCACGGGATTGAAAGCTAATACTGATCTTTGCAAGAGAGCCGGTATAGTAGTTGGCCCTCATGGAGTACTGGTTGATGAATTCATGCAAACAAATCAGCCTGGAATTTATGCTGCGGGGGATCTTATTGAAGTTACTGATACCTTGACTGGGAATCGGTTACGAAGCTGTATGTGGCCGGATGCGATGCAACAGGGCATGTATGCGGCTCAGGCAATGGCTGGCCAACCCAAATCTTACGCGGGCCCAGCCATTATAGTGAGTTCTGCCTTTTTTGAGCTCAAATTTGCCCAGGCCGGAGTAGTATTTTCGGATTCCCTAAAAATAGCCAAAAAACAGGGCTTTTTTCATGCAATGAGTCAAAAAGAGGGGGTATTACAGGGATTTCAGGTATTAGGCAAACAGCATGATCTTGGGCTTCTGAGACGCCTGATTCTCACTAAACAGCCTCTATTAGACAGATTGGATTCGCTTTTTGAATGATAAAAATTCATATAGAAACTATGCGTAGCTTGATTTCTGTCTAAATTGACAGAGAGGCTTTATCAAGGTAATCTAAACCTATAAATACTTAAGAAAATACTGGGAGGTTATTCTTATGAATTCCATGAAAAAAGTTATTTTGCTTACGTGCCTTGCAGGTACGGTAGGATCTATGAATGCCGGTATCTGGCAAAATGTTAAAGATTCATGCAGCGGATTCTATGCTGCATGTGCCAAATCAGTTAATGAAAATACCACTGCTTTATCGACTTCAGCATGTAAAATGTATGCTTCATGTATAGATACTTTGCATACCAATAAAGATGCTGCAGTAACGGGAATAGGCGCTATGGGTACAAAAATTGCTACGACTGCTTCAAATACCCGTGAGACTATTTCAAATGGTGTAACGAGTGCAGGTCAAACAGTTGTTAAAGTAACCGCACCGGTAGTAAATCCAGTGGTTTCTGCTACTCAATCTATCGCAAATGGTGTTACAAATACCGCAATTTTTACCTATGAACACCCCTATATAGTAGGATCAGGTGCCTTGCTAGCCACGGTAGCATATTTGAAAATTTGTAGAAATAATGCATTTAATGCAGCAATAGCTATCAACAAAGCTAAAGATATTACTGATTGCATGGATGATGCAGATTTAGTTCCAAAAAGTTCCTTATTATATTGGCATTATCATGGAACTCAGAAAACTACCTGGAAAAATTCAGCAGATATTTTAGCTAATTGGGAAGAGGTATATAATGCATTTAAAGCAGAAAAAGGAAATGGCGCTTCTGAAGATGATATATGTTTCATTAATCGCATGACCAAAGAACTTGATGCGGCAAAAAAACCTTTGAATTCGATTCTCAAAGAATTAAAAAATGCATTAGCAGAATACTATTTGGCTCCTTCTACTCAGTCTCATCAAGATAGATGCAAAAATAATTATGTAAATCAGGTTATTGCGCGCCACATGGCAAATCATGCTGGTTATAACGGGCCTGCAAGTAGATTCTTGGATTTAGCCAGATACGAAATCGAAGCAATTGATCGTGAAATTTCAAATAAAGTATCACGTTCATTTATAAATCCCGTTAAAATTGCGCGCCGATTTGCATTGCCAGATGAAGCAGAAACAATTTCGCAATACTGGAAAATATACCAATTGATTCAACGTATTGAAGCATTGCAAGAATGCTTGTCTTATAAGCAAGCAGAATTAAATGGCGGTCTTCAAGCTAAGTAATATCATTAATGAGAGGCTTTTATGTTTAAGAAATTAGTACTTACTCTTTTAATTGGATCAGTAGTAGCACAGCCAGTAATGGCAGCATCAATTGATACGGTTGCTCTTAAAGCATGCCAAGGTGCATTGCAGGGAGTAAAGCAAGTTGATATGGATGCTTTTATTAACTGTTTAGAAAAAGCAAAAGAAGCAAATAGTAATCAATTAAGCAAAGTTTTGGAATTTATTTCAGAAAATTCGGTGGCCTGTGTGACTGGCGGATTAGCCTTAGGTGCATTGCTTTTTTACACCTTAATCTGGCCGGATGTAGCAATTCGTATTTCTTATCAAAAGAATAGTCGCGCGGAATTGCAAGCAGCACGCAGATAATAATTATTCATATATTTTTATTTTGATTCAAAAGAAGGTATCCTAATTCAGGGTACCTTTTTTATTTCTCTATGTTCAAGGCGAGACTGGGGACAAAATATATGTTTGAATTTATTACTTCAAATCTTATCTGGACAGAAAGTCTATGGCTTGTGCTGATATTTGCAATAATTGCGTTAATTGGCTGGTTTATTGCGCGCCCCATTACGTATCTTGCAGTATTTGCCTTTTTATTTTGTTTTTACTTTTTTAGAAATCCTGAGCGCATGAGTCCAGAAGCATCGATTGATGAGACGGTGATTGTGTGTCCTGCTGATGGCAAAATAGTTGATATACAATATGATCCTCACGGAGGATTTAATGGATACCATCAAAAAATATCTATTTTTCTTTCGCCACTTGATGTACACGTGAATTGGACACCAGTAGCGGGTGTTGTTGAAAAAATTGAGTATGTACCGGGCAAATTTACTATGGCTTTTTTACCAAAAAGCTCTGAGCTGAATGAGCATAATGATGTGATCATAAGACGCGCAGATGGCAAATCGATATTGGTGCGCCAAATTGCAGGCACGATGGCACGGCGCATTGTATGCTGGGTCAAAGAAGAGCAACGGGTGAGCGCAGGGCAAAAATATGGCATGATCAAATTCAGTTCTCGTGTAGATCTATTATTGCCTGAACAAGCGCAGCTCACTGTTAAAATGGGTCAAAAAGTATATGGCGGTAAGACCGTGATTGGGAGGCTTGCATGAAACTTATCTCATTTAAAAAAATGCAAAACTCTGGTAAAAAAAATCTGTTTATTATTCCGTTTTTTTTCACTTTTGGTAATGCTTTATGTGGCTTTTTATCAGTAATTAACACATTAGAAGAAGAATATTTTACTGCAGCACTTTTTATTATACTTGCTGCATGTATGGATTTGTGTGATGGCAGATTGGCTCGTTGGTTTGGATCCACGAGTGTTTTGGGCATGGAGCTTGATTCACTGTGTGATGCGATCTCATTTTGCTTTGCCCCAGCGATTATGTTGTATAGTTGGTCATTATATCAGCTGGGCACTTTTGGTATGATTGTGCTTGGTTTATATCTATGCGCGGGGTTATTCAGGCTCGCACGATTTAATATCAGCTCGGTGAATCAAACCAATTCTTTTATCGGCTTGCCAACCACGATTGCGGCTTTCTTTTTTGCCAATGTGGTACTTTATGAATCTTGGATTGCTCAGTCTTCATTTGCTGCCATGGTGCGCCCGGAGCGGATTGCATTTATTGTTGCAGTGATTGCGCTTTTAATGATTTCTTCTATAAAGTTTCCTTCATTAAAAGCAGTAAAGATGAAAATTTCAACCGGCTTGCTTTCGATTGTAGGTCTCGCTTTTGCAATTTGGTGTTTTGTTAAAGGATATCCACTTTTTTTAATGATCTCTGCAGGATATATCGTGATCAGCTTTTTGATTAGTATCTTTAGAGAAATTACCAAATCTTGGTGGGCAACTAATAATTAGTATGATCCCACACCGAGCTTAATTTAAGAATTTTATACTTTTTAATTTCTTCTACTTCATCACCTTCTTTATTTAATCGTGTAAGTGGTGTTTGGTGATGATAAACATTAATCAAATCACTATATGTTTTAATACCTTTAAATATTTCTTGTAATGGTATTTCATGTACAATACCATAGTTGCTTGAATAGCCACGTGCTTCAATAATTTTATTATTTTTGAGATCACTAACGATCATCACGTGTCCGGGGATCCAAATAAGATCACCTTCTTGTAAATGCATATCAATACTCAGAGATTTTAAATAGTGTGCGAGTGTATACGTATTTTTAAAATAATAAGGTATTCCACATATTTGTGCTGCGCGACTAATAATACCTGCGCAATCGAATCCGCTCAGCGGATATTGGCTGCATTCGTTTCGCTCATACACATCAATATACTTTCCATTAACGAGTCTTTTTTTTGTTTCTTTAAAAGGATGATTGCAACAATGGGTAAAGCTGCTGCCTCCCCATACATACGGAATTGAGCCGCTGTGGCAATGTGCCCACTGCTTTAAAAGTGATACAAAACAGGTAATAGCTTGTTGCATAGAGCGGTTTTGAATTGGAATAATTCGATCACGGGGGATAAAACTGGTTTTAAATCCACCAATGTTTGAATTATAGACAAATACTGCTGCATGTTGTTCCAGTTTTTTACTGATATCAACAATAAAACGAGTTCCGGCAGAAAGTGTTTGCTGAGTAATCGGATCAAAAAAAGGTTTGGTTAATGCTACGGTATTGGCATTCTGATTAATATGGAGCGGATTCTTATAAGAAGGGCTTTGAGGAATTTTAATGAGATTTTCCTTTTGAATTCCTAATTTTTCAAATGAAATAAGATTTTTTTTCAACGTCCAATACATTGCTTGTGGTTTATGATGCTCGTGAGTGATGAAAAAAAGTTGTGGGATAATAATGCATACTTCATCACCATCTTCGGAAACAATTTCGACTGTTTCATGCAATAAAAGCTGGTGAATGCGGGGGGTTCCTTGTGTGGGAGTTGGCACAACACCACAATAAGCGATTTTGGCATACGATTCTTTAACTGTTTTAGCTAAATGAAAAGTATGTATTGGGGCACCTACTAAATCGGCAACTGGTACTCGAACCATGGCTGGATGATGAGCAAATGCCATAGAAACGTATAAAAAGACCACTAAGTTGATTGAAAATAACGAGTTCATTAAGTCTTTCCTTATATTTTTCATGTTTAGTATGAATGATTTTTTTTGCAAAAAATAGTTTTACTCAAAAGATGCATGTAATTCATAGCTCTTTTGCTTTCACTGTGAAACCGTTGAAAAATTTTTTTTATTCAAACTATTATATTAGTAAATAAAGATGATTATTGTCTATGGATGTAGTATGAAGCAATTTTCATTTATTTTATATGCTTTTTTGTTGGTGCCTGTGTTGGTGGAAGCCAAAGGCGCCAACAAAAGTATGGTGAAAAAAAAGAAAAGTCAGAAAACTGAGCAATGGACCTGGTTTCATCGAAAAACATTTAATAATCAAGAACAACTAGAAAATAGCACAAAATCTCATATTGCCTTTGCAAAAGCAGATTTACCCAAGTTCAGTCAATTAATTTTTAGTTGGAATGCATTACGCCCAAAAAAAGGTTATTTTACTTTTTACGCACAAGTGAGGGATTCACGAACACAAAAATGGAGCAAGTGGCATCAGATGGCAATGTGGGGATCTCAGGTGCAAAAATCTTTTGAAACTGATCCTGATCATCTTTCTAGTTATCATCATGTGCGCTTAGAATCAAAGCCCTTATTATTGGCCGATGGATTTGCCATTAAAGTAGAGGCTCATGAAGGTGCACATTTTGATCAACTAAAAGCTTTTGCGGTTAATTTGGCTAATTTGCATTTATTTAGACCTGAAAAAGAAAGCGCTATTCTTGGATTAGCATCAGTATTGATACCGGGAGTTCCTCAATATTCACAATTTGAATTGGATCATCCACGTAATGATGGACTGTGTTCTCCCACATCTTGTGCTATGCTTACTGCATATTTACTTTCAAAAGGAATTGATCCGATAGATTTTGCGGAAAAATCACTTGATCAAGGTATGGATAAGTATGGAAGTTGGCCATTTAATACCGCGCATGCATTTGAAATATCCGAAGCTAAAATACTGTATGCAATAAAAAGGCTTAATTCATTTAAAGATTTGCATAAACAGTTAGTAAAAAATATACCGGTAGTAGTAAGTGTGCGTGGGCAGATTCATGGCGCACCGCGACCTTATAAGAATGGACATTTATTAGTAGTTATCGGATATGATCCAAAAACAAAAGAAATTATATGCCACGATCCGGCAATGAGTAGCTCACACTTAGTTCGCAAACGCTACTCGGTAAAAAGTTTTTTGCACGCATGGGAACGTTCCCATAGGCTTGCATATTGCGCGGATCGAATTGTATAAGGAAAAATCATGAAAAAAATGTTATTACTTCTTTTATTTGTAATATCTTTGCAAATAAGAGCGAATCAACTACAAAAAGTGTTTTTACACACGCTCGAATCAGATCGATCAGAAAATGCACATATAGAATTGGCCAAACTGGTATTCTATTTTTCACAGGATCCGGAAATTCGTACTGA
>BTUB01000006.1:0-26923 GCA_045863215.1 Candidatus Babeliales bacterium | reverse complement strand
TTTTTAATAATGTCAAAGTTTTCGATAGGAATGGTGATAGGATCTAAGGGCTCCTCAAAAAGCACTGTCCAAAGAAATGCCATAATTTGTTTAGGCTCGGTACGAAATTCAAAACAACCAACTTCATCCCCATTTCTTAAAATTGCTTCAAATGCAAGTACATCTTGATTATCAATGTGCATATTTGCAGTATTAATATGTAGAATATCTTGAGGGGTTACTATAAAGTAGCGACTTGTCTGTTTGGGAGCTGGAACTATGTCGATCGCTGGAATATCTTTTACTGGTACTGCTGAGGGTTTTTTTGCGAAAACGGTAAGTTTAGCGCTGGGTCTTCTGCGCTTACATGCAAGCATTGAAAATATACTAACTGGTGCCAATGCAAGGAATACGAAAAAAACTTTTTTACTCATATAAAATCCGCGATTTGAAAATAACATGAATAGTATAAGCAAATGCTTTGTTAATACCAGAAAATTAGGATTGTATTGATTGGTTATTTTGCAAATAGGCGAGTTTGAGTTTTTCAAAATAAGTTTTGGCACATTCAGCGCTCATAGTTTGAGGTTGTTTTTGCCCGCGTCTCCAAAAACCAAAGTAAGAAGCATGATTTTTTTTATCAAACGTGGCATCTACTGAAATTACTGCGTTGCTCGCAAGAGTGGCTTTATAAAGCTCTCGAATTACTCGTCCTTTTCTATCACGATCTTGAATTCGCTCTACGTCGCCTTCTATTTGCAATTCTTCGCGTGGTGAGCGGGGTGAATGGCCTGTATTGGATGAGTTAGAAGAATTAGAATGTTCTAATGCAATACATGCAAGAGAAATAGTAAAAAAAGTAATAACCATTAATTTCATTAATAACTCCTGCAAAGTAAAAGGCCCCGCATTAACGGGGCCTTGTTTATTTACCTTCTTTTGGTTCTTTAAAATTTACCGGAATTTTAGTGCGGACCTTTTTGCGTTGTGGAATAGTGATAATTAATTCTTGTGTTTCAATATCATAATCAATAGTTGCGTGTGCAAGCTCAATTTCTCCCTCAATAGTTTGAGTAACTTCAGAATGGCTATAGAGAGAGCCAATCATTTTATCCTTATCTACTTGTTGTGGCTCTTGATATTTGAAAAGAGCAGTAATGCAAGTTTGTTTATAAGGAGTCTGTTGAGCATGGATTGATACTTTGCCTGAGGCAGTTGAAATATTCAAAACATTTCTTTCTTGATCAAATTGCGCGTCAAAATTGCGATCTTTAGGCAAATTATAAGCAAAAGCTATTTCAAGAGTTTCCTCTTTCATTTTCATAGAGATTGATTTACTAGAAAAAGAGGATGCTCCCAATTCGTGGTAATGTTGGGAAAATCGTTTTTCCATTTGTTCGTGAACTTGTTCTATTTCTTCTAGCATTTCAAACATTTCTTTGAAAATAGAACGAGGATGACTCATTATGAAAGAATTGCTGCTCATGAGGAAAGAAAGCAGCAAATGTAAATGAAGAGTGCGCATATAATGCCTCCTTATTAAAATGTTTAGTTAATATCTATAATTATTAAGTAAAAAATTTTTGTGAGAATTTCAAGAGCTTAGTTGTAATAATCGTGCTGAGTGGGGAGCGAGCCTTTTAGCAATATTTATTGCTGAAATTACGGCACTATTATGTGAATCAGTATCATGAGTATAAAATCCGGCAATCCACAATTTATTTTTTCCTTGTAATTGCACTAACTTTTTTTGTGTCTCAAAATAGGTGGGTGTTACTTTCGGATGATAGTATGTACGTAAGGCATATAAAGGCTCCGGGACTATTTTGGGTGCAGTAGTCCATACATTATACGTGATCCAGCTTCTAAAAAGTGGCACCTTTTGCATCCACGGTTTGCTAATGGTAAGTGCGCTATGGGTATTATTGTATGCAATATTTGCAGCTGACCAATCGCAAGGATTTTGAGGAAGTAAACGTGTATCGCCGTGAATGGCGATATGAGCGGTGAAATATTCAATGGCATTAAGTGCATCTTGTGTGGGTTGCGATGATGGAATGTTTTTTAAAAGACCGGATGCAATTGATGCATTAGTCGCAAGCACCAAATGATTACAGTCGATGGCAGCATCTCTGGTATGGATGGTATATCCATTTGGATTGCGAGTAATATCGTTAACCGTACATTGGGTAATAATGTGAGTATTTTTTAGTTGTTGGGTGAGTGCTTTTACATAGCTGCTCATGCCGCCGGGAATTTCATTCCAGTGAGCTGCATAGATATTTGCTGGTTTATTAAGAAGTACCCATTTAATAATATCGTAAGCAGCAAATTGTTGAATTTCTTGACTCGAAACTCCCCATGATGCAGCAAAAAAAGGATATAAAAAATGTTCTTTAAATTCAGTGGAAAGTCCTAATTTATCTGCATAGTCTCTCAGAGTAAGATTATAATCTTGCAAGTCTAGAGTAAGCTGCCCTTTATCCATAAATTGTTTGAAATGGATCAGATCAAACCAATGCGCAGGTGTGCATGAGCGCCATACGATCTGATTATCTTGAACCGGAGGCAATACGAGTGTGTGATTACTGATAGTATTATAAAAGGTATAGCTTAAAGGATATTTGCGTGTGGGTATTTTTAGAATTTCAAGAAGCTTGTTTAATTGAGGAAACATCATATCAGAAAAAAATTCTGCACCGGCTTCGATAGGATATTCTTTTCCATTTACTTTTACCGGAATGGTAGCAATATGCCCGCCCAGATAATCTTCTTTTTCAAAAAGCGTAACATTAAAATCTTGTTCTAAAAGCCAGGCGGTTACTAATCCCGATGCTCCGGCGCCGATAATTCCAACATGTGGTTTATTTAGATTCATAAATTCTAGTTTCTTTGCGAATATCTTTTTTAGTAATATTATTTTTCAGAGGATAGCCTTGTTCAGTTATTCTCTTAAAACCCAATAAAGGCCCCACCTGAGGGCCAAAAATATACCCATCTGCTTCAATGGAAGTGCGAGAGAGCAAAGATTTTATGGTTTCTTTAAATTTCTCTTTTTCTGCGGGCAGGCCAAAACGAAGATATAATGTTTTGCCCGTGCCAAAGGTATAAACATCCACCGGATCGCCTTTGGCTGGGGCTTTGCCTAGGTTTATCCCTATAGCCATTGGCTTGGCGATATCAACATTGGTGGTAAACCGTTTGCCTGGGCGAATTTCTGTATAGATTCCTTGCACTGCGGCTGCAGGAGAATCTGCCATTTTAAAATAAAGTGGCTCAATGTGCTTGTTCCATAATTCAAAATTGGGGATTTGGACTTGAGCTTGCAAGCTACTTGCAAAAAGCGTAAAAAGTATAATCTTTTTCATAGATTTTTTTCCTTTTTTAATATCACTAGTGTGATAAAAAAATTTTATAAAAGGCAATAGTTTTAAATTGAAATCAATAGGGCTTAATCTGTTTTTTAAATCAATACCATGAGTAACTGTTGACGGATAACAATTATTATTTTAATATTACACGAATTTGTTAAAACATCTCAAAAGCAGGTAATCATGAAAAAAATAGGAATATGCATCGCAATTCAATTAATTAATATAGTGCATGCTAATAACGCATCAGTTGAAGATATTCTTAAAAGCTATGCGCAAAAACCAACAAATGTATCTTATAGTGCCGGTCAGTTCTCAGCAGAGTTTTGTAAGCTAATACTTAATTCTGCTCCAGACATTATTAGAGAAAAGCTATGGGTGTTAAAAAATAGTAAAGATCCACAATGCTTGCAAGGAAGAAAATTTCTTTTTTATGGGCCAAGTGGTAGTGGAAAGACAACATTAGCACAAGTAATGGCTCAGGATTTGGGAAGACCATTACTATATATAAATGCAGGAAAGCTTGCCAATGAATATGCAAATTCTGCAAGTAGTAATTTTAGACGAATTATTGATGAACAGCTCCAGTATAATAGTGTGCTTGTAATAGATGAAATGGATTGCATCATGGGAGAGCAAAATAAGAACAGCCCTGACATAAATACACCAGCACAAGTATGGGCAACTTTGGATGATCTACATAAGGTTTCCCCTCACGTTTTAATTATTGGTATTACCAATAAAATAGAAAAATTACCTGACCCAGTAAGAACGCGATTTTCCCAACTCACTTTAAAGATTGTTTCAAATGAAAATGTTTCGCTGAGAAAACAAATATTTATGCATTATTTAGAAGGTGTAATTCATGAATGCGATGAGAAATTTTTGATAACAGCTGCAAAAAAAACATCAAAGATTTCTATAAGAGAATTGGTGCATGTAATAACTGAAGCCAAAGAAATTTCTATCGCAAGAAATGCTAATCCACACGTAATCACTAAAAAAGATGTGGAAGAAGCAATAAAGCGATCTTTAGCAAGAAAAAAAGAAGCCGATAATACGAATATAAGTTGGATTCCATCAGAAACTTTTTTCTATAAAATGGGTATGGGAATTCTTGGTATATTAGAAGCGGCCGTAAAAATACAACAGTTTCGTAATGATATGGTGGGATCATCAAAACCAGTAAATGAGTCCTCAGATTTAGAGATGATGAAAAAAATTTAGTTTTTGCTTGAAAATAATATGAGATTTTTGAAAATATATTTATTGATTAATTTAACCAATCTAGGTTTGGCTCATGAAAAAAATATGGGCATTGTTTCTAAACCGGACCACATAAATGCAAGGTTAATTCTTAACAAAAAATTAACCACGATAACTCATTTTGTTAATGGTATTTTCCTACTTGGAACATTATATTGCATGTGTCAACTTGCTCTTGATAAAAATCTTTCTGTGGATGCGGATTTAAAATACTCTCGTTGTGGATTTTTGTGTTCATTAGTTAGTTTAGTCTCAGCCTTATATATAAATCGATTGAATAAAGACTGTGAAAAGCTTGCAAAGCAAATAAGAGATTTAGACGGAATAAGATAATTTTTTATGATTAAATGCCTTAACAAGCACTTTTTGGTTTTTTAGGAATCACCGTAGCTTTGAAAACTGCAATGATTCAGTTAAGGCAATTTATCTGGTATATATTCAATTTTGATCAAAAAAACTGAACCTGTTTAGTTGCGCTTAGCTTTAAAATCCGTATCCTTAATAAAAAACCCAATTTTATTTAAGAGAAGTAGCGTTGGGAATATCTCATTTATAGAACAAAGCAACTCATATTAAGTAAAAAGAAAATGGATAAAAAACAAAAAGCCCAAGGCGAATTAATATATGGCGTAAATCCCTTAATTGAAATATTAAAGGCCAAGCGCCGCAAGGTGATCTCTATTTACACAACGCGCCCGGTTCCCAAAGCATGGGCAAAAATAGAAAAACTGTTTCCGGAAAGATCAATCCCTATTCAATATGTGGATCGTGATGTGCTTACTAATATGGCAAAAACTTCTGATCATCAAGGGATTGTTGCTTGGGTGCAGAATTTTCCATTTAGAAGTAAAGCATTCGATCCACAAAAACAGCAATTTTTAGTGCTTCTTGATGGGGTGCAAGATCCAAGAAATGTGGGGGCCATTTTGCGCTCAGCCTATTGCACCGGTGTGCAAGGAGTGGTACTCGTATCTCGTGGAGCGGCTCCTTTAAATGCGGTCGCACTCAAATCTTCAGCGGGTCTGGCTGAACATTTAGAAATTATGATTGCTCCTTCAACTCCTGCAGCCGTGCAAGATCTTAAAGTGTCTGGCTATCATATTTATTTAGCAGCGTTTGGTGGCCAAAATGTGCTTGAGACTAAATTTGAAAGCTCGATATGTATGGTGATTGGCTCAGAAGGGGAAGGTATTCAGCCACAAGTGCTCAAAGCAGGTACTCAAATCACCTTGCCTCAAAAAACTGCTGATATTTCTTATAATGCTTCGGTTGCAGCAGGAATATTACTGTTTTTAATCGGTACACAGCAAAAAAGAATCTGATTGTCTCTTAATTAATTGATTTATAGGTAAGTGCACGCAAATCAATTAAAATTGCTTGATCTGTGCTGGAGCGGACCAATAAATGAGTGCTATCAGGGCTGCAGCTACTCTTATAAAGAGGAAAGCCTGGAATTGAAGTTTTTATGAAACAATGAATTCCTTTTTTTAAGCACCAGATAATGATAGTCCTTGTGTTTTCTAAAAATAGATATTGGTTATCAGCTGAGAAAAAGGCATGATCAAGGAGGAATTTTATACAATAATGCTTCCCATCTTTTCGATCTTCCAAAGTATTTTCTTCAAAAGATGATATAAAAGTTTCTTCGAAAGTTTTAGTAGCAAACAGGGAAAAATCATCTGAAGTTGCAATAATATTGTATGTTCCGGGTAATAGTTCTAATTTTGAACAGTCAAATCGTTGATATCGGCCATTAAGGGTATGGGGCGCAATAGGAATAAGCACTTTTAGGCAATCTTTGCTGATTAGAAATTTGCTATCACGTCTAAAATTAGGAAGATCTTTATAGGGAACAATGTTAAACGTTCCCGATTTGAAATTACTTGTGTCACAAAAAAGTAATGTTGTTCCTTGTCGCATTATTAATTTATTGTGAGTGCCAAATTGTGGCATATATCCTTCGATCGAAATGGGAAATGGAGTAGGATTGTCCATATTCTGTATCTGAATAATTCCATGATCTTCAATAGCTACCCATTGATCATCAGGGCTAAAGACAATTTCATGGGAATGAAGAGGAGTAGGTGCCAGTGAATGTTGATCGCGACGGGTAAATGTATGTATTATATCCCCCGTTACCATAGAACGGATTACCAGATTTCTTGTTTCATGGCCACTTGATCCAATATATTTTTCTTCTGGGCTTATCACAAATGATGGATCGTGTGTAAAAAAGTGAGCTATTTTAGCTTGAGTAGATAAGTTCCAAATACTAACTGAATTTGATACATTTTTAATTTGATTAGTAGATTCATCAAGAATGGACAATTGAGCAGCCATTGCAGCTAAATAAGTTCCTTTTGCGCTACAACGAGAAAGAAAATATGGTTTATAGCTATCTTCTAGCGGTTTTTCAGTTTTTGTAAGAATGTTGTAAACACAAAGTTGTGATAAGAGGCCGATGGCAGGCAAAAATTTGTCAGGATTATTTGGATCCACTTTTGGTTTGTGAGGGATACTTTTTTGTATAATTAATTCATTTGAGTTTGGTCGCCACAGAGGCATTGCTTCGCATGAAATGTTTTCAGTGGCAGAATTGAGGGTTTCCATGGTTTTGATAGACAGGAAATTAATAAATAGCAGAAAAAAAAGAAAATGTAATTTCATAGATAGCTCAATAAATTGTTTATATTCTTTATCAATAGTGGTATAACTTGTCAGCGCAATACCTATAGTATAACCACCAAAGGATTTCTGATGAAACAAATAATAGTATGTGCGATTTTTTTCTCATGTATGGCAGCAATGGAGCTTCAAGTAATACAGGATCGGCAAAAGCAGCAAGAGCGCGAGCAAGTTTCACTAAGTAGCATCGAAGATGAGTTAGCAAGATCAGTGCACGCGCATGAAATGCGTTGGGTGCCTGAAATGTATGAAGCTTCTGGGCTTTCGCGTCAGATGACAAAACCCTTTTTTATAGTCAATGCATTACGTGAAATTAAAGAACGCATGGAAAATACTAGATTTTGTCCAGCGCTAAAAGATTATACGGAAGAGTTTTCTGAAGAAACTTGTAATACTTTGCTTATGTTATTCAATGCAGTAGGATCAACGGTTGCATTTGCGCTGACGTTGTCCTGGGGGTTAGCTAGTCTTGATGCTGAGAAACCTCGTAAATATCCTGAAAAAGTTGTTGATACTTCATGCTTTAAAGCTGATGTATTTTTTAATGATTCACGAGGAACGGATTGGATTAATTGGTGTATATCTCAATCAAAAATGAATGATAAGCCATACAATAATACTCAACTAGGAGGGGTCCAAGTTTCTAATCTTTGTTTTGCCGAAGGAGACCTAAAATGTTTTCAAGAAGGATTGAGGTATAATAAAGAAATGTATCCTGTATTGCGTGCGCAAGCACTTTGGGATGCTTGGGGACCTTTTTTGATCACAGCGCCGAGTATAGTAGCAATTCAACTGGGTATTATTGCGGGCTATAAGATACGCCGATATTTGCGCAATAGAACTTGCGTGTCAGTGCAGCCACTGCTTGTGGGGCAAGAAATAGTAGCAACAGAGGAAATTGTATGAAAAAAATAATAGCTCTATCATTTTTAATTTGTTTTTTAACTAAAGGAATGGAAAACAAGGTTATTGTTCCTATCGAGCAGATGCCTTTACTATGTGATGAATCGGATACTGTTTTAATGGTGAGTCCGGGGGTTTCTGTATTGGTATTAGGAGGCCCGGTAATATATGGAGTGCTTACACAACCATTGGGCTTTGATGATCCCCAATGTGAAAGGAAATATATCTCATTACTCACGGAAGAATGTATAAAAACTAACCTTCCTTGTGCTTTAGACAAACCAGGCTGGAATAAATGTATCAGTTCGCTCATAGATCAATATTGTGGCATAGAAAAAGATGAGTATAATCACCAGCTGCCCGGCAAGAGAATTGCTGCATGGACACCGTTAATGGTGGCAGCGGTAGTAACCACCGGCTTTCAAGCAGGATGGCTTTTGGGAAAATGGATAGCTCGTGCTTTGCACCCCAAAAAGCCAGTTGCACTAGACAATTCAATGGCGATAGATGAATGAGGTATAATGCGAAATAAAAAATATCTAATTTTGATATTTCCATTAAGTATTATTGTAAACATGATTTGTTGCTCTGAAGCTGATCCTCTTTTAATGCGAAAATATACTTCACTTTCTGTGCGTTCTAATACTCCTTCGCCTGATATATCCTTGACTGGAAATCAGGATCATCAAAAAAGAAGAAACACGTTATGGACAGCAATAAATAAAAAAGAAGTTGAGCTGGTTAAATCTTCTTTTGAAAAAGAATTTGAATGGGTAAATAGGCTTTATTTGCAACAATGTTGCAGCAATAAACAAATGAGCAAATCAACTCACGAGCAACTGCGAGAAAAATTGCAATTTACGCGTCAACTTTTTGTTGAAATTGATGCAGCAATAGCTAAAGAGCAGGATCGCCAAGAATGGTTAAGAAAACTGAGTATGCCGGGGAGTATTACTGCTGAATGTTTATGCGCGGATAATTGTTGTAAATTTCTGCCACAATGGGCAAATGTGATAGCAACAGTTTTTGCCGGTGGAATAATCTTGCTGTATTGCAATGGCAAAAGCCCTTCCCGCCTTTCAACTCAATATCCATGTGATATTTAAACCATGAGGCAAGAGGCTCAAATGTTTGCTAATTGTACTCAATCCTCATTGCAAACACATATTCCATGTGTGATTTTTAATCCTCATAATGAGACCCAAATAAAAGATATGTATGATTGTTGCCAGAATTTGATTGATGCCTTTTGCATGAGTCAGGTGGATTATTACAATGATCAGATGTATCCAAAGCAAATGCTCCATGCATGGACGCCGAGTATGATTGTGTTCCCTTCGATTTTGGTTGTGCAAGTCGCTTTTCAAATTAGTGGTTATTTGTACCGAAGATCAAAAAGATTAAGTGAGCCAATTACTCAATTAGTTGAGCAAAAAAAGCAAGATCTGGCACAGGTGGAGCAAGAATTTAATAAAATTCAAATTTTAGAAGATACGAATTTTCAACAACTATGATTTTGTTAACTCGGATATAATTTTTTCTGCAATAATTCCTATACCTGCCACTGTTAAAATTAAGGCAGGATTTTTATTGTCTAATTCTGTATAGCTCATTAAAAATCCTGCAAGAATTGCAGCTGTTCCAACATATAATTGCTTATCGTGTAGTATGTTGTGCCGGGCAATATTCATCTTGCGCCACTGTTCAATTTCTTGGAAATAATTTGAACCAGATTTAATCTGAGCTATGCGTAGCGCGCTTTTTTCAGGAGTTGTATGTCTAATATATAGTTCGAGTGCAGAAGAAAGCTCTGCAATACTGGCGATTATCAACAAACTAATAGGGGGAATCGTGATCCAAGATGACAATTCGCGATTTAAAACCAGAGAATTGACCAATAGCCCACTAGCGCATCCACCTAAAAGAGTGCCCAAAGATGTCTTATTTCTAATGCATTCGTAAATTTCTTCGTGAGCTAGATCTTTATGTGTTTGTGTTTTAAAAAGGTTCGAAAAAGAAAAGGAGAATATTGTTAAATGAAACATAGTTGTAATGCAAAAAAGGAATTTTTTTAAATTCATAATTTCCGAATTTTGATTCTCATTTATTAAAAAACGCAATAATGTGCGGCATATAATCTTTATTAAACTGTTCACCCAAAGCCCACCCCATAAACCCCATTCCCAACAATGTGCAAGCTATAGTAGTATCAGACGGATACGGAGACTCGCTTGCCTGTTGTAATGCGATTGCACCTGCTGCACATGCAGCACCGATAAGAAATTTTTTATTAGTACCAACGGTATGAATAAAATTGTCATATTTGAGGGTCCTTGATGGTAATGAATTTTTTTCATCCGCGGTTAATGCGATAAAAAGTGAATAAAAACCTGAAATGGCAATTCCACCTCCTGCCAGTCCGCCCAAACGTTGTATGAAAGCAATCGGCAATGAATCAATGGCTATAATTGTGGGTGTGGCGATGGCAACTCCTACACCCATTTTATAAAGTGCTGATTTTCGCGCGGGTGTTTGAGCGCGCAAAAAATCTGAAAGAGAAAAAGGATGGCATGAAAACGATCCCAATAAAGTTGTTACAAAAAGAATTTTTTTTAAGGTCACTATTTTTCCTGGAGTTGCATTGTTTAGAAAGTGTTTTATCTCAAAAACTTAAAATTATTGACTATTTTATCAAGAAAAAGATAGAAAGGAGAAGAATGATTACGTTTTGCGCGTAAAAAAAGGTTATAGACTGAGGGGAGATAATGAAGGGATCACGTGTTGCTTTGCTCATATTGACCGCATCATTGAGTATGGTGCTGGGAGTGTTTTGCTGCTGGCGCGCATGTGATGCAATTTTTGCCATGGATTCATATCAACTCTCTATTGATCCATTAGTATCTTCTTCATCGAAAAAGATCCTCAAAAAAATTGTTGCGCAAAATTATAATAAATCATGCAATACATTGAGCGAGCAACTTTTAAAGGCCTGCCCCGCAATAAAAAATATTGCTATCATCAGATGCGCTGATCAGAAATTAAAAATTGCAATTGATATACACGCTCCTTATATGCGGATTGCCGAACAAGGCGTACTTTTAGAAAATGGCAATCTGGTACACGCATATCATTTTGCAGATAACGCAATAAAAAAAGTTCCGCAGGTGCAATTGGCAAAACACACTGATTCCTTTTCATTATCAAAAGAATTTGTAACTTGGTTGCAACAACTAGATAGTCACGTATTAAATAATTTTTTTATCACATGGCATGATGATTACCAAATTTATTTACAAAACAAAAATACACCTACACAAACAATTTTGGCTGGTATAACTACACCGGTAAATGGGGAAATAATTCAGGTATGTACGCACATTGTTGATCAAAAAATCAACCTTGAGCAAGGGACGGCTCGAGTATCATGGTGTGCTGACATACGTTTTGATAAACAAATAATTATAAGCTCGCATAAAGGGGGGGCTTGGTATGGCTAAAGTTTTTTCTGATCGGCTTGTTGTCTCGATTGATGTGGGAACCACTAAGATTTGTGTTTTAGTGGCTCAGGTATTAGATAAGGATCACCTTGAGATTATTGGAGTGGGGAAGTCGCCCTCTGATGGTTTGAAAAAAGGGGTGGTAGTTGATATAAAAAAAACCGTGCATTCTATCAAGGCGGCAATCAAAGAAGCTGAATTAATGGCAAATGTTACCATTAATACTGCTGCGATCGGAATTTCAGGCGGGCATATTCAATCTACCAATTCACAGGGTATGGTTGCCATTAAAAACGGTGATGTGCGCGAAGCAGAAGTTGCCGCAGTAATGAATGCGGCACGCGCAGTAGCAATTCCTGAGGGCACACAAATTTTACATGCCTTGCCACAATATTATATTATTGATTCGCGAGAAAAGGTTCAAAACCCCATTGGTATGCATGGAATTCGCTTGGAAGTGCAGGCGCATATAATTATGGGAGCTATTGCATCGGTGCAAAATTTGGTCAAATGTTGCCAGATGGCAGATGTAAAAGTTACCGATATTGTGCTTGAGCAATTAGCATCCGCATCGGCTGTGCTTTCCGAAGATGAGCGTGAGATTGGAGTGGCTATGCTCGATATTGGAGGTGGCACTTCTGATTTAGCAATTTATCAAAATGGAAATATTCGGCATACCTATGTGCTTCCCGTGGCGGGCAATCATTTTACGAATGATATGGCTGTTGGATTGCGTACCACGATAAAAGAAGCAGAACGTATTAAAAAAGAATTTGGGTTAACGCATCCGAGTTTACTTGAAAATAATGATTATATTCATCTTGAAGCAGTGCAAGGTGGTGTTGATCAAACAATTATGCGATCTGATTTGTTGGAGATTTTGGCACCGCGTGCTCAGGAACTTTTATCATTAGTGCATGAAGAAATAATTTCAAGAAAACTTACTCATATGATGCCATCCGGATTGGTGCTTACCGGTGGTGGTTCCTTATTGCCGGGAATGAGAGAGCTAGCTGAAGAACTATTTAATATACCGGTGCGTATTGGCATGGTGCGAGTTGATCATGATCTTCCTCAAATGCTTCAAAGCCCGATTTTTGCGACCGGTTATGGCCTACTAAAGCAAGTGCTTGAGCAGCGTGCACATGCAATGGATACGATTTCGGGCCCAACATTTAATAGAATATTAAATCGCATGAAATCATGGGTAACAGATTTCTTTTAATATAGGGGAGAGTAATTATGATAGAATTTGATAGCATTGAGCTTACGCGCGAAGCTACCGCAAAAATAAAAGTTATTGGGGTAGGCGGAGCCGGTGGAAATACGGTAAATAGCATTATTGAGGCTGGTTGTGAAGGTATTGAATGTGTAGTGGTAAACACTGATGCACAAGCATTAGAAAATTCAAAATCTCCAGTAAAAATTAGACTTGGTGCTCGATCTGCTAAAGGTATGGGCGCCGGTGCAAATCCTGAAGCAGGCAAGCGCGCGGCTGAAGAAACACTGCATGATATTATGGAGCATGTGGAAGATGCAGATATCGTGTTTCTTGCCGCAGGGCTTGGTGGTGGCACCGGTTCAGGTGCATTGCCGGTAATTGCCAAGGCCTTAAAAGAGCGTGGCATTTTAACAATTGCGGTGGTAACCAAACCATTTGATTTTGAAGGCAAAAAACGTGCTGCGATTGCTGATGAAGCGGCAAAAGTATTAAAACAATATGTGGATACGCTTATTATTATGCCAAATCAGAATTTATTAAATGTGGTTGATGCAAGCACTTCTATGATCGATGCATTTAATTTAATTAATGCGGTGCTTGGCCAATCAGTTAAAAGTATTTCTGAGATTATTACTAAGCCGGGCCATATTAATGTAGATTTTGCTGATGTACGTACTATTATGAAAGATCGTGGACTTGCAATTATGGGAACTGCACGCGCCAGCGGGCCCGATCGCGCGCTTGAAGCAACTCTTGCGGCAATTTCATCCCCATTGCTTGAGAGCATGAATATGAAAGGTTCACGCAGTGTGCTTTTAAATATTACCGGCAGCAAAAATTTAAGCTTGCATGAGATTTCTCAAGCTGCTTCAGTGATTTATGATCAAGCGGATCCGGATGCACAAATTATTTTGGGCTCCGTCATTGATAATAGCTTGGGCGATGATGTGCAAGTTACGATCATCGCTACCGGTTTTGAAGATGCGCAGCGTGCATTAGCAGTTGGGCAAGAGATTAAGGTGACGGGAGCTACCTGCGATTTGCAATGCCCGGTTGAGCCGATGGTAGAAGTAAAGCCTGCGGCAAAGCCTGATCCGATAATAGAAAAGCAGCCGATTGCTACGGTACTTTCTTCCTATAAAAAGAATCATGAAATGTCGACAGTGACCGAGCTTTTAGTAGAAGGCGATGAGCTTGATGCACCTACTTTTATGCGTGCAAAATCTCATGGTGAAAAAGAGTTAGAATAAGAATTAGGGGCGTCATATAGACGCCCTCGTTTTTTACATCTTTAGGGTATACTGAACCTTTGGCTTTGAGCAAAACTTCCTAAGTTTATGAATTTATTCTTTGTATTTCACTATATAATATTTAAATCTATCAAAATAAGCTTTTAATTCTTGATTTTCACTTTCAATACTAAAATTTGCCGGCGCAAAATTGGCGCGTTCAATTTTGAGCACATAGTGAAAGAGCCCATACTGATCGTCAATATGATTGCAGTAATTTTCTTGAGAATAGGCTTTTTCAAGCTCTATTTCTAATATCTTTATTATATGTTGACCTGCATTTTCTGCTGCTTCGGTCCATATTGCGTGAGCAGAAGAAAAAAATGAGAGTATAATACCGGTGAAAATAATTGCTTTAAAAATAGATTTCATAAGCTGCTTTTTTTTCTTGAAAAGTGGTTTTGATATAATTCTTTCATGAATTCTTGCCACTCGAGCGGAGCATTAAAACGTACTTCACAGTGGGGGCTAATAAATTGCGCGTAAATACATGCGCTTGCATTATTTAGTTGCGGAAATTCGGTATACGTTATTCTATCATTATTGCTTAATACCACCTCTAATTCATACCAACGGGGACGATTTTCTTTATCACGAAAAAAATTTTTCTCAACGATTGTTAAAGAATTTGAACACACCGGAGTTTCATCAAATTCAGCATATAATTCCTCAGTAGATGAAGAACTGGTAGAAATTGGGGAATACATAGAAAATAAAGGGAATGAAAATATCGCGAGAAGTAAAAAATATTTTTGCATATAATGCCTAGTTGAAAAAGTAGTTAAACATTCTCACTAGGATAAAAAAAGTGAAAATAAATGCAATGTTTGTTTAAACATTGTGATCCCGTTCGATTCAAGCGAAGGCAGAGTCTAAATAGAGAATTTAAGTCGAAGGGGAATAGTTAAATCTGCTTATACATCAAAATATAACTGCCAAAGTTGGCTTTAATGCCAAATCCTAAATGTTTATAGTATGTAATAGCATTAGGATTACTGGTATACACATATAATTGCAGAGTTGTGCATCCTTGTTTTTTTACTTCATTAATCACATATTCAATTAAAAATGTACCATATCCTTTTTTGCGATGTGCCGAATCCACACATAAAAGTTCCAAGTGGCCCACTTTAGAGGCTTTTACATAGTAAGTTACAAATCCCACCAAATGATCATCTTGATAGAGCACATCTATAGTTGCGGTGGTATGAGTAACGGAAGTGTCACCGGGATGTTTTTTAAAAAACATCTTATGTATCAAATTTTCATCATAGTAAGGGGAAAGAAATAGTTTGGACCATTCTTTTTTGAGGATGCTTTTTATTTTTGGCATATCGCGATGGAAATTAAAGCTTAAGCAATCAAACGAGTAATTTTCTGCTGACCAAAATACACAATTAAAAACTAATATCATGATAAAACGATTCATGAAGGACCCCTTTTTTACTAAAACATGCTATTTCATTTACTTTTTTATCATCAGCTTTTACGCTTATGAAGATTTAATTCACTATACTTACGAGGTTTATATGATATTGTCTTCTGTTTGCAAATACTATTTGTTATGTGCGTTATTAATCGGTAATTCAACGTATTCGCTACCTAACCCTCGGCATTTCCATAATTCAAATTCATCCACTATTTTTGAGACAATTGCTGCAGTTGGGCTTATGGCAGCGGCTGCATATGGATTTTATAAAGCATGTGATTGGCTGTTCACCAAGACTGATGAACAAGTTTTGCATGAAGCAAAAATCTGTTTTTCAGATGTTTGCGGTAAAACTGATAAATACATTCAAGCAGTAAAAAAAGGATTGGGGCAGTTTCCTGAATCAAGAAAAGAGCAGCAAAAAGTGATTCAAGATGCTAGTGAAGAATTTCTATACCATTTTGCCGTGAGTAAACTCTATAAAATTCCCGGTGGGCACACTTTTGTGGATTACGCACAAATGGTTGCCGATGCGGGTAAGATGGCAAGCAAGCGGGCAAATGAATTGAGAAAAAAACAGTTACATGAACCGATCATTGGCAGTTTAGAGAAAATTAGTGATGAGTTGGGAGTATTGCATACAGAAATTGTGTTCGTTGCAGAATTTTTGCGTGAACATTCTTCTTATTTTAATTTGTTTGATTTTGAATCTCGTATGTTGCGCGCGTATGAGTTTGAAATTACCTCATTAGAAAATTATACAACGAATTCGGCGTATGTGAGAGAAGCACTACGCATGGCAGTAATGAAAAAAGCTGCGTATGAGCGAATCAGTTATCCCTATATGAATTATATTGAACAGCTCGAAAGAGATGTAAAAAATCTTAAGCAGTTGATTGATAAATTAGCTTATAAGTATCACAACCGAGAAAAAGGGGCTCATTTATTGTTGCAACAGATGGAAACTATTTATCACATAGTGGTATCAGAAGAAGCATATCGCCAAGAGTTGCGAGATTATAAAAAGGAAATGCTTGAACGGGAGCGCATTGCGGCAGAGAAAGCAAAAGCAGATGCGGCCATTGCTCAGGCGCATGCAGCACATTTACAAGCGCAGGCGATGCAACAGCAAGCATATGAGCTTGCTAAACAAAATCAATTGCAGCAGCAACAAAATCAAATTTTAATAAATCAGGCGCCCACTCGAGTAAATGTGTATGTATAAATATGCTCACGCATAAAACAGATAGACTTCAAATTTACTTTGGTGACGCTACCGATAATATTTCCAAACAATTACATTGCGTTCCTACGACTGCACAATTAGTGAATGTTGAGCCGTTTAAATCAGTGGCGCAAAAAATTGGTGTGTCACGCTTGTCGGCGCTTAATCAAACACATGGAACCCAAGGATCGGTAATTACCAACGGCGATATTTCATTTTCTATTGATGGTGATTATTTAATCACTAATCAACCACAGGTAGGCTTGGGAGTGCTTACGGCTGATTGTGTACCATTAGTTTTATATGATGAAAAAAATCACGCAGTGGGAATGGCGCATGCCGGCTGGCGTGGTGCTGTTGGTGCAATTGTGCCAAAAGCTTTTGAGCAGATGCGATCTTTATGGAAAAGTGATGCACGTCATATGCAATTATTTATTGGCCCCAGTGCAAAAGTTTGCTGCTATCAGGTGCAAGAAGATTTTGCACTGCATATACCATCGGCATATCTTGAGAAAGTAATGATTCAAAAGGGGGGCCACTGGTATTTTGATGTAGTGCAATTGATTCAATTGCAAATGAAAGAGTTGGGGATTAGAAGTGCGCAAATTCATGCTAAGTTTAATTTTTGCACAATCTGTGATCATCACTTTTTTTCCCATCGCAGGCAGCATACTCATGCGGGTCGGCAGATTTCTATTGTGGTATTAAAATAATATATATACTCCTGGCAATGCTTTTTTGATGGCTTCCTTATTTTCTGGTGAAAGAGGGATGGCTGCAAGATTCAGATGTTTTAATTTTTTAAGTGGTTTGAAAAGCACCGGATCCAAATACGTAAATTGGGTTTTTGGCAGCGCGAGTGACTCAAGATTTTCTAGACCGACCAACATTTCAGGGGTTAATTGTGTGAGAGAATTATGGCCCAACCATAGGCTTTTTAGTTGAGTTAAATCTTTAAAAATATAAGGAGGCAATTGGCTAATATTATTATCTGAAAGAATGAGTCCTTTTATATTTTTAAATTGTTTCATCATTTCAGGAGTTAATACTACTATTCGATTGGCATCGAGATACACGGAGTCTAATTTGAGAAGTCCATCAAAGGCATGCGGATCGAATGTTTCTATTTGATTTGAGCTTAAATGGATATCTTCTAATTGAGTAAGCCCTGCAAATGCATTCGCGGGAACTGTTTTTAATTTATTTTTATGAAGATAAATGCGAAATACATCGTGTATATACGGGATTTCTAGCAAACCATCTAAACTGGTCAGATTAAGATTGTTTAATTCATACCATTTGCCGTATGTGCCATGAATGAGAGAGCGGAAATCAAAATTTTCGTCGTTTAATAGGCCTCTTGGTGAGCCATGAAGCCGAGTTAAAGAAGTGCGTGCGAATTCTTCAGCTTCTTCTTGTTCTTCTATCAACTTTTGTTCAATATCACTCATGCTTTTAGCTGCGGCAAATTGCCCCATGAATTCTTCTACTGCATGAGTAGTTTCCATGGCAACGGTGGCAGTTATTTTTACGCGAGGGAGTGCGTCTTGCAATTTTTTTAAATCTGCATCCTTGAGCTTATTATTTACTAAATCTAAGGATTTTAGTGTTGAGGCTTTTTTAAGGGCGGTAATATTTTGTGCGGTTAATTGGGCAATCATATTATTAGCGAGTAAAAGGATTTCAATTTGAGGCAAGTGGGCTAAAATGCTGGTGGGAATTTCTGTGAGCTTATTATCGCGCAAATCAAGCTCTGTTAATGCACTTAATTTATCACGGCCTCTTATTTGTTCACGTTGGAATTTAGTGCCCTCAAACATGGGGCCGGTGAGTTTAGTGAGTTGATTTTTATTGAGTTTAAGTTTTTTAAGAAAAGCAAGTGAAGAAAAAGCATGAGGTTCAATATTTTTAATTTGATTATTATTAAGATCTAATTGCTCAAGATGGGGAACTCCTGTAAATAGTTGTGGATATATTTCTTGCAATCGATTATGGGCTAAAGAAAGATGTTTGAGATTATTTAGCCCGGCAAAGGCATCATGTTGTATGGTGCGAATGATATTATCATTTAAAAAGAGATGAGTAAGATTTTCTAATTGTGCAAAGCTATCGGTGGTAAGAAATTCAAATAAATTACTGGAAAGATCAAGCGAAATTAAATGGCTAAGCCCAGAAAAATCTTCTCGATGTATTTCTCTGATATGATTATGCGCAAAGCTTAGATTTCTAATATGAGAAATTCCCGGTATTTTTAATAATCCATCTAAACTTGCAAGATTCATATGAGAAAGATCAAGTGTGCTGCCTTGAATTCTGCTCAAAATTTCTTGAGGGTTATGCTGTAAATAGTAAGCGATAGAAAAACTTTGCTGTTGTCCTCGTGGTTTTTTTAATGCACGGATTGGCTCTCGTTCTTTTCTTTTACCGGATCCAGATGGGGTGGCGCTGCCATCTGATGAGCTCGGGCTTGCCGGATGAGATATTCCTTCTTGAAACTCGCTTCGCGAGATTTTTGGTGATCTTTGGCTGGCTACAGGCGGACGCTCCATAGAATGAATAATACAAGATAAAAATAATAGAAAAAATAATGTTTTCATGGTAACCCTTTTTGCAATTTCTCATAGCTACTTTAGTAAGATGAAAAGCAGGACTGCAATATTCTGTTGAAACTAAGCATTTGTAGCTTTGTCATAAGATTTTATTGAATCAGTTTTACGCATAAAGATTGTTGAATTTACGCTTCTGTGATAGGATAATTTTGTTTTCCAAATTTTTCGCAGAGCATAAGGGATTATTTCATGATTGCACGTATTTTAGCCATAATTTTGGGTACGAATAATGCGCGCCAGTTGCGCAAAATTCAGCCCATTGTTGAGAAGATTAATGCGCTCGAACCGGGTATTAGTGCTCTTTCTGATGAGTCTTTGGCAGCAAAGACGGTGGAATTTAAGGAGCGATTGGCTAAAGGTGAAACGCTCGATGATATTCTTCCTGAAGCCTTTGCAGTGGTGCGTGAGGCTTCTAAGCGCAGAATTGGCCAGCGCCATTATGATGTGCAGTTGATTGGGGGTATAGTGCTCCATCAAGGAAAAATTGCTGAGATGAAAACAGGAGAAGGTAAAACGCTTACCGCAACATTACCTCTCTATTTGAATGCGCTCGCGGGCAAAGGTGCCACGCTAGTGACTGTTAACGATTATTTGGCAAAACGTGACTCTGAATGGATGAGTCAAATTTTTACTTCCTTAGGTCTTACTGTGGGATGCTTGCAAAACCACATGGAAGATTCTGAGCGAAAAAAACAATATGCCTGCGATATTCTCTATGCGACCAATAATGAATTAGGATTCGATTATCTGCGTGATAATATGAAATTCCGCCTGGAAGATTATGTGCAGCGGGAACTTTCATATGCAATTGTGGATGAGGTAGATTCAATTTTGATCGATGAGGCGCGTACTCCCTTAATTATCTCAGGTGCATCGGGTGAAAGTAGCCAGCTCTATCTCATTTGCGATAAAGTAGTACGTAGATTAGAAAAGGGAGTAGATTACGAAGTTGATGAAAAGCAACGGAGTGTACAGCTAACCGAAAGTGGTAATGATAAATGCGAAAAAGCACTTAATATCCCTAATTTATATGCGGTAGAAAGCTTAAACATATTGCATCATGTGAATCAAGCATTGCGTGCGCATTCACTCTTTAAAAAAGATGTGGATTATGTGGTGCGCGATGGGGAAGTTCTTATTGTGGATGAATTCACTGGTCGTATTTTGCCCGGACGCCGCTATAGCGATGGCCTGCATCAGGCGCTTGAGGCAAAAGAAGCTGTTGATATTGAAAAAGAGACGCAAACTCTTGCAGCAATTACACTTCAAAACTATTTTAGATTATATAAAAAATTAGCTGGTATGACCGGTACGGCACAAACAGAAGCAGAAGAATTTTACCGCACCTATAATTTGGATGTGGTATCAATTCCTACTAATAAGCCGATGATCCGTCTTGATAAGCCTGATCTGATTTTCTTGACCAAAAATGCAAAATATAAAGCGATTGTGCAAGATGTGAAAGAGCGGCACAAAAAAGGGCAGCCGGTGCTCATTGGTACGATCGCGATTGAAACTTCAGAATTATTAAGTGACATTCTCACGGCAAGTGGTATTCCGCATGATGTACTCAATGCAAAGCATCACCAACGCGAAGCAGAAATTGTGGAACATGCGGGTGAATTTGGTAAAGTAACTATCGCAACTAATATGGCTGGCCGTGGTACTGATATTAAATTGAATCCTGAATCAGTAAAAGCGGGTGGATTATATATTTTAGGCACCGAGCGCCATGAAAGTCGCCGTATTGATAATCAGTTGCGTGGACGATCCGGCCGACAAGGTGACCCGGGTGAATCGCGCTTTTATATTTCACTGGAAGATGAATTGATTCGAATCTATTCCGGCGGCACATTAAAGCAAAGAATGGAATGGCTTGGCATGAAAGAGGATGAGATTATCGAATCTAAGATGATCTCAAAACGAATCGAAGAAGTGCAAGAGCGTGTGGAGAAGCAAAACTTTGATGTACGTAAACATCTTCTTGAATATGATGATGTGCTCAATCAGCAACGTATTGTGATTTATAAAATACGCCGAGAAGTGCTGGAGGGCGGCGATAATGTGTATGATCTTGTGCAAGATATGATCAGCCAAACAGTCGCTGATACCGTGGCGCGCAACTGTATGACACGTGCAATTACTCCTGAGCAAAAGCAGGCGATTTTTGCTGAATTGGCGCAGCTTACCGGACTTAAGCCAGCTGATTTTGAAAGTGCAAAACTGTCAGATAAAAATCGTGAAGAGCTCGAAGTTTCATTAATCAAACTCTTGCTTGAAAAATACGAGACTCATCGCTCGCGCCAAAATCAAGAAGTGATAAAAAATGCGGAAAAATGGCTTATGCTTGAAACAATTGATCAGGCATGGAAGCAGCATATGCTTAATCTTGATCACTTGAAAGAAGGTATTAATCTGCGTAGCTATTCTCAAAAGAATCCATTGATTGAATACAAACGCGAAGCATTCCAAATGTTCCAAGAAGTGATGCAAGATATTCGTAGAATTACGGTGCATCACATTTTCCATGTGAATACGCAGCACTTTGATTCTCATGAACTTGAGAAAAAACGTGAACGTGAAATGGATGAGATTAATTTATTATCGGGCCACAATAGTGAAGAAGGGGAGGCTCAGCCTCAAGCCAAACGCACTGATCAACCGGGACGCAATGAACCGTGCAATTGTGGATCAGGCAAGAAATTCAAAAAATGCCATGGCGAGAGCAAATAAAATGAGAGGGACCGAATTCTGGTCCCTTTTCTATAGGATAAATAATGAAGTATATTTTCTGTGTAATAGCTCTTTTACAAAGTGCATCTTCTTTATGGAGTTGTTCTGAGCCTCAGATTTATCAGCTTCCTTCTGAATGGGTTATTAAAAGTAATTTGCTTGCAGTAGATTTAGATGATTATTTATATGAATGCCCTGGAATGCTCGCTCATGCTAATCAATATTTGTTATCTTTATCTTCTTTAGATGTATTTATTTCAGATTCTTTGCGGGCATTTAGTAAAACAAAAAATGCTCCAAAAAATATACAAGATCAGTATAATTTTAAAATCGCACAAGCATTTTTAAATAAAGATGCACATGCTTTTCAAAAGTATCGTGAATTACGCGCCATGATATCAACAGGATACATGATGTCTTTGGATGAATCATCTTCAGAATGGTATTCTCATGGGCTTGAAGATTAAATTTTTAGTATTAATTTTCTTGTTTTACTATGCAATTTCAATGGAATTACCAGATAAAAAAATAATTGAGATTAAAAAATGGGAAGACGTGCGTCCATTTGCGGGTAAAGTAGTGGCTTATATTACAAATAATGATTTGTATTTATCGCAAAAGACAATTGTTGTTGGTAAAGAAAAAGTAAACTATGGGTATATTTCATGTGGATTTAATGTTTGGGACATGCGTAAGTTTGGGTATGAGCTCTATCCATTAGTGGAAAAGTTAACAACTGTGGATCATAGACCCATTACCGATTTTGAATTAAAATTAGATTTGCATATGAGGTATATAGAACTTGATGAAATTTTCTGCATAGAACAAGCGATAAATAATTGTGCCGCCTTTTTTGAGCATATGGAAAGCAAAGAATTTTTTTTTGAAGTTCTAAAAAATGCATTGGCAAAGTATGGTTTGCAAAAAAAAGATTTTCAAAAAACTAAACTTTCGTGATTAAAATGCCGCTCCACACTTGCCCCACACCATCCAACGATTAAGGTTATGTGATGAAGCTTAGAAATGTATTTTATAGTTTCATATTGCTTTTCTCATTTTGTTTCGCCATTTCAATGGAATTGCAAAATAAAGAAATGGTAGAGATCAAAGGTGAGGAAGATCTGCGCCCATTTTTTGGTAAGATTGTAGCTTTTATGCTTAATGATAGTCAAAATGCTTTAACTACCTGTTATGCTTCTGATATTTTGGGTAATACTCAATTAAAATTCGGACTTGTTTACGAAGCTTACTACGGAATGAAGTTTAGAGGCTATCAATTGATACAAATAGTTAAGACAAAAACGAAGAGCTTTTGGGATATAATCGAAGTTGAGAATATACAAAAAGGATTAACTATGAGAGAAGCATACGAAGAAGAATTAGTTGCTCTTCATGAGAGTACATCCACTAAGAAAGATAGTTTTGTAATATATTCGGAACCAGAAAAAGGGTTACGTATCATTGAAAATCAATCTGGATTTGAGTTTAAAAGAGAAAAATTAGCATAATTAAAATGCCACTCCATATTTTCCCCAGACCATCCAACGATTCAGGCCCACATTATCCGGTGGAAATTCATATGATGCTGCAATAGCAACAAACATTGGGTACCCACATTCTTTCCACTCATACGCAAATGAGCCATACACTGTGTGAGTAATAGTGGCAGGATGCGCGGCCGATTCTAAATTTAAATCAGCTTCAGTGATAAGATTGCTTTCATAATCAGCCAAAGGAGAAACACATCCATCCGGTGGTTGAATGCTAATGGTTTGAAATTTGCTTGATGCACCCGCACCTATGCCAATTGCTTTGGGTGTGATTGTGGTAGGAAACGGACAGGCAAGATGAATACATTCAGATTGGCGTGCAAAAAAATTGTATCCTGCTTCCAGATTTAAACATTCGTGATAAGTGATCAAAAATGCACCATTAAACATGCGATAAAATCCGGGTTTAATTTTTACATCTTGCGTAAGAATATCAATACCGGGTGTATGCAATGTGAGTGCATAATTAGGGTTGGTGAGCAAAGCAGCTTGCGCGGCTTCTGCTTGTTCACGATTTTTATAAAACTGCATATACCGGCTCCAGGGTTTATTATGCAAATCGAAGGAGCGGCGCTCAGTATGCTCAAATAATTCAGTTACACTAAAATCTAGCTGATTACTAATTATTAAATCTCCATTGAACCCATTGTATACTTCCATGCCAAACATAGTTCCTAAAACAATTCCCCAGTGATGATTGTGACCCACGATCGGTTCAAAAAGAATAATGCCATCCGGGCCATTGCCGGTAGGAAACACCACGCCAAAAAACGAATCTAAATGGCAATCCTCTCTATTTACTGTTTCATAGCCAATGCGAAAAGTAAGATCTCCAAAACCGGTTTTGCTTTGATGTTGATTAGGGTCAACTCTGCCAAAGCACCAGCCTGGTTGCGCAAATGCGTGCTCAACGGATCCCACTGGATTTAATGCAATTAAAGGATCAAGATTGCATTCAGTATTACAAGTATTAGTTGCTGAAAGAGTTCCCGTATTAGCAGAATTTACTCCAATCGGGCCGCCGCCATCATCTAAGATAGTTTCAATCAATTCCACACGGTTGCGCACATGCAGAATCGGACCGGAAAATGAGATCCAAATATTTTTGCCGTTTGCACGTTCATATACTTTTTGCTGCCAATTAAGACCAACTCCTGCATAGGTTTGGCGGGGCTTAAATTCTACGGTACTCGCGAAGGTGCCGTTTTGTGTATAAATATTAAATTGGCGCGCTAATATGGTGCAAGAGTTACTATTTACTGGCTGTTCGCTAACATTGAGTGTGGTGCTGCAAAAGGGTAAAAAGAAACGGGCAATACTTTCATTATGGCTTGATGATCCGCCCAGTGGAGTTGCTTGCAATGTGCCGCTCCAGAATTCATCGGTACATTTATAAAAGTCACGATTGTGCGACAAATATTCAGGTGAATTGATGGTATACACTGGTCTAATAGAAAAAAAAGTATGACTTACTGCTTTGCAATCGCACGAGTGTTCGCAGGCAAATTGAGTACAAGTTTCATCTTGAAACAGTTGGGCAGCAAAAGGAATGGGTGTTGCTTTTGTGAAAAATAACAGTAACCCTAAACAATATTTTTTCATACGCCTCTCCTGGCACATGCTCCATTTTTAATAGCAATTTTTTAATAAGTGATTTTCATCATAATAGATATTGTTTTTTTTACTAATTTTGTTTTTTGGCTTAAAAATTTATTATTTTGGCCTTCCAGGCGGAAGGCAAGGGGAGATTTTCATGCAAAAAACCTCCCCTGCACCCCAAAGTTGCACCTAAGGGGTACCTTAGGTATCCCAACAAATTGTATTTGCAACCATCGCTAACGCTGCAATTGCAAAGACAATTTGACCAACGAATTATTTAATAATTTGATTTTTCTAAGTACGAACAAAAAAGTTAATAAGCAAGATAAAGAGCGGGAGCACGTGGCGCGCAGCCTGTTTCAGGCGAGCACCCGTTGCGTACGCTACGTACAGAATGGATAAAAGCGTTCAATTCCAAATTAGCAATTTATGGACCAAGCGAAACGGCGCTCCCGTAGGGAGCAAGAGAGCGAGTTAAATTGCGTCTTAGGATTCCCAAGGCGGAGCCTGGGCAAAAGAGGTGCAGGAGTATTTTTGCCAATACTCCTGCCGCTCCACCGCGGAGGTGATTATAAAAAAATAAACTTTGCGTTATAATAAAAAAAATTATCTTAATATAATTCAATATTACCAAGGCTTTGCCCATGTTACGCGTAAAAGGCACTAACGATTTTCTTGATCTTTCCTTATACAACTTTATTGTTGATACGATCAAAAAGCATTTAGGCATCTATGTATTCACTCAAATCGATACGCCAATTCTTGAGCATACTGAGCTTTTTAAACGTACTTTGGGTTTGCATACCGATGTAGTTAATAAAGAAATGTTCATTATACAGCCCCATGGCGAGGCGGATGAAAAAGAGAGTATCTGTTTGCGCCCAGAGATTACCGCATCAATGGTGCGTGCCTTTGTGGATAATGGAGTGCAAACTACTCCATGGAAAGCATTTGTGGTGGGGCCGTGTTTTAGATATGAGCGGCCACAAAAGGGCAGATTTAGAGAGTTTCATCAAGTGAGTATGGAAGTGATCGGATCAGCTGCAGTAGAGCAAGATGTGCAGATGATTAAAATGCTTGATCGATTATTCCATGAAGTGCTCAAGTTTAATGATTATGCATTGCTCATTAATTATCTGGGTTGCCCGCAAGATCGCGTTGCCTATCGTGTAATGCTCAAACAATTTTTGGATGATCAAACAGGTTTATGCGAAAATTGCGTGGTGCGCAAAGAAAAGAATATTATGCGTGTCTTTGATTGCAAAGTGGAAGCGGATCAAGAAAAATATAAAAAAGCGCCGCGTATTATTGATCATTTATGCAGAGACTGTGATACAGAGTGGAAGCAGTTGCAAAATGATTTAGAGTTGCTTTCAGTTACTTTTAAAGTGCAGCCGTTTCTAGTGCGGGGACTAGATTATTATAATAAAACCGTTTTTGAATTTGTAAGTGGTGGATTGGGCGCGCAAAATACCTTTTGTGGTGGTGGTAGATATGATCAGCTAGTCACTCAAATTGGGGGCAAGCAAGATCAACAATCGATTGGCGCTGCAATTGGCTTAGAAC
>BTUB01000005.1:0-26930 GCA_045863215.1 Candidatus Babeliales bacterium | reverse complement strand
TTGAGATTTGTTTTTTTTAATTTTAAATTACCGTGCAAGCTATTTTTTATGTTAATTAAAAAATACTTTTTTTATTTCTCAAGTTATAAATAAAATAGGTTACTTGTTTTCTTATATATTTTTTTTTATATCTTAAGAAGTCTATTTCTTAAAACAAAGGAGAATAATTATGCAACGCATATATTTAATGAGGCATGCAATAAGCATTGCTTTACTTACGGTGATTATTCAGCTGAGCAGCAATGCGGCAACTTTTACAGTAACCACTATTGCAGATAATGGAGATAATATGGCGCCCACGCCAGGATCTTTACGAGAAGCAATACTTGATGTAAATGCTGCAGCAGGGCCACATACTATTGAATTTAATATTCCTGGTACGGCACCATTTGTTATTCAACCTCCGGTTGATTTACCTTTTATTAATGAAACAGTTACCATTGATGGTTACACGCAACCGGGAGCTGCTGAAAATACGCTCTTGCAAGGCAATAATGCCGCTATACTTATTGTACTCAATGGAAGCAATTATACTGTTGGCGATGGAATTTCCACAGGAAATGGATTAGTTTTATCACCACTTGCTAATACTACGGTAGATAATTCAGTAATTCGTGGGTTAGCCATTAATGGCTGGCTGGGAAATGGAATACTTCTTGATGCAACCAATGCTGAAATTAACAATGTGCAAATTATTGGTAATTATATTGGTACTGATAATACGGGCACAACTGAAGTTGCAAATCGCACGGGAATTGGTCTTTCGAGCATTGGTGATTTTACCGTTAATGATACTATCATTGGCACTTTCTTGCCCGCAGATAGAAATATTATCGCAGGAAGTTTTTCATATTTCCCTGACGATTATGGAATTCGCGGGGCATGCATTTCATCTGCGTTTAGCCAAGGAACAACTATTGTAAATAATTACATTGGTACGGATAAAACAGGAACCATTGCTCTAGGAAATTCACTGCAGGGCTTATATTTAAATGGCGACAGTCCCACCCTTCAAGGTATAGGCAATTTCGACAGAAACGTTATTTCAGGTCACTTAGTTTTTGGTCTACGTCTTCGCGGATGCAATGCGCTAGTTGAAAATAACTATATTGGAACTGATGTTACCGGTCAAATTGCTCTGGGTAATCAAAATGCTGGTATCGAAATTGATGGTGATTATACTGCAAACGGATTCACTGAAGCCAACACAATCACCAATAATCTTATTTCAGGCAATGGCGATGGTGCCCATATTGGATCGAATGCTCTTCCTGGTGCTGCAGATAACACGTTTAATAATAATAAAGTTGGTACTGATTATTCTGGTAGAGTTTCTTTAAGTAACACTCGCAATGGAGTACTTATTTTAGAAACACGTAATACCATAAATGATAATGTGGTTTCTGCAAATAATGAAAATGGCTTTCTCATTTTTAGTTTGACTGCAACAGAAAATGTTCTTACCCATAATTTTATTGGTACCGATCTATTAGGAATACATCCATTAGGTAATGATGGCCACGGAATTCAATTTGGACTTTATAATTTATTCGGACTCGATGCAAGTGATAATACTATCGGTATATAAAAAAGGAATTTTATGAATCAAATACGTATCACACTATTTTTATTAACCATTCCATTGGTTGCAGTAAGTGCACCTACTGTTCATCTTAACTATACGAGCGCAAATGTAGTAGATTCACTTGATGTTTTAGGTGTGCCATTTAATCCAACACTTGCTGTTGGTTCACAACAAGCCATATTATCAACGTATCAAATCGTACGCAGCTTTAATAAACAAACAGGTCTTCCTGATAATATCATTAATAATGATCAAAATAGCTTTGCTGCCACTATTGCTTTTACTGGAGATCCTTGGCTCGTTTACAATCCTTTTATTAAGCGCTGGCTTTATAGTTATGAAGATTTTGATACCGGAGATTTACTTTTTTCTATAAGTAATGAAGATCCGATTACAGCACAAACTGAATGGTCAAACTATACTGTTTCGACTGGAGAAATTAATCCTTTGGATCCTGCCGGATTTCTTGATTTTCAACAACCAGGGTATGATCAAAATGCGTACTATATCGGAGTCTCCACCTTTGATCAAAATGAGATCTTTACCGGAAGTTCTTTAATGGTGGTTTCAAATAGTTCACTTCTAGCAGGAACTCCCAATATAACTGTTTTCCCGGGATTATTCCCCGAAACGGTGCATATCGCCGATCAGGGTTTTGCTTTCCCTGCAACCAATTTTGATCCAAATCCCACCTATGGATATTTCTTATGGGTTATTTATGATCAACCTGAAACAGTGATGGGAAACACTATCCAGCTTTATCGCATTCTGGATGCAGATTCAAACACACCAACTCTTGGACCACTTGTTTCTATTACCGTACCACCCTTCGCTTATAATGAATTAGTAGCCGCTCATAAAGAAAATCTTTTTGGAGAAGTGGGGCTTATACAAACCAATGTAGGCGCAATTAGCCCTTATCCACATGTTAGAGATCAGCAATTGTACCTCTGTCTTGATATTCAGATGAACGCTGATGGAGATGCGGATCCTAATGGAGATAGAATTGGCATTATTTTCTATCAAATTGATTTGACTGGTGGTACCGGAGTTGAAGATCCAGATACCGTGCCCACACTGGTGCAATCCGGAAAATTATATGATGACTCTGAAACTGATCCTCTTTCATATTATTTATCATCTATTATGACTAATAAAAATGGGGACATGCTTATCAGTTTCAATGTTTCAGGCAATGAAGCCTATATTAATGCCGGCTTTACTTACCGTTATGCATCAGATGCTCCGGGCACATTACGAGAGCCAATACTTATAACTAATAGCCAATTCCCCTATAATTTTTCACCTAATATACCTTTAACTCCTGGGCCAAATATGCAACGTTGGGGGGATCAATCAACCGTAGTAACTGATCCTGTCGATGATATTACTTTCTGGCTCAATCAAAATTGGGCAGGCTTGCACAATGCATGGGCAATCCAGGCAGCAAAAGTAACTTTATAATTATAATATGTATTCATCACGTGCCTTCTTGTTTATGCAAGAAGGCACATTTTTTTCTATGATTTATTATCAGCATGTGTAAACTAATTTTTGAAGATTAAAAAATTCTAACAACCCAGCATTATGTCACATTTTACCCATTTACATTTACACACTGAGTTTTCATTATTGGATGGCGCCATTTCTATCGAGAAATTGGTAGATTTCGGTCAAAAAAACCAGCTTAAGGCACTGGCCATCACTGATCATGGTAATATTTTTGGCGCAGTAAAATTCTTCCAAAAGTGTAAAAAGGCCGGTATTAAACCGATTCTTGGCATGGAAGCATATATGACTGAAGATGCCAAAATAAAAAATGCGGATAAAAAATATTATCATTTGATTTTGCTTGTTCAAAATGAAATCGGATATAAGAATTTGCTTAAATTAATCTCATTTTCCTATCAACAAGGCTTTTATTTTAAACCCCGGATTGATTATGAAATTCTTGAAAAGCATAATGAGGGATTAATTGTAACAAGCGCATGTTTAGGTGGGCATATTCCTTCTTTATTAATGTCTGGCCAAGATGAAGCTGCCCAAGAATACATGGACTGGTTTTTGAGAGTTTTTGGGCCGGATCGTTTTTATTTAGAAGTGCAACCAGAGGATCAAAAAGAACAAGCAATTCTGAATAAAAAAATTTTTGAATATGCAGCAAAAAAAAATATAAAGGTAGTTGCTGCAGGAGATTGCCATTACGCATCAGAAGATGATCATGAAGCGCATGAAGTGATGCTCTCGATTCAAACACACGATAAATTAAGCAATCCTGATCGGTATACATTTGGTGATTGCCGGGTCTTTATGCGTACGGCAGATCAAATGTTAGAGATTTTTAAGGATCACCCAGAAGCAGTATGGAACTCTGGTATCATTGCTGATATGTGCAATTTCGATTTTCAAACCGGAAAACTATTTTTCCCAAAATTCAAAATTCCCGATAATCATACCCAAGACAGTTACTTTATCTATTTGTGTAATAAAGGTTTTCAAGAGTTACTCGCACAAGATCGTTTTAATAAAGCAGATGAGGCATCCTACCAAGTTCGATTGGATTTAGAAATTGATCTTATTATTAAAATGGGATTTGTAGGATATTTTTTGGTAGTCAGCGATTTTATTCAATGGGCAAAACGAAATACTATTCCCGTGGGGCCCGGTCGGGGATCTGCTGCCGGTTCGCTCGTGGCTTGGACATTACAAATTACTGATATTGATCCAATTAAGTATAATTTACTTTTTGAGCGATTCTTGAATCCAGAGCGGGTAAGCATGCCTGATATTGATATTGATTTTTGCATCGAGGGTCGCGATCAGGTGATTAATTATGTACGCGATAAATATGGCCACGATAAGGTATGCCAAATTATTACCTTTGGAACTATGATGGCCAAAGGAGTAATTAAAGATGTAGCACGCGTACTTGGCTTCACCTTCGAAGATTCCAATGCAATTACCACTTTGATCCCTGAACAATTAAAAATTACTTTGCAAGAATCTCTTGAGCAAGAACCACGTTTAAAAGAATTAATCGAAACTAATCCGAAAGCACAGAAACTATTTGATTTGGCTCTTCGATTGGAAGGACTCACTCGCCACGCTTCAAAACATGCAGCGGGTATTGTGATATCTCCTGAGCCCATTGATGAAGTGCTTCCTATTTATGTGCCACCCAAAACCACTGAATTAGTTACCCAATATGCCATGACTGAACTGGAAAGTTTAGGCTTTCTTAAAATGGATCTTCTGGGACTCAAAAACTTAACGCTTATTAAAAAAGTAATTGCCCAAGTAGAAAAAAATTATGGAATCATGCTTGATATTAATAAGCTTCCACTTGATGATCACAAAACATTTGAGCTTATTGGCCAAGGCAAAACATCGGGCGTATTTCAGTTAGAGTCTGACGGTCTTAAAGATGTATTACGCAAATTACAACCGGATAAATTTGAAGATATTATTGCGGTTAACGCACTATATCGCCCCGGGCCACTGGGCTCAGGAATGGTAGACGATTATATTGAACGCCGGCATGGCAGACAAAAAATCAGTTATTTATTTCCTGAACTTGAATCAGTTCTTCAAGAAACATATGGGGTAATTGTTTATCAAGAACAAGTAATGAAAATTGCTTCTGCCATTGGTGGCTATTCACTCGGTGAATCCGATATTTTGCGTCGTGCAATGGGAAAGAAAAAAGCTGATGAAATGGCAAAACAACAAGCTATCTTTATCGAAAAAGCTACCGCACGCAATTTTGATCCTAAAAAAGCGGGTGAACTGTTTGATCTCATGGCTTATTTTGCCGGTTATGGATTTAATAAATCTCACTCCGCGGCCTATGCTCTCATTGCATATCAAACAGCTTATTTAAAGGCACATTATCCGGCAGAATTTATGGCATGCTTAATATCATTAGAATCAGCACATGCGGAAAATATGGCATTCTATTTGCAAGAAGCAAAAGATATGGGACTTATCATTTTGCCGCCTGATATAAATAATTCCTCAATTGATTTTACTCCCAAAAATCACGATCACATTTTGTTTGGATTGCAAGGAATTAAAAATGTGGGATTAGCAGCACTCGAGAACATTATTAACGAACGCGATAAAAAAGGGCCCTTTACCTCTTTGCTTGATTTTTGTAATCGCATAGACTTGCGCACTTCAAATAAGCGCGTTATTGAACATTTAATTTGTTCGGGGGCCTTTGATAGTATTCCTGCCTCACGTGCACAAAAAGTAAATGATCTTGAAAAGATTATGGATCTGGCAACGGAGCATAAAAAAGCAGCCGCTACAGGGCAAATGGGATTATTTTCAATGAGCCGGGAAACTCATGAAAACAATGAAAACAATAATGAGTTTGTATATCAAATGATTCCTGATTGGTCCGATAAAGAAAAGTTAGAAAAAGAAAAAGAGGTAATCGGATTTTATTTAAGTGCACACCCAATTGAATCTTACCAAAAAACACTCAACTGGTTGAAAATTACTTCATTTGAACAAATACTCAAAAAAAATGCAGATCAAAATAGTTTACAAGAACCAATAGTAATCGGTGCTGGCCTTATTAAAACTAAACGTGAAATTATCACAAAAAAAGGCGATCGAATGGCATTTGTAATGCTTGAAGATATTAATAGTAGTGCTGAAGTAATACTTTTTCCCAGCACTTTTAAGCAAGTGGAGCAATGGCTCTCATCATATCAAATGTTTATTGTAAAAGGAGCCCTTGATAGCACATCACCACACAAATGTAAGATTAAAGCAAATCAAATGGTACCTATTGATCTGTTTTTCACAGAATGGCCAACTATTCAAAAATTAACGTGCATGCTTCCGCCTTCTTTCCAAGAAGATTTGCTCGCACAGATTAAACAATTGTTGCCACCTGGTACTATCGGCCTTGAATTTATTCTGCAAGAAAATGGGAAGCTTGTTCGGCTCACAGCACAACAAAAGATTGCCATTACTCATGATATTTTAAATAATCTTAATGCTTTGGCCATTAAAACACAGTGCACTATTTAAGTTCATAGGAAATAATACACCGTTGAGCATATTGATGCCAATGAGAATCAGTATGCTCAAGCTCATGTAAAAAGGTAGTAAATAGAGTATTTTGTTCACCTAAGAAGGCACAAAGCACCGTCTTAGAAATTAGTTTTTCAATAAGATTCGACTCTAAATCTTTATTTTTAATTACATGCAAGACTAAGCTCATTTGAGATTTCAATACGTCGTCGGGCATATTACATTCGACAAATGCATCTGCCAATTTTTCAAAATGAGAGAACCATTTTTTATCATACAATAATTGCGCAAGATGGATTAGCCTACTTGTATATTGCTCTGGTTTTTTATAGGTAACATATAACCGCAAAAGAGAATTCACTGCACGTATATTATCAAAATTCATTATTGCCAGTTCTTCATAGAGAGCTATTGCTTCCTTCCATCTATTATTGGCCATATACAGATGCGCTGCATGTTCATATTTTTCTAACGCACGTTCATCCTGAAAGGCACCCAAAAGATCTCCCTCTAATTGCTGCGCATATGCTTTATCTTCTAATGAATGCATTAATAAACGATAGACACCAAATGCTTTTTCTTTTTCGCCCTTTGCCACACATTCGGCCAATTTGAACCATGCCACCGTATATTTATCGGTAGGTATATACCTCATCATCTCAATCCTTTTTTATCAAACACTTTGTTGGTATTCAACCATGGTCGAATGATAAAATCAATGAATGAAATAAATTATGTAGCAGATCCGGCTGCAATTGCAACGGCAAGTAATTCTTCTGCTGTTTGAACTTGAGAAAGACTTGAAGTACGCCCCCGGCCTTTAAGATGCGGCGAACTAGCGCTGCCCTTTGAATCTCTTGGAGAGATTCCTTTTCCTGCAGCTTTAGTTACTGCTTGAATCATACCGGCATCTTTTGCAAGATCATCCTTTTGTAATTCGCTCGAGCGTGTCCGTTCAAGCTGACGTAAAAAGGCTTTTGACTTGTCTGATTCACTCATACTAAAAAGAGAAATGCTGCTAAAAAAAGAAATGCTCAATAGATAAAATATGTATTTCATTTGGACTACCCTCTCACCTTAAATTACTATTTGTTGCTAAAGTATAGAAAAACTTTTTTACAAAGAACAATATTCTACACAAATGTTTTCTTAGATGAGTTCATTACCGAATTAACCTAGCATAGAGAAATGCAAATATGCAAGCTTTGCACGTACAGTCTTCGTACAATGCTATTTCGACGTACTGTTCTATCTTATATAAAGTTGGCGCAATCAGGTGGGGTCTCTTATGGGCAAAAGACTGGTGCCGGAGGTCGGAATTGAACCAACGACGCCAAGCTCTTCAGGCTTGCGCTCTACCACTGAGCTACTCCGGCAATATAGAAAGGGATGATTAAAAATAGATATATGTATAGTAATTGTTTGTATCATATTGTCAATGATTTTGGGCATTATTTCTTTTATTCGCTTCT
Source organism: Candidatus Babeliales bacterium (assembly GCA_045863215.1). Lineage (GTDB taxonomy): Bacteria > Babelota > Babeliae > Babelales > Vermiphilaceae > BTUB01. Next base: position 18,827 of record BTUB01000005.1, on the reverse strand, counting down.
GACTAAGCCCACTTAAACTCGGGAAGTAACCCCTTTATCCTCAATAGAACTCGAAGAGCTTATTTGGTAGATTTCCTGCCGTAGCTCAAAGGCTGAGCCAAGCTCAACGTTTTTCCATGCAAAGAAAGCAAAAAAACACTTGCCCGCTCGCATTTGATGCTAGATTGAGCAAAAAGAGAAGCACAGGGGCTAAAAACCTATCTTGCTAAGAATATGGGCCATGCTACACTGATTTTCAAGAATACTAAATCAGGAAAAAATCATGCATGATCTAAAAATAATAATAGAACAACTTCGTAATGACTTTAGAAATGAGATAAGACAAATTCAAAGCCTAGCTGAACTTGAACCCTTGAGAGTTAAATATTTAGGAAGAAATGGGAACGTAGCCGCCGCAATGGCCCAATTAAAAGCACTCTCTCTTGATGAAAAAAAGGAAATTGCCCCTCTGCTCAATGATTTAAAAAAATGGATGGAACAAGAATATGAAAGCCTAAAAACAAAACTTGAGGAACAATTTCAAAAAAGTGCTCTCTTGAAAAAACAGCACTTTGATGTCAGTGCATACCATCCCGTAAAAACCGAAGGAAGTCTTCATCTATTTACCCATATTACTCAACAGCTGGAAGATATTTTTCTCACAATGGGCTATGAGATTGTATCAGGCCCTGAAGTGGTTACAGATTATTATAATTTTGAAGCCCTCAATATTCCTTCATATCATCCCGCTCGTGAACTTCAAGATACCTTTTGGCTCACTAATCCTGAGTATTTGCTGCGCACCCATACTTCAACGGTACAGATAAAAACCATGGAAGAAAAATCGGTTCCATTGGCTATCTTTGCGCCGGGTAGAGTATATCGGAATGAAGCCACTGATGCCACTCATGATTTTATGTTTATGCAGGGTGAAGGCCTTTTTATAGATAAAAACGTTTCTGTAGCTAATCTTTTAGCTACAGCCAAAGCATTTTTACGTGCCTTTTTTGAAAAAGATGATCTTGATATTCGTGCTCGCCCAGGATACTTTCCCTTTGTTGAACCGGGTATTGAAATTGATGCTTCCTGCCCATTTTGCAAAAATGGTTGCTCAATTTGCAAACATACCGGTTGGATAGAATTAATGGGTGCGGGCATGGTGCATCCCAATGTACTCAAAATGTCTGGTATCGATCCAGAAATATACTCCGGTTTTGCGTGGGGTTTTGGCATCGAACGCTTGGCAATGGTAAAATATGGCATTACTGATATTCGATTGTTTCGCAGTAGCACCATAGAATTTTTAAAACAATTCTAAGAATATTTATAGATTTATTTTGTTATTCCTTCTGTTAGTATTAGTGATATGTGATACTATAAATCAATATTTAACATTAAAATAATTGTTATGAAAATTACAAAAGCAGTAGTGCCTGCCGCTGGTTTTGGCACTCGTTTTTTACCTTGGACCAAATCAATACCTAAAGAAATGCTTCCCTTACTGAGCAAACCGGCAATCCAGGTAATTGCTGAAGAAATAAGGGATTCAAATCTTGCCGATTGCATCATAATTAATGCACCTTACAAGCAAGCACTCGTAGATTATTTTAAAAAATCACCTGATTTAGAACGATTTTTACAAGAAAAAAATAAGGCATCATTGCTTTCGGAACTTGATGCGCTTTTGCAAAAAGTTTCCTTTTCATACATTTACCAGGACCAAGCAAAAGGATTGGGCCATGCTATTTTACTCGCTGAATCAGCAATAAACAATGAATATTTTGGCATTGCTCTACCCGATGATATTATGATTTCTAATCCTCCAGGGCTTGCCCAACTTATTGCAGTTGCACAAAAATATAATGCCAGTGTAATTGCCGTGCAAGAAGTACCCCAAGAAGCAATTTCAGCATATGGAGTTGTTGCGGTATCCAAACAACTGGATGAGCATACTTTTGAAATCACTGATATGGTGGAAAAGCCAAAACCAGAAGACGCACCTTCAAATTTAGCAATTAGTGGTAGATATGTTCTTTCTCCCGCCATTTTTGATGCACTAAAAGAGGTAAAGCCCAGTCTAGGTGGTGAAATATTACTTACCGATGGTATGCTTGCCCTGCTCAAAGAAGGTGAGCGCACTCTTGCTTATAAGATTCAAGGAACGCGTCATGATATTGGCAATCCTACTGGCTGGCTCAAAGCCAATATGCATTTAGCACATCTGAACGGTATCAAATTGTATCTCTAAACAAAAACATCAGTCTTTTACGCCCTTTATTAGGCACGCCCTCTTTTTTATTGCAAACTGAATTTTTTTCATGATATGCTCCAGATGTCTAAAGAGGAATCTTATTATGAAAAAGTTATTTTTTTATATCACCTCTATTTTTTCAAGTTTTTTGCAGGCATACCCTACTTGTGTGGCACACGCAAATCCCCCCACTGTTCCCTTTTTCTCAGAAGAATTTTACAAACCAGGCAAAGCGGCACAAAATACGCCACAGTATGCAGTTGAATACGGCAAAAAGGAACTCCAAAAATTAATTGATGAACACAAGGGTAAAAAATGAAATTAGTCCTATTATTAACTATTTTTTTACCAATGAGTATACAAATAATGGCATGCCCTCATTGCTTGGATAATAGTTGGCACCTTGAACGCCCCTTTGATAACAAAGAATATCATCCAGTAGAGTGCAATTGCGAATGCCGCAAGCTTATTATTGCACGCGGAGAATGTTTAGAATGCGGACACAAGCATTATTTTGCACCACAAGTAATTATTAGAGGACCGCAATCACAAAAAACAGTTACCGGCTGGCGCAAAATTCCTTCATGCCCATGCAATTAATTACTGAGCTCATCATTTTCAGTACTATCATTTTTTTCAACAAAATTTTCATCCGGTTTGTTACTAATAGTTTTTTGTTGATATCGCATTAAAAATGGTATTACCGTATCCGGATTCAATGAAATAGATTCAATTCCTAAATTAATTAAATATTCCGCGAGTTCCGGATAATCTGATGGCGCTTGGCCACAAATACCACTGTATTTGCCTGCTTTTTTTGCACCTTGGATAGCCATTTGAAACATTTTTTTCATTGCAGGATCTCGCTCATCAAACACTCCGGTCAAAAATGGTGAATCTCGATCTACTCCCAGCGTAAGTTGAGTAAGATCATTTGATCCAATAGAAATGCCATCAAAATCTTGCAAAAATTCATCAATTAGCATCACATTTGAAGGAATTTCACACATCATAATTATTTCTAAACCATCTTTACCTTGAGATAATCCATGTATTGCCATCTGCTCAATTACTTCTTTGCCCTCTTGCAAGGTGCGCACAAAAGGAACCATTATTTTAATATTACTGAGTCCAAATTCATCACGCGCTTTTTTAAGTGCTGCACATTCTAACGCAAACGCATCTTTATATTTAGGGCTGTAATAGCGCACAGCCCCACGAAACCCAATCATAGGATTTTCTTCTTGTGGTTCAAAATACGAGCCACCAATTAAATTGCGATATTCATTTGTTTTAAAATCAGATAAGCGAACTATTACGGATTTGGGATAAAAAGCAGCGGCAATCGTGGCAATTCCTTGCGCAAGCTTATGTATATAAAATTCCTTTTTATCTGCAAAGCCCAGAGTCAATTCTTCAATTTTTTTTGTAGTTTTTTTATCAAGCACCTCGGGATACAGCAATGCAAGCGGATGAATTTTGATAGTGCTCGTGATAATAAACTCAATACGTGCCAGACCAACTCCCGCAACCGGCAAAGATGCCAGAGAAAATGCACGATCCGGATCAGCGAGATTAATCATAATATCGGTTGGAATTGCCGGAACATGCTCAAGTTCAATACTTTCTTTGGCAAAAGGAATGGCGCCTTCATACACATATCCAGTGGCTCCTTGCGCACAATCGATAGTAATTTCCTGATCATCTTTAATCTGTTTCATCGCCTCATGCGCACCCACCAAGGCAGGAATACGCAATTCCCTGGCCACAATAGCCGCATGGCAAGTGCGGCCACCCATTTGAGTGATAATGCCAACCGCTTTTTTGAGCGCAGGCACCCAATCAGGATCAGTCATATTGGTCACAATAATATCACCGGGTTGCACTGCATGAATCTCTTTTACTGAATGAACTACACGTGCTTTTCCGGTCACAATTTGTTGGCCAATACTTTGACCGGTTACCAAGATCTGCGGTTTTTGATCTAATTTTAATCGATACGTAATATAGCCATTTGTATGTTGCGCATGAATGGTTTCTGGACGAGCCTGCACAATATAAATTTGATTATCTAATCCATCTTTTGCCCATTCCACATCCATGGGGCACCACGAGCCTTTTTTTTGAGAATAGAGATCTTCAATGCTGCACACTGCTTTTGCAATTGTACTAATTTCCGCATCAGAAATACATTGCTGTTGAGCCTGTGTTGAAGGCACATTAACGTGCTCTGTACCGTGAGCTTTATATATTGTTTTAACTTTTTTGCTGCCAATTTCTTTTTTTATAATTGCATCAAATCCTTGCTTGAGAGTGGGTTTAAATACCACATACTCATCAGGCACCACAAGTCCTTGCACAATTGCATCCCCCAAGCCATAGGATGCATTAATCATTACCACATCTTTAAAACCACTTTCAGTATCTAGTGAAAAAGCTACCCCAGAAGCCGCTTTATCTGATCGCACCATTTTTTGCACTACTATCGAAAGTGCGATCTTTTTATAATTAAAATTTTGATCATGCCGATATACAATGGCACGATCGGTAAAGAGTGAAGCAAAACATTTTTTACATGCTTCCAGTAATTCTTCTTTACCCGAAACATTAAGATACGATTCTTGTTGACCGGCAAAAGATGCATGAGGCAAATCTTCAGCGGTTGCCGAAGAACGCACTGCCACGGCAAGATTTTTTTGTTGATATTCTGCTCCTAATGCTTGATAGGCAGCAATGATATTTTCTGCCAAATCAACCGGCATCGGCGCAATGCGAAATAAATTTCTAATGTGATGCCCTACTTGTTGCAATTTTTGCGTATCATTAAAATCATGCAACTCATCCATCATTTTTTCAATGTGTGGCATTAATCCATTTGCATTTATAAAATGCCAATACGCATCTGCAGTAATTGCAAAGCCATTGGGCACTTTAATTCCTTTACGTGCAAGCTGATTATATAAATTCCCTAATGATGCTGCTTTGCCACCTACCAAACCAATATCATCAGCATCAATCTGCGAAAAATTCTTTATGTATTGCATAATAAGCACACCACAATTTGTTAATTCTAAAATTTTAAAATCAGCATACCATCATTCTCTTTGGTTGACACGATAAGATCACAATTGTATTATTATGCACAGTTTTTCTAACAATCAGCGCATATTACATCAAAGGAGATATTATATGCAAACTTTCTCAAATAGTAAGAAGTTATCTTTGGCACTTATCCTTTGCATCGGAGCAACATCAATTACGGCCGAAAATGCAAGAAAGTCTATCCCAACTACCACAACAACTCAGATTGTTGGCCACACTCTTTTAGCAACGGTCCTCATCACTTATTTACGTTTGCTCACCAAAAAAACCGCACCTAAACGAGTTTATCCAAAAGATGATTCACTACGGGAATTATTGTGGTATTTCTTTGATGAATTGTTAGTGGGGCAAATAGAAAAAGGCGAACGTCCGGAAAAATTACTTATCGATGAAGAATCCAATGAGCTTATTTATAAATACAGCAAAATTGAAGCTCGTGGATTGGCGGGTGTATTATATTCTACTTTGAAGCCAGTCATACTTCCTGCAGCTACCTTAATGGTACTATTTAACAAGAGCTCTGAAGATGTGTATTGCGGTATAATCAATGCATTAAAATTCGCACAAAATCCGTTCCAATATTTTGCAGATTTAGATGAAAAATGCACTGCGAATGCAAACAAAAATAGTGTTTCGGCATCTGTTACAAACAAATAACAATAATAATTGACAAAGTGTAATCATAATTTAGTATACAAGCAATAGAATAGTAACAAGCATAAGGAGATTATTATGCAATTATCACGTTCATTACTCGCAATAACAATAATGGGTTCATTTCTCAGCGTATCTACATCTGCTCAAGCTGACAGCCCTTTACTTACTGATAATGGAAGATACTTGTTGGCAGGAGCGGTGGCACTTGGTGCAGGATATCTTTATCAACGCACCGTAAGCAACGCAGCAAATAAAGGCGCACTCACTTCAGCTTTAGATGCCGGAACCACTTATAGCCATAAAGCGGTTGATTTTGTAAGCAAATGGGCGCCCACTGCAGCAGTTGCTGGTCTTGCAGGCTGGTTAGCATATCACAATAAAAATGTTCCAAATACCTATTTAATGCACCATTTAAAAAATCTTGCAGTTGGAACTCGTCCTAGTTAAAATTAAGTTAATTATTTCTAAAATAAAAGCCGAGAGCAATCTCGGCTTTTATTTTATCTTTTTTTGTGAAACTGTAGACTGCTTAAGAAAACTTTATACATTTGAGAGGATGAATTATGAAAAAAATGGTGTTATTTCTGAGCACGAGTCTTTTAGCACATTCTATTCATACACATATAAACTTGCAAGATCCAAAAGATTTTCTGTATGTTGGTGGCGCACTTGCAGCTGGTATAGTCGGCACTGCACTGGCAACACATTATTATCATCCTGCTGCTTTGGAAAAAGCCAAAATTGCTGCAGAACAAGCAGACAAACGAGCAAAAGAACGCAATGAGCGGGAAGAGCAGCAAAGAAAAGAGCAAGCAGAAAAAGAACGCATTCAAGCAAGTATAATCTTAGCAAAATTACATCAAGATTATGCACAAGAAACAGAAGCGCTTAATGATAATAAGGGATTAACGCGAGAAAAGTTCACTACAATTGTAAAAAGTAAACAGTCACTTTACTCATCACGATTTGAAGATTATTACCGAACACTCATTTCCAACATTAATTCTTTGCATACCATCGGCATATTACTTTCTTCTGAAGAAAAAAATACTCAAAAAAATTTACTCAAACAATTAGAAACCATCAAATATATATTTAATTCTAAACTCAATGAAGAAATCAATGCCGAAATCGAAGAAGCTAAACGAATTAAACGTCTTGAAGAAGCTGAGGAACGCAAAAAGGAGCGCGAGCAATTAGAAATCAGAAAACTCAGAGGCGATGTTGAAGCACAGCAAACCATTAAAAAAACATATGATGCAGTAAATCTAGTAATGCAACGATTAGAAAGTATGGAACAGCGCCAAATCTCCACACAAAAAACCCAAGATCTTGAATTTGCATCTTTGCGTCGACAACTTAATGGAATGGTGGAAAATGTACAAAATATCGTAAGCTCGGCTCGCGCACAATTAGCTACGCTTTTTATGCAACGTTTTGAAAAGACAAAAGAAGCAGTACGCAATGCACAATCAATACAACAACCAACGGTAGTAAATCAAGTGCCGCCTCCGTATAATCCTGCAGCAGTTTCTGCTTTGCCTACTAATCCTTCGGAAGCGGTAGATGAAGGCGCTATACCCCTTCCAACTCCACCACCAACATATTTGTAACTAGTTGCGCGATCTTTCAATACATGCTTTTACAAATCCCGCAAAGAGCGGATTGGGGTTGCCCAGTCTACTTTTAAATTCCGGATGCGCTTGTGTTGCCACAAAAAACGGATGCTCCGGCAGCTCCAAGAATTCCATTAATTTTGTGCCATCAACTCGTTCATGATACCCCGAAAAATTGAGTCCTTGTTTTTCCAACATGGGTACAAATTCTGGATTCACTTCATAACGATGGCGATGACGCTCAGTTATACAATTATCTTCTTGCATTGCATGCGCATACAATTGTGCCACTTTACTTGCAGGTTTCACCTGCGCGGTATAGCCACCCAATCGCATAGTGCCACCATATGCCTGTTCAGCTAAAATGTTTTTTTGCGTTGGCAAAATATCAATAATTGGATACTCAGTATGCGCGTTTACTTCTGTGGTATGCGCATTTTTAAGCGCACATTTATTACGTGCAAATTCTACCGCGGCAAGTTGCATACCATAACAAAGTCCAAGATACGGAATATTATGATCCCGCACATAGCCAATAGTTGCAATTTTACCCTCAACTCCCGCATTGCCAAATCCACCCGGAATAATTACTCCATCAAATCGCGACAATTCTTGTAATCGCTCCGGATTGGTTTCAAATATTTGTGAGTTGATCCATTGAATAGAAATCCCCACATCATGTTGTGCACCTGCATGCACCAATGCTTGATAAATACTCACATAGCTATCAGTTAAGCTAAAATCACCAATGTCCAAATACTTGCCCACAATTGCAATGTTCACCTTACTTGGTGGATTTTTAATCGTATCAACTAATTTCTGCCACGAACTCCAATCAGGTGTTGCACGCGATTCTAAATGAAAATGGCGTAAGATTTTGGCGCCTAATTGCTCTTGTTCCAAGTAAATGGGCATTTCATAAATAGTTTGAATATCCGGAGCAGAAATAATCTGATCCGCATGCACATGAGAGCAGAGTTCAATTTTTTTCTTGCGTATTTGATCAAGGGGCTGTTTTGCTCGGCAAATAATAAAATCTGGCAAAATTCCTTCTTGCCCAAGCAATCTTACGGCTTGTTGCGTAGGCTTTGTTTTCATTTCTTGCATATGATCCGGGATCGGCAAATAGGTCACGAGTACATATGCAATGCTATCAGGGCCCATTTCTCGTTCAATTCCTTTAAGCGCGAATAAAAATGGAACATTTTCATAATCACCCACCGTGCCACCTAATTCGATGATAGCAATTTCATAGCCGTGTGATGCTTCAAGAATTCTCTTTTTAACTTCATCAAGAATATGCGGCATAAATTGCACCGTTTGGCCTAAATATTCTCCACGGCGCTCACGATCAATTACTGCTTTATAAATTTGGCCGGTAGTAATATTATTGCGCTTTGGAATATCTTCATTGATAAAGCGTTCATATGTGCCTAAATCTTGATCAATTTCACCACCATCTTCAGTCACCCATACTTCACCATGCTCGGTAGGTCGTAAGGTGCCCGCATCATAATTTATATAGGGATCAATTTTAATCAACGTGGTTTTATAGCCATGCTCTTTAAGAATTTTGCCCAAAGAAGCGGTGGTTACTCCTTTACCCACACCAGAGATCACACCCCCGGCCACTACAATAAATTTGGTCTTCATTCTGATTTTCCAAAATTTCTCAATTGAAGAAATATACTATAGTAATATTTAAGTTGTGTAACAAGAAACAATTTTAAATTACAACAACAAAGCAACAATCATAGCAGAAAGTAGATTAGCAAGCGAACTTGCCAATACGGTATACAATCCCATTTGGGTAAAAATTGGTTTCTTTTCAGGCGCCAGTGCAGAAATCATACCAATCTGAATTCCAATACAAGAGAAATTGGAAAATCCGCACAAAGCGTATACCAAGATAATAAATGTACGTGGTGAAAGTGTAAGCTTTACTAAATTGGTAAAGGCAACTAATTCATTCACCGATACTTTTATTCCTAATAATTTTCCCGCATCCCATAATTCTTGTCCTGTTAATCCGAGCAAAAAAGCAAATGGTGCAAATAAATAAGATAAAATAAGTGCAAAACTAAGCTCAGGAGTAGATATCCCTATTTGATTTAATACCTGGGAAATAGATGCCAAAATATAATCCCCCATTGCAATCAAAGCTAAGAATGATATGAGCATTGCTGCTACCCCTACGGCAAGTTTAAGCCCATCAAAGGTTCCTTTGGAAACCGCATCAAATATATTACTTGTCTTTTTTTCAAAACGAATATTTTCATTTGCAGCCACATGCGATTTTTCAGCTTCAGGCAAAATTATTTTTGCAATAAAAATAGATGCCGGAATACTCATGATACTTGCAGTAAGTAAATGCACCGCTGGAATACCGAGCATCACATACATCACCATAACTGAAATACTTATAGCAGCCATTCCGCTTGTCATGAATACAAAAAGTTCTGAACGAGTCATCACATGTAAATAATTACCGATAAAAAGCGCAGCTTCCGTTTGTCCTAAAATACTATTGGCAATCGCAGCCATGGTTTCAATTCCTGAAGTTCCAATAAGAGGACGAATAAGCGTATTTAATCCTGCTACCAATTTTTGAATAAGGCCCCAATGGAACAATAATCCTGTAAGTGCTCCTACAAAAATAATTACGGGTAACACTTTAAAAGCAAACACAAAACCCCACGGTAAACTCGCATCACCCAATTTACCAAACATAAACTCAATTCCTTTATCGGCAAATACATACAATAGTTGTGCACTATCAGCAATTTTACCAATAATAAACTGACCCCAGAAAGTACGCAGCATTAATAATGCGAATAAAAAATGAAGCGCGAGTGCACTGAGTACCACGCGGGGATTTATTGCTTTCCTATTTTTGGAACATGCATATGCAATTAAAGCAATAACAAAAATGCCAATAATATTTAAATAGCGATTATATTCAAGCAAATAAGAAATCATACTCATATCCAAAAATTAAGAAAATCATGGATTGAGTATAACACTCGATTTATTTTCATTAAAGATAATAAAAAAATTATGAATACGCAGCAAAAAAGGCGGCCATTAAGACCGCCTTTAATATTTGTATGCTGAATAATAATTATTTATTCAGGCAAAGCAAATCCTATGCGAGGATTTGATGTGCCCTGCGGTTTAGCAGGAGCTTGGGTACTTCCCCAAAACGCGTGCTGTCCACTAGTTTTTGCTAAATCTTTTGAAAGCTTTAAATCCCGTTTATCTTCTTCTGCTGATATATATTGCTGAGTTGAAATAGGAATTAATCCAACTCTCTCTTTATCATTCTCAAACTGCGCTTTATATGGCGCTCGCGCATCACCTGTTGGAACTAACGTGAATCCTGTTGTTCTACCCGACTTAACTTCTATCGGTTCATTGAGTGGCAATAAATTATTTGGCATCGTGACAATCACATACATATTTCTTCCTGTTTTCCATTCTGCCTTACGCCCACGGTTTCCACGCCATACGTTTTCATGGAATGCATGATCCTCACCACGAAATACTTCTGCAATAGCCTTTTGAATCGGTTTGCTGAAAAGATCCATACCCACCTTAAGAACGCTTACTACCGCACCATATCCCGCTCCCAATCCCGCGCTCACGCCTCCTGTTGGTGCTGCAGCTGCCGCTCCAAGCGCTGCAATAGGCCCTTTCGCCGATTCCAAACCTTTAATCACTATTGCCGGAACTCCCAGTGCTTTACCGTAGGCGGCATGCTTTTTAGCCGCTTTCTCAGCAGAGCCTACGTTATACACATAAATATCTACTTTAGGAACTGGACTATCTTTATCATACACAATTGCATAGCCGTGCAACAGTGATCCGGAAATAAGTGCCACTAATGCAAACATCTTAAAAATTGATTTCATAATCACTCCCTCTAAATATTAAAAGGTGGCCTATATGACCACCTTTTAACCTAATTAAATTATTGACCGTTGAAAGCTCTTTCACCACTCGTTTTAGCCAATTCTTTTGCTTCCTTTTTGTCTCGCTTATCAGTTTCTGCAGAAATATATTGGCTTGCTAATGAAGAATTAAACTGAGCCCTATAAGGAACTTTTGCATCACCCGTTGAAACAAGATTAAATCCTGTCACGCCACGAGTGGGCAACAACACAGGCTCATTTAATGGCAATAAATTATTTGGCATGGTTACAATAGCATACATAGTTTTTTCAGTCTTCCATTCTGCACCACGACCACGATTCCCGCGCCATACATTTTCATGAAATGCATCATCATCACTACGGAATGCTCGTCCCAATAACCCTTTAACCGGTTTATCAAATAGGTTCATACCGGTTTTACCTGCACCCACTACTGCTGCATATCCCGTTCCTAAATCCGCGGTAAGACCACCAGTTGGTCCTGCTGCTAATGTACCAAGAGTTTCAACGGGCCCTTTAGCTGCTTCCAAACCTTTAATTACCTGATCTGGTAATCCCATTAAACGCACATAATTTGCATGTCTTTTAGCAGCAGCTGATGGAGAGTTTACGTTATAAACGTAAATATCCACAAAGGGAACAGGACTATTTTTATCAAAAACGATTGCATATCCATGCAATAAAGAACCAGAGAATAGCGCGAGCAAACCAAGCGCTTTTAAGAATAACTTCATAAACTACTCCAAAAATTAGTAAAAAATGACCTTTCTACTATCAGGGTAGCATATGCTATTTTCTATTTGCAATAATTTTTAGAGTTAAAAAAGACCTTATTATATGGCCTTTTAATATTTTTGCTATAAACGAAAGAGATGATTAAATCTGATTTATGAGTGCAGGATTTTTTTTGCGTTCTTCACGCTCTTTTGCCATAAGGGCATCAATAATCTCATCAAGATCACCTTCCATCACCATGTCTAGTTTTTTTAGAGTAAGATCTACTTGGTGATCGGTAACGCGATTTTGGGGGAAATTATAGGTACGCACCTTTTCAGCACGTTCTCCGGTTCCCACCTGCTCCTTGCGCTGCTTGCGCATTTGCTCTTCGGCTTTTTCCATCTGAGCAGCAAGCAAACGGGATTGAAGCAGTTTCATCGCTTTGGCTTTATTTTTATGCTGTGATCGTTCTTCTTGGCACGCAACCACCACTCCAGATGGAATATGCGTAATACGAACTGCAGAATCGGTGGTATTTACATGCTGGCCACCTGCACCACTGGAGCGGTATACATCAATACGCAAATCGGCAGGATTAATAGTAACATCAACTTCCTCAGCTTCAGGAAGTACTGCAACGGTAACTGTTGAAGTATGCACACGGCCTTGGGTTTCAGTTGCGGGCACCCGTTGCACGCGATGCACTCCTGATTCATAGCGTAAATGGCCGTAGACCCCTTTACCTTGAATGTGAAGCACAATCTCGCGATAACCGCCCAGATCTGTGGGACTCACGCTTTCTACTGAAACGCGCCAATTCATTTTTTGGGCATATAACGTATACATTTTTTGCAAATCAGCCACAAAAAGCGCTGCTTCTTGGCCTCCAGCGCCTGCTCTAATTTCTAGATACACTGAGCGATCATTGCGCTCATCCGCAGGAAAGAGAATATCATCGAGCTCTTGTTTACGTTTAATGAGTTGCAACTGTAACTCATTAATTTCATCAGCAAACATTTGGGATAATTCTGGATCAGAAACTTGAGTTGTATCTTTTTGAGCTTGTGCAATTTTTTGCTCAACATCAGAAATTTCATGATGTTTTTCAAGTACTGAAGAAAGGTGTGAAAACTCTTTTTGAAAAGAAATGCGTTTATTGCTCTCTAAATCTGGATTAGAGAGCAAATTTGAAAGCTCATCATATCGTTTTTGTAAAGAATCCCAGGCTATTGCCATGGTGGTATCCTTTATGCTTTGGCCACGCCTTTTTTAAAGCGTTTATTGAATTTTTCAATACGGCCAGCAGTATCCAAGAATTTTTGAGCGCCAGTATAGAATGGATGGCAGTTTGAGCAAATAGTGACGTTAAGCTCAGAAGCGGTAGAAGTGGTTCCAAACGCATTGCCACACGCACAGCGCACAGTAATTTCATGATTTTCTGGGTGTCTATTTTTTTTCATGGAAAGTCCTTTAATGACTGTATTCATTAACAATAGTAGATATTCAGTATCGCTTAAAAAGAGCTGCGTGTAAAGAATAAAAACAGGCAAATGAGGGTTTTACCAGTCAAAATCCCTAAAAAGAGGGGCCTATTGGCCTGCCTCTTCTAATTCTTTAAGTAAGCTCCGTCTTATTTTTCTTTGTTTCTCTTTTGCATGCTGCTCGTGAAATGCACTAGCTGCAACAGCCAAATCGCGTCTCTCAGAATTGGTCGGATATTCTTCAGATGCTTCCCTATTTTGGGCTATAACTCTGTCTATTACTCTTTTACACGCTTTGGCTAATGTGGGGCTTTGAAGCGCCGGGGTAAGATCTGCAAACGTTTCCTGAGAGCGCCATTTTCTTTTTTTAATTTCTTCCAATTCTTTAGTTAAAGCAACTTTTTCAAATGCTTTGGTATAAGCCTTCCTTTCAACTTGATCATCGCCTATTTTGTGCCCTGCTTCATGGCCCGCAATTACTTTAAGACTTTCCGGACTTGAAGCAATATGCTTTAACACCTCTTCATCTATTACCACCTGATTATCATTTAAGTATGCTTCAATCCCTGTATTAGCCCTTCTAAATTCTAATGTTTGACCCAATCTTCGAGCAATTTCCTCTCCCGCTTTTTTTATAGGAGTTGAAGCCGGTGAGCATAATCCATCAGTTGCTTTCGCTACATCTTTTATGCTTGCTCGCGTAGGGCTTATCTGTTCCTTCACTAAAGCGAGCGATACTCCGTGATCCTCAAATTCTTGCGCAAAAAAGTCGGCATAACTCTTACGCGCGATGTTTAAAAAAGACTGAGGTGATGCTTTGGCAACTTCAGAATCCAGTAATTCAGGATCTACATTTTCATCTGTGTCTTGGCCTTCAATGGCTTTTGATATTGCTTTCAACATATCCACACGTACTTTTCTACTGGTTGGCGTAATAACCACCGGACTATTAGATGGGCTCAAGAGGACTTTTTTGGTAGGAGTACTCATACCCGCGAGGGGACAAAAAGAGAATAACAGGATAGAATAAGAAATTTTCACTGATGCAACCCTAAAATATAAATGGGAGAAATACCATATATAATTATTGCAAAAACTGCCAAACTGTCAAATTAATGGTTTTATAGAGAAAAATGCGATCTATAGCTTTTCAGAGCATATATTTGCTATGCTAAATATACTGAAGCATAATGATCAGCTTTAGCTTATAATTTTTAAGGAGGTTTTTATGAAGAAAATTGTATATGTTTTACCTATAATAGTAACATTTTCACTTCACGCAGTGAATACCGATCAAATTGAAATAATTCCACAAGAAAAAACTACCCAGGAATTGGCAAATTTGGCTTTGGAACATCTTGATAAAGCAACTGATTACAAATTGAAGTGGTATGATTATGAAAAAGCCCTTCATGCTGATAAATATGACATTTTGAAAAAACATTTAAAAGAAAAGATGGATCTTAAAAAGAAGTTACTTACACAACTAGGTAAAGATGAAGACATACAATCTTATCTATCCAATTCAATCGAGCACATGAAAGAGCTTAAGAAAAAACAGCACCTTGAATGGAAAGCATTGGAAGACAAATGGCATGAAAAAGCTGAAGCACAAGCGGAAGCTCAGGCTATTCAAATGGGAATTGAAATTGAAGAAACACACGAGAGTGAATCAGAAGAAACTGAATAAAGCTCAATTCTAATCTTATTAAGGGTGCCTTTTAATGGCACCCTTTTTTGAAGTTAAAGCTTATTGTTTTTACACTATCACTGAATTATCAGACAATTTAATCTTAAAAAATAGTGTAGGAATTACGCTGAGACTCTTATATCTTCAACGGATAGTAGTCAAAGTAAGTTTTACTATTGCATTTGTTTGATCCTTAATTACCGGATCAGTAACTTCTTCCAATCTAATATCACCTACATCTTTTATTATGGCGCCTTCATGATTACTCCAATTGCGTTAAAACCTTGTTTGATTTATTTCAAATACGTTACAACTAAATAAGTACCAAAATAAATAAAGGGGATTAATATGCACTATTACATTAAATACATGGCTTTTTTATTACTTTTTAAGGGATTCATAGTTGATGCCAGAAGTATTGCATCATTACAACCTAAAATAGACGCACAAGTCGTTGATGATATCACTTTTTGGGCAGGACAAATGGTAGAACATGCAGAATTTGCTGCGGATTTTACCAATGATCCGGAATTTAAAAAAGAAGGGTTGGCTTTAGCAGCAAAATTCAAAAAAATGACTAAAATTAAAAATCCTGATGTGAATTCAGTTTCAGCATTTTTATTATTAGCTAAACAAATTAAAGAATATCAGGCAAAAGTAAGAAGCTATCTTAAAAAACAAACCAATGAATATCCCAATAAAACAATCAATTTAGATTTACTTGATCACATGGATCTTGAGACAGATTATGCAATAAAAAAAGCTGAAGGTAAAAAACTGAGCAAAAATGAAGAGATAGCATTCTGGAGTAAAGAGCATGAAGGTGAAGCAAAAGTAATTGCAGTGCTCAGTGTTCCCGGTTCATCAGAAGCCCATGAAGTAAAAAAAGAAGCTGAAGAAGTTAAAACCTCACTCGGCTCTAATCATCGATTCTGGAATAATTCTTTAGAAAAAGTAGAACAAGGCAATGCAGAGCTCAATGCTCTTGCAAAAAAAATTGAAGCAAATCCTTCAATTAATAAAATTGATCCAAAGCTCGCAAAACATGAAGAGCGAGAGCGTAAACGCGCACAAGAAACATTTAGAAAGCTCGAATTACAAAAATAAAATTGTGCTGCAAGAGAGCATAATGATAATTGCTCTCTTGCAGCAGGTAAACCTATGGAAGGCCCTTCAATCTATTTGCTTGCGCAAGAGCTGCAACCTTTTTGTGATCAAAAAGTTATTCAAGCTTTTGGTAATGCACATTTTGAAAAAGAAGCTTTTATCCAGCAGACAATCAAAGAGATCTATGGATATGGCAAACGGCTCATTATCCAAACAGACAATTATGCATTAGTAATACATTTTTTAATGTATGGAAGCTATCGCATCGGTGAGCAACGAACTGGAATGATGCCTCGCATCGCATTGATCACAAAAAAACATACCTTGTATTTATATAATTGTTCGGCAAAAGCATATATTGATTCGAATCTAAAAAAGAAGCTTGCCTTTGAATATGATATTATGAATTCTCAATGGAATATTGCCCAAGTTATTGCAAACATGAAACAGCATTCAAGTGAAAGGATTGACGATATTCTTCTTAACCAAGAAATATATGCAGGAGTAGGAAATATCATTAAAAATGAAGCACTCTATTTATCACGAGTACTTCCTCAAAAAAAAATAAAACAACTTTCTTTAAAAAAATTAATAGAAATTGCATGCAATACACGTCTTTATTCACAACAGTTTTTAGATCAACGTAAAGATTTTGAATTACGCAAACACTGGACTGTTTATCATAAAAAAGAATGTCCTAAAGGGCATTTGATAGCCAGAAAAAAAACCGGCAAAAGACAACGATGGAGTTTTTTTTGTCTAATCTGTCAAAAATAAAAGGAGATCCTCAATGTCTAAAAATGATAAAAAAACTTTTAACATTGGACAAGTGTGTCCGGAATCAGGAGTATATCGTATCAAAACTAATTGCAATTGTTTATCGGTAAAGCAACATGAGATTCCACTGGTTAAAGGCAAAAAATTTCCTCCCTGCAGAAATTGCGATTTTGAAGTGATTTGGGAACTCGTGCGGAAAGCCTAATTATTGTAAAAGATTCACCATCTCAATATTTCCAGATTCTTTTGCATGTGCCAATGCATTTTTTGGCGGATTACTAAAATCAGTTAATTCTTTATTTGCTTTAGCACTCAATAATTGCTTGGCAATATTTACTCGATTAAACTTAGCTGCAACCATTAACGGAGTAACACCTGCCAAGGGTAGCCATGCTGTTCCATCCTTGGCCGGAATCATACTAAAGCCTTGATGTGTGCAGCGATCCACCTTGGGTTGCCGATTAAGAATTTGCGCAACCATAGTATCATTTCCGAGAATTGTTGCAGCAAGTAAAGGAGTTATCCCATCAGAATCTTGAGCAACATCAAGCAATTGAGGATGATCTTGCAGTATAGTTACCATATGGGTTACATTATTATTTCGAATCGCGGTAAATAGCTGATCTGCTGCAGATGCCTCATTACATCTAAAACGAATTGAAATTACCATTTCTTTTAATAATTCACTTGCAAATGAAAAAAATTCACAGTTCCACGATTCAGGTTCATCCATCGCTTCTAAAGAAACAGGCAAGATAAAAAATAAAGTTGCACCAATAAGTAAGTTAGTTTTCATTCATGTTCCTCTCTGTTATAGTTTTTAGTTCATCATAAACAGCGAACAAAAATTCTTCAAACTAAAAATATTTTTAATATCTAGCAATCTCAGGCAGCAATTACCTACACTAAATCCGTATTAAAATTTGAATGAGTAGGTAGTATGAAAAAAAGTATCATTATAATATTAATTTTTATGGCAAACTTTTTGTATCCCAAAGAACCTATGATAGTGGCACATCGAGGCGCCAGTGGCTATGAACCTGAAAATACCTTACGTGCATTTAAAAAAGCAGTTGATATGGGAGCGCGCATGATTGAGCTTGATGTACATCTGAGTAAAAGCGGCGATGTAATAGTATTTCATGATGAAAATACATCTGACAAAAAAAAAGTAAAAGAACTCACCACTCAAGAATTGCGAAAATGTAATGTGGGAAAAGGAGAATATATTCCGCTACTTTCTGAGGTAATGGATTTGGTGGATCAAAAGGCAATTCTTAATATTGAACTCAAAGCCCCGGGTACCCAAAAAGCAGTCGCGCAATTGCTTAATCATTATATAAAAGAAAAAAAGTGGGATCCTAAGAATTTTATAGTGGCCTCATTTGACCATAATCGTATTCGCGAGTTTCACAAGCTTTCTCCTTCTATTCCCACCGGGGTAATTTTTGAAGGAAATCCCATTGAGCAGGCGCGCATCGCAACTCAGGCTCAAGCTCAATATGCAATCATGTATTT
>BTUB01000004.1:0-29194 GCA_045863215.1 Candidatus Babeliales bacterium | reverse complement strand
TTTTACTTTAAAAAGAATCAAGAATCATGACAAAATTGCGCGTTGGCGTTTTAATGGGCGGAAAATCCATAGAAAAAGAAGTTTCATTTAATTCAGGACGTACTATTTGTGATCATTTAGATTCAATGCGTTATGATATTCTTCCTCTTTTTCAAACAGAAGCCAATAAAATATATATTTTACCATGGCATTTTTTACATCGCGGAAAAATTTCTGATTTTTTTCATAGGCTTGCCACTGAAGCACAAGAAATTAAGTGGGATGATCTAAAGCAACGAATTGATTTTATGTATATCGCAATGCATGGAAAATTCGCTGAGGATGGCACTATACAAGGAATGCTTGAAGTGCTTAATATTCCTTATATGGGTTCAAAAACTTTTGGCAGCGCACTCAGTATGGATAAAATCATGCAAAAAAAATTTTTAAAAATGCATGATATACCAACTCCTATTGATGTGGTGGTAAAACCAGAACAGATTATTAATTACCCAAATTATACTCAACGCATTCTTGATGAATTACAACAAAAAAATATTTCATTTCCGGTTATAGTCAAACCGTATAAAGAAGGCTCCAGTTTAGGCGTGAGTATGGTACATAATCCAAAAGATTTAGAAGCGGCATTACACAAAGCAGCATTCATAGATCCTCATCATGCACAATCAGTTTTAATCGAAGAAAAAATAGAAGGCATGGAGTTTACCTGTATCACCATTACCGATTATAAAATGAATCAAATTCTTGCGCTTGCCCCCACTGAAATTGTAGCTGACCGTAAATTGCAATTATTTGATTATGAACAAAAATATATGCCGGGGAAAGCAACCGAATTTACTCCCGCGCGCTGCTCAGCTTCTTTACTTGAGCACATTCAACAAACATGCATAAAAGTAATGTACGTGCTGCAATTGCACAATATGGCACGCATTGATGGCTTTTTAAAAGATGATGGCACCATTGTAATCATCGATCCAAACTCATTTTCCGGTGCAGCACCCAGTAGCTTTCTATTTCGCGAAGCGGCCTATGCAAATATGAATCATACACATATTATTAATCATCTTATTGAAACAGAATTACAATCATATCAAATGCTCGATACGTTAATCGCTCGAGAACAAAAAGAAACAATTATGAATACTAGTTCAAAAATTCGAGTGGGTGTTTTAATGGGCGGCCCATCCAATGAACGTGAAATTTCTTTAGAATCAGGCAGAAATATCACGTACAAATTATCACCCCATAAATATGAAGCAATCCCGCTTTTTGTAAATCAAACTATGGAATTGTTTCCTTTAAGCGCACCGCAATTAGTATTAAATTCTACCTATGAAATTACCCAATCACTTGATCTGGCTACCAAAATTGCATGGCATGATTTATCACAATTAGTTGATTTTATTTTCATTGGTTTGCATGGCGGGCCGGGAGAAAATGGCGCAGTGCAGGGCGCGCTTGAAATGCTTGGCATTCCATATAACGGTTCATCAGTACTTACGAGCGCATTGTGCATGGATAAATATAAAACTAATCAATTTTTAAAGGCACATGGATTTGATGTGCCCCATAGTATTTTGATCTCTAAAAATGAGTGGAATGAAAAGCAAAAGAATATGATCGAAACCATTAAACAACAGATTGCATTTGCAATGATTGTAAAGCCGCATGATGATGGATGCAGCGTAATGGTTAAAAAAGCAAAAAATGAAACTGATTTAATACATGCTATTCAAACTATTTTTGATCAAGGTAAAGAGTATGCATTGATTGAAGAGTGTATTGCAGGCATGGAATTAACTGTTGGTGTAGTAGGTAATGATAACCCGCGCGCACTGCCACCTTCGCAAGCAGTCTGTACGGCTGATATTCTTTCAATTGAAGAAAAATTCTTGCCGGGTGCCGGAGAAAATCAAACTCCCGCACCACTTCCGGCATCTACTTTGGCACTCGTTCAACGCACCATGGAGCAGGTATATAAAGCTGTCGATGCAAAAGGGTATGCACGTATAGATTGCTTTTACCAAAATGCACAACAAAGCCCAACGGGAACTGAACGGGTAATCACCCTGGAAATTAACAGTTTACCCGGCATGACACCTGCCACATGTATTTTTCACCAAGCTGCAGAAGTAGGGATTAAACCCATGGATTTTATCGATCTTATTATTGATTTAGGATTTGAGCAACATCGCAAAATTCCTGCTGATATTACTCCTAAAAAACCGATTACGATTTCTTGGTAAGTTCATCAAGAAGTGCTTCACGCTCATGATTTTCTTTGAACATCGGCTTATTTTTTAATTTTGTTGCAAATGCCACTACTTGAGGAAGTGCTTGAGCATCTATTTCTTTAATAGTACGAATATCCCACAAGCGCAACATATTATCACGCGCACCGGTAATTATCTCATTGCCGATGCATTTTATTTGTTGCACCCAATCAGTATGCCCCACGAATGTGGCAGCACATCCACGCATACGAACATCCCACAAACGCGCCTTATTATCCCATGATCCGGTAGCAAAATATTTTTCATCCGAGTCGCAAGATAGACAATAGATGGTATGACCATGGCCATACCATTGCCCCATTTCTTGCAATGTTATTTTATCCATCAATGATATTCTGCCGTTATTAAATCCGGCAATTATGCGGTTATTCTTGTTCATAACACCTAATCCCCAAATACGCACATTGCCCGGATAAAGATATTCTTTTACTACTTTTTGCGTTTCAACATTCCACATTTTAAGCTTTCCATCGGAAGATCCTGAAATAAGAAATTGGTCATCTTCAAATAATTCGATACCTCGCACTGCCCCTAAAAATTCTTTTAAAAGAGCCAATTGATTACCGGTGCTCTTTTCCCAAATTTTTACTGTTTTATCATTGGAGCACGAGGCTAATACTGTATTTCCCACACAAATTTTATTAATTGAAAGATCATGTGCTTTTTTAAAAGATTCCAACTTTTTGAGCGCATAATTCATTCGGTATAGGTTTCCATTAAACGAACCAATAAAAATTTCAAACGGTTCACTTTGCAAAACATGAAGAGTGCTTACTGCTAATGGGTCAAATTCATACGCTTTACCGGTGGCAAGATTATTCTTATCGCAAAACACAATCCTTCCATCACACGCTCCTGAAATCACTTGATTTTTTTCACATAAAAAATCAAGCCCACAAACCCCATTATGATGAACACTTTCTTTATTTTGACTGGCACTAATAGTAAGTGGGAAAATATGAGGCTTGATGAGTTCTCTTATAATTACTTCTTTTACGCATGTTTGATCCTTAGGAGTGATTAAATCCGCTGCACCATATTTTAATAGATCAGATTCATGCGCCAAACATCGCGCCGCTAAGCAGGCCAAAGATGAAACACGATCCTTTTTAGGTTGTCGCGGCGAAGCAGCCGTTCTTGGTGATCCTTGTATGCGTTGAACACGAGGCGATCCTACTACACCTAATTTTGGTGGTATATCCATGCCAAGGGCAAAGGTAGAAATTGCCAACATGAGTAAATATCTTCCCATTCTCCCCCGTATCTTTTTATGGAAAATAGTGCGCTTTTAAGTTAGATAAGGCAAAAGAAATTTTTTTTCCTAAAATAGTTTGTAATCCATTTCCGATGAAATAAGAACGGTAGGGCGATAAACAGTGATCCAAATCGCTGCGCCCCTGCAAAATGTGTTCTGCTGAATAGATGCCCATTCCCACTGCAATGGGCAATCCCGCTGCAGCACTAATATAATAAATAGACTTTCTCTCTTTATCAGCTCCCGCAATAGGCCCAATATCTTTACTTAATCCAATGAGCCCGGGCCAATATTGCTCAAATTGAATAGAAAGAGTAGGGAATTTTTTTGCAAAGTAGTTAGTAAGTTTTCGATACATATATTGATTATGATACGATTCATTTTTATCAAATGTATTAAACACACTTCCGCCACCAAGCAACAATCTTCCTTGGCCCGTTATTCTAAAGTAGTTGTAAATAAACTCAGTATCCCACACCATATAATTATTTTCAGGAAAAATGCTTTTAATGATTTGCGTAGGCAATACTTGAGATACCATTAAAAACGTTTGTGCATGATATATTTGCTTAGCAAGCAATCCCAATTCAGGCAAGAATTTATCTACACACACAATAATATGATCGGCAGTCACCGTACCATGTGCCGTTTTTACTTCTTTATCTTTCACTTCAATCACAGGCGTTTCTTCATACACTGCAACACCTTGTTGTTGTAAAACGCGCTTCATCTCTTGGCAGTATTTATATCCATCTACCCCAAAGGTATCTTCATAACGCACACCGCCAAAATAGCCTGATGAACTTATATATTTTTTTATAATATTCTCATCATAATATGCACTTTTATATCCCAGTTGCTCAAGATCCTTATTTTCATCTTTCAATGTTTGAAGTGATTTATGATCGCTTGCTACCACAATCGTATCTTGCGGTTGATAATCACAATCCAATTGATAAGTGAGAATATTGCTTCGAATTTTTTCTACACCACCGGTAATCATATCCCAAATTTTTTTTGCCACATCTTTACCATACCGAAGATCAAAATCATGCAATGATAATTCCGCATTGGGAGTAATAAATCCAGAGCTTTTTCCGCTTGCTCCTGCACCACAATAATACTGTTCAAGAAGTATCACCTGCTTGCCGGCAGCCGCAAATGATTGCGCAGCACTCAAGCCGGCCATACCACCCCCTATTACCACCACTTCCGTTTTGGCATCCTTGTGTAATGGTTGCACTGCATCCCTTTGCAAATACCAAAAAGATTGATCCTGTGGTGGCCATATTTGATTCATATCATGCCCTCGGGACACTATGAGAGATTAAACGTTAATTTATACACTAAAAATGCCGCTAAAATATTTGACGTGATCACGCATAAAAAAGCAGTCCAAAATCGTATTGAGGTGAATTTATCGATAACAAAGAGCAACAACACTTGAAAAGCACTATAAATGCCTGCAAGCACGAGACTGCTGTTTAAAATATTGTAACTGCCGCTATAGGTATCTTCCGGGAGCACAAACTGTATACCCAATAATTTAATGCCCGCATAATAAATCGTGGAAAAAAATAACAAAAATGAGCCTATGGTAAGAAAGATACTTAAAGACAATGCGCGCACCCAGCCAAGATTATCCCATAATTTTAAGAGTAAAAATAAAAGCAAAATATTAATGGGGATATATAAAGAAGCGGTGGTAATACTCCAAATCCATTCAGTTATAAGAAAATTTCCAAGAATCGGTAACATTTTCTGCTCCTTATTTGGATATGAGAGCACTTAAGCAAACCGTTCGTTTTCGAATGGATACTCGAGACGAACGGTTTTGATTTTTGTTTTAAATTAAGCCAAACCAGCCCAATAATAAATAAGCAACTAAAGCAACCAATATCACATTGATCAAGGTAACCAATAAACTGCGGGTATTGCCAACCGGTGCTGCTAATAAAAGATAAGCAATCAATAAAAGTAAAATTAATCCGCCAATTGAAGGTATATTTAATGCAACCATACATATCCTTTTTGTAAAAAGATTATAACTAAGCGTAGTAGTATCATATTGCATGCCGATTACGCAACAGTTGCAAAATATTGAATACGATTTATTTCCTATGCTAAAGTTAACCAAAACTAGGGAATAGGATATGAAGATAATGTATTTAAGTTGCACACTTTTATTTGGCACCATGGCCATGGCACATTTTAAATCTGCTCAAGAGAATATAAACCAAAAAGATCAAGTACCATCTGGAATCAATGTCAGTTTTAATATGGGCAACTCTCAAGAAGCTCCTCCAAGCAATGCATCAACTATTTCTCCTACACAACAAGTACGCTTTGAGCACATACACAAAAATGAGCCATTTCCCCAAGAATCACTCTTCAATCGTATTAAAAATGGTTTCGTAAGTGGCGTGGCAACTGCAGCAGGCTCAGCAATAACCTATCAAATCATTGAATTTGTAAAAAAAATCATGACAAAAGGATGAATATGATTATTCATGTACTCATATTAATCACCTATTTTTCCATATTACATGCCCAAACAAATACCATTCCGATTCCCCATGGATCAACTCTCAATTTCACCGTTAATCTCAACAATATCCAAGAGGCGCGCGCAACTAATAGCCAAACCATCACTAAGCCCCAAACACCAATCGTTGCCAGCGATAGTCCCTTGCTTGATAAGCTCTCTTCAGTTTGGATAGATCCACATACTAATAAAACATTGATACAACGTTTAGGCGATAATACCGGTTCAATTTTCAATGAAAATAAATGGACATTCCTTTTGGGAGTACTTGCAAGCGGATATGGCTATTGTTGCTATGTAATTGCATCAGGCAACCACTATTTAGCACAAAAAGATCTTTGGTCATCTTGGCGCCAAGACCTAACTCTTGAGCAATTGCTCGCCATACCTCAACCGCAATTTGCCAAAGAATTGCTGCAAGAGATTCAACGGCGCTATACCGATCCGGCGGCAGTAACCGATATTGTAAGACCGCTGGGCAGCTTTATGAGAATAATTGAAGAGGAAGAACAGCAGCTGGCATGGTATCAAAATACTTTTGCCTGGATCGAATATACACATCTAAAATATATTATTTTTTTAAATACCAGCCCATTTGCAAAAGTTGCCGAGCGATTGGCTCGCATTTCTTATCTAAAAAACGCATTCCACACATGGGCAGCACAATATCAATTGGAACAGGTAAGTGCTGCACGTACCTGTACTCAAGAAACAGAAATTCCCGATGTTACTCCCATAGCCGCATTAATGGCATATTATTATAAAATTTCATTGCTCCATTATTTGGCACAAAAACAGTTGAGAACTACTCCTATTGCATAGCTTTTTTAAAATAAATCTTTATAATGACCACCACTTAGTATTATTAATTTTCTTCCTGAAGCAGCATTCAATGAAATTCATCGGATTTACAGTATCCCTTCTACTTTTTCTAAATCCTCTTTTAATTGTTGCCTCAGAAACGCCGGCGCCTAAACAAAAAACGTTATATAAATCTATTATTGGAGATGTGAGCAAGCTGACATCAGCCCTTTTAAAAAGTGGTGCAGGTTTAGCATTTGCTCTTGCTGGAACAGCATTAGTAGGTTATTCAATAATTGCCACAGTTAACCCAGAACATGGCTTTAAAACAATTGAAACCGAAGTAAAGTTTAATATTTTGAAAAATGATGGAACAACATGGCAAGAAAAATATTCTTTTAACGCATGGCCTTTAATGTGTACTTGTTTGGCTGTACTTGGCACCTCTAGCTTCGGCCTAGCCCTACTTTCATTTAACAGCGCTAAAAATGATTTACAATCAATCAACGAAGAATCTAATAACTAATGAATAGATATTTTACACTAAAGTTGGGATTATTGCTGACAATCCCAACTTTTTTTCAAGCCGCTCCCAAAAATAAAGTAAACACATCTTTAAAATTCCTTGTTGGATCAGCAAGCACAGTAAGTGCGGGCATCATTTTATATAATATCACCAAAATGGCACAACGAAGATTGGCTAATCCAGATTACTCCGGCTCTAGATCCATTAGAACTCTTCTTGCGCAAGATATATCAATTCTGTGGCATAATAAACCGCTTGCTTTAGTGATTATCTTTGCATTAGGTGTAGGTGTATTGGGTATTTCATGTGCACTACAGGACTTGCAATCTCAATCATTATCAGATCAACAATCGTAAATGTGTTGTGTTTTTTAGATCACCGTAACTTTTCTGATTATTACTTTTGCCATACCTTCGGCTGCTTTGCTGCGTTCCACAATCGCAAGTAATCGCACTGAAACACCACCAACTGTCCCCGTAGAAAGTACGCTAAAGATCCGCGGCGCAAAGGTAGGATTAAGCAAAGATGCAATTCCTTTGGGCAATGCAGCATACTCAATATTATAAAGCGGCTTGAATATTTTGTCCCAGTCATTTTTCCAATCGCTTCGGTCTTTGTAATTTTTTAAAAGTTCATCGGTAGATTTTTCTATATCACGTTTAAGATTTAAAAGAGCCAACAGGCTATCGGATAATAACCACGGCTCAATTTGAGCACGGGGTGATGAAACGGTAAAAAGATCAGATAAATAAATTTTAGGCTTTTTCTCATCTTTTATAACCATTGGATCAACAAATACTGAATCTCTAAACTGCTCAAAACCTTTAATGGTGAGCAGTTCAGTAATATCATTAATAGGATATTTTCTTTCCTTTAAATATTTTTCTAGTTCTGAAAATAGATCAGCACCGGTGCGCTCCTTGAGCGCATTGAATACCTCTTGCAACGTTTTTTTCATATCATTTTGTGCATTACCTTCGCCTACAAATTTGTGCTTATCAAAATCATAAAGGGCATTAATATTAATTTTACCTTCTTCAGATCCAATGAGCAGGGAAATGGTACCATTAATACCTTCAATAGGTTGTTTAAGAGTAAATGTTTGAACTTTGTTAAAGACGGGTAATAATTGTTTTAATAATTGCTTGCCTTCGCTTGATGGTTGATCTTTTCCATTTTGTGCTGGCTCTTTTTCCGTGCCCGCCGTAGCCTTTGGCGCAGGCTGGGCAATCTCTCCTGCAATTTGGCTCATGGCAAGCTGAATTCCCCCATAAGCCAATTGGGTTGCTTTTTCACGATTAATCATGGTGCGAGAATACGAACTAAACACAAGCCCCTTATGTGCTACGTATGCTCCCAAAAACATAAGCATTGAAATAAACGCAAGGGTAATAGCAAGGATATATCCTGATTGAGCATGTTTTATATTCATCGCCGTCTTTGTCCAAAAGTAAATGGTGATTGTTGTCTTTGCGCCATTTGAGTTGGTTTATTTTGTGATTGCGGGCTCACATGCCCAAACATTTCTTTGAGTGTGCCCAGCATTTTTTCTGCATAATCCTCAGTCACTTTTTTCAGCGCAAATTCCCCGGGTATTTTATAGGTAAACACAAACGGGTAACTTCTTCTTTTTGCAACATCCCAAAAACTTATATCCATTGAAATCACTTGAGGCGTGAGCGGCATCTGCTTTTGATTTTGATCTTTCGCTTCACCCTGTGAAACATTCTCTTGCCATTCACTCAGTTGTTTTATTTCTAGCTCAGGCCTTGCCGACTGAGTGGTTTTTTGCGCTTGATTTGGCGACTGCTTTTTTTCCGGCTCAATCATCACCGCGGTATAATCCATGGTTAAAGATCTAATATTGTCGGCCAACACATATTCTAAACTTTTATCTATTTCTTCAAACTCAAGTTTTGGTGATTCTTTTCTGATTAATGAGTATGATTTTTTACCTTCCTTGCTCGCAGGATTTTCTTTTAAAGAGTACATTACACGCACTATGCGCGGTTTGGCGCTGCCTGATTTTGGTCCCCAATATACCTGCAATGAGCTAGTGGTTAAAAAACTTAATTTATCAAGCATGCCACTTTTATTTACGCTGTAAAAAATCTTTTCAAGCGGTTTCTTTTTATCAGCCTTTGGCTGAGCTTCCTTTTCTTGTTTTGCTTTTTCGTCCTTATCCGCCGACCTGTCCGTCGTAGCCTTGGCGGAGTCGGAAGCCTCTTGACGAAGGCTGGACCGATCGTAAAATTCATTGGGCACAATGATCCCAGCAAAATCTTTTTCTAATTGTGCGTTTACCAATGCTGCTTTTTCTATGATATTCGTTCTATTATCAATAGCAGGTACAAATTTATTTATTTGATAAAAAGCACTAAAAAGAAGGGTGCCTAAAATGGAGGCTATCATAGTTGCTACCAATAACTCTATAAGCGAAAAACCTTTTGTATTCATGGTTTTTGTTCCTCAGGCTTAAAGCTAAAGGTAACCAACTTTTCTTGTCGCTTTTTATTCTGCTCAGTCCATTGCATGGTAACCGAATCGATCATAATATGTTTGAATTTTTTAAGTGCAGAATTTTCCGGAACTTTCCTTGAATTTAAATTAAGCGCGGTAATAGGATTAGTAATTTTTTTCTCCGCAGTTACTTCTTTAGTTTCTTGCATATTCTCAAACTGCTGATCAATTAAAAAATCTTTGGCTTGAATAAGACGCGAAAATAATTGTGCACTGGAAGAGCTTCTGCGCAACACCATTTGTTGAATCATAAAAATAGGGGTAAGCACCATGCCAATGATAGCAAGTGCCAAGAGAACTTCAATGAGAGTAAAGCCGGGATTACTTCTGAAACGAATCATACAATTTAAACTGCGCATTAAAAGGGTTAAGCACCAAACCAAATTGCCGCGGCTTGCCTGCAGCATTTAGATTACTGGTATCAAGAAAATTGATAGTAACCGTCTGCGCCATGCCATCAGGAATAATATAAAACCAACTTTCTGTTGTTTTTCTTCCGGCGCCATATCTTCCCATTTCATCAAATCCTTCAATGATAAAGTTTTTAACTTCAATCACCTTCGGAATTTTTAAAGTAGTAGGAACATAGGAACCTTTTGCTTTGGCAAATTCGGGATTTCCTTCTTTAATCGCACCCGTTGCCGATTCGAGCCAAATGAGCCGCTTATCAAAATCGAAAGAAATTTTTTGTATTTTGCGTTCAGCAAGCGCACGCTGCCAAGCATTGCGCATTAACCCATTCAATTTTGCAATGAATAGCTTTCGCTCCCTGCCCGGGAGCATATTTCTAAAATTAGGGACCACCACCGCCATTAATATGCCGATGATGGCCAGAACTACTAGAATTTCTAAAAGCGTAAAGCCACTATTGTTTCCACGCATCTATCCACTCGTTTTTCGGCGCACCTTTACCACCTGCACCATATGAATAAAGCTCATACGGGCGCTCGCCGCCTTGGGTTACTGAATAGCCAAAAGGATTACCAAAGCCATCTTTAGGGGTATCTTTACTTTTCACGTATGGCCCTTGCCATTGATCAGCATTTTCTGCCGGAGCTTTTATCAAATCTTTTAATGAAGCAGGGTATTCGCCCATATCTTCTTTATATTGCTCAAGCGCGAAAGTAATTACACGCATACTGCTCACCGTTGCTTGGCGTGCTGCACGTCTTCTATAGGCAGTGTAAGCAGGCACAATAACTGCACCCAAAATTCCCATGATCGCAATCACAACAAGCAACTCAATTAATGAAAAGCCACTGCGTGAATTTTTTGCTATAACCATAAATTATATTCCTTCCAATGTATCGCCCATGCGTGTCATGGGTAACATTAATGCTATTACAATAAATCCTACAATTAACGCCATTACAATTAATAAAATTGGTCCAATTCGTGCCGATAAACTATCAGCATATTCGCTCAACTCTTGCTCGTAATTTTGTGCAACAGTCAAAAGCATCTTATCTAATTGCCCTGTTTGCTCACCGGTACTAATCAAATAAGTTGCAATAGGGGGGAAAATTCCCGTTTGCTTTAAATACTGCGCAATCTTACCTTGCTTAATAATTTTATCACGAGCTTCACGCAATGCATCAGCAAGTACACGATTATCTATAATATTTACCACAATATCCAAAGATTCAGCCAAATTTACGCCTCCCTCAAGCAACATGCCTAACGTGTAGCAAAATTGTACAATGGCATTGGTACGCGTAAAATATCCAATAATAGGCAATTTCAATTTAATCTGATCAATCGTTCGCGCACCGGCAGGCGTGGATCTCCAATAGCGGTATGCAATAATGGCAATTATTAAAAGTATAATCACTACCAGATAATACCGAGTAAAAATATTTGAAATTCCTAACAGTATTGCAGTAGGAGTAGGCAATTCTTTGCCACTTTCGGCAAAATTTTCTGCCATCGTGGGCACTACAAAAATCATCATAGCACTCACAACCAATACTGCCATGATCAATTGAATAATAGGCCCGGTAAGCGCAGAACGTACCCGTTTTCTTATTTCAGCACGGCGCTCCATAAAAGCAGTAAGCCGTTCTAAAATAGTTTCTAATTTACCGCTTGCTTCACCCGCGCGCACTAATTGCACATAGATATTATCAAAAACTTTCGGATATCTTTTAAGCGCATCGGCAAATGAGGTGCCTTCTTTTACCTCGTCTTTGATTTGAACAAGTACAGAACGAAGATTGCCTTCGAATTGTTCAATAAGAAGTTCTAATGCTTGAAGCAAAGGAACTCCTGATTTTAATAAAACAGCAAGCTGTTTGGTAAAAAGAATCTTATCTTTTATGGTAATCTTCTTTTGAAAGATGCGCTTATACCAAGGAACGGCAGCTTCGAGTGAACTGGGGGTAACCGAAATCGGATAGATTCCTTGCTTACTTAATTGCTCTTTTGCCGCTTGCAATGAGGGGGCATCTACCGTGCCGGTAATCTTTTTCCCGTCTTTTGAAAATGCCTGGTAAGAAAATAAAGCCATTGCAAAAATCCTTTATTTGCGCCACATTTGACGCAGAAGCTCAAGTATGCTTGAATTATTTAAATTGCCAATGTGCAAACCTTTTTTATCAAAAGGAATTTATGAATACCAAACTAATATTAAGTATAATCACTGCTAGTTTACTTACTAGTCATAGTGTAAAAGCAAAAGATTATCAACTTCCGTTCTCAAATGCTGATGTTCCAGGCACTTATGAGTTTTTTGCTCGGAGCATTTCCATCACTGGAAGCAAAAGTTTTATCAAAGATATTTTTAACCATCCATCCTATGTGGATTCTTTCTTGCCCAATAATTTGCACCATATGATTGAATTCCTTAAGAATGGTAATAAAACAGGCAAAGATGCCGTATATGTACGTGCCGTGATCCGTTTATTTGCTAACAAATTAAAAGCAGCATCTTATGTGAATGTGTATGCATTCTCTGATCTTTTGGAAGAACTTCCAGAAATTCTAGCTCCTCATTTTGCAATTAAAACTGATCGTATGCTCGGCAGCTTAAAAGATGTAATTTTTGAAATTCAATATCATGCATTTAAAGAGCAGTTTCCTGAATTTAAAGCAAACCCGGAAACATTCTTATCGAATCTTGCCGAGCAAATTGAAGATGCGGCAGAATTGCGCCGCGTGATGATGATATTCCTCGAGCAATGCCTGAGCAAATTAATCTGGACCCCTGATGATCAGTTTGGCACCTGGCTCACCACCAAAGCAGTAGCGGATCAATTGTCCCACTTATATCAAAAATCTATTGTAACAGATGTAGAAGATCTAAACAGCTTGTGCATCAGCTTGCTTGAGCGGTATTGCACCTTCCTTGATATTGCCGGCGCGCAAATTGATATCGCTACTTTTGAAAAGATTAAAGAAGATATTGTTGTGTGCCACACGCCATTGCTTGATTTAGAAGAGCAAGAAGCGCTGCTTGAAACTAAAGCACAGCGATTAATGCGTTGCATAATGGAGCTTGAAGCAAAAGCGCGCGCGCGTGAAACTGGGATGGTTTGCTAAAAAATATAAAACAAATAATTTAGGCGAGGGAAACATCTCGCCTATTTTTTTAAAAATCAATTGCCAACATCAAACCCACCGTAGTAAATGCGATTGATCGCTTTCCATTAAACGGCAATCTCGAAAATAATGAGAGCTGCGGTGCCCAGCAGGTATTTTGGCACCAAGTCTGGATAAAATCATAATGCAAATTAAATTCCACTGAGTGCACCATCCATTCATCTAAGCTCACTGCAGTATTGGCAAAATTGGTTGAATACAAGCAACTATCTAAAGCCAAATGATCTTCACCATGTTTTAAGAATTGGTAACCAACCAATGCAGATAATCCACCCCATACATGATATGCTTGCACAAATAGATTAAATCGTTGTGTGAGGCCATAGTCTTTATACGCAGGTGCCTTTGCCAAAAGTAAAATATCCGATTGATCTATGGCAGTTTTTATACGGCGTTCTCGCGTATTGCCAAATAAATGTAATAATTGCACATCAAATCCCATCTTAAAGCAATGGCCCAGCATCACATTCAAGCCCCCGCCATACAAAATGCCTATGGCGCCATCATAGCCAAAAGGGAATGCTAATAATTTATCTTCATCTGCTTTTAATCCGGTGGGAAAAGTGAATCCCACCCGTGCATTAACTTCTACCAATTTTAAAAGAGGGCGCTGTTGCTCAAACGGAAACATCCATTCAACCATCAAATTAAAATCGCCGGGGCCCGAACGCTTCCATCCATTTAAATCAAGACCGTTCCCAAATTCAGCAATGATATCTCGTATTGGCGCAGTAAGCATGTTACGCACGCGAAAATCTGCCGGTGCAATTTCAGCAGTGCGATCCACAAAACAAACATTGCTCAAACGTGTTTTATAAAATGGTAAATAGGCAGTAAACCACGCATGAGGCAAAAAATACCAGCGTGCGCCAATTGCGCCACCCCAATCAAGTTGCAAATCCCCATTAAACAAGAGATGCCCACGCAATCCATCATCTTGCGCATCAAGCGCATTTCGTAGTTGAGTAATTGGGCTCTCATCGGCAAATCCTTGCAACATGGCAAGCGCATTTTGATCCACATTCCAAATTGCAAAAGGATTTACACGCAATGCGTCACCATTAAATCCTTGCGCCGGGCGTACACCAGATTCCATCCACATGGCAAGTTGATAATCCGCATCAAGATAAATCTCAGGACGAATAAGCGTATCATACGGGCGCAATAAAAGATTCATGCTATAGGAATAAGTTCCTATGATGAGAGATAAAAATAGATAAGATTTTATAGTGCGTATCATAAACTAATTCCTGAGTAGATTATTAAATGTTCGTTTTTAAACCAAATGAACCTGCCACGAGCCAATTGCCATGCATGCTATTGCGCGTAATGCAAGTAATGGTATCTTCCACTTCTAAATTAAGAGTAATCGGTCCACGAGCTCTGGCCAGGCCATTATAAAGTAACATGGGTTTTGATTTTTTTTGTTTGTATGGTGCTAAATAAAATAGGCCATCAGTTAAAAAACAATCAGAACAGGTTAATAATGATCCAATATCGGCAATGCGATCTTTATAAACCAAATCAGGAACCGGAGCAATGGTAACATCAGTAATTTCATGATTAGCCACATCTTGCACTGCAAATCGATGCACATGTGCTCCTTTTTTTGTATAAGAACCGGTAATAATATAAATTTGCCCCGGGCCTTTTGCCCAATCATGAGGATTACCCGTCACGCTCACCGGCATTAAAAATAAAGGTAAATCAGTTGCTTCGGGCACTTTTATCAATGTCCAATTTAAAGTCTGTTCATCATCACGCATTATATTTTTAGTGTTACCTACTCGATACAGGCCAGCACTTGTTGCAAGCAGCGCACATTTATCGCTTACAATCGCATCATAAAAAATAGAATAACGCTGATTGCAAAGCTTAGTAGTAGTTGCAAGACATACCGTTTGATTTGTTCGCAAATCGATTCGATCAAATTGGGTATCGGTAAGCACATATAAAGAGCCTTGATCAAAAAGAAGTTTTCTTACCATCGTATAGTTGCCCATCAACTGGCACTGCATTCCTTGAAATTGATTAATATGATGCAATCCATGAGGCATTTGCCAGCCCTCATGATTATCATCTACCATTTTTGCTAGTCCATTTGTACCGCCAATAAAGAGCCAACCTTGATCATCGCTAATGCCAATCTGTGCACACGTAGGAGTGCCAATCTCTTTAAAAGAATCACGATCAAAGACAACTGATGCAAAATGAGGCATTTGGGCAAGTAGTATTTTTGTATCACTCATGAGTAACGTAAGATTTTTGCTCAATAAGCCGGGGGTTAAAATACTAAAATCAATAACTTTCTTAATTTCTTGCTTGCTCTCAACAAATTCTTTTTGTGCAACTTCAATTAATTGCGCAATTTCATCAGTTCCTTTTTCCTGCCACGTATTCACCTGCACATTACGCGTTCCTTTTTCTCCTTCAATATCTTGCGCAAAAATCATTACATTTGCTTTCGCATTATTGATGAGCGCAAAATCAACACCTTCGTACTCAAGGGTTTTTTGCCAAAATGTCCATCCGGATATGCGACCCACATCATCAAATAATGCTTGGCTTTGATAAATACCGGAGGAGTATCCGTTAACCGCATCTAAAATTACCGCAAAAACCACATCGCCTCGAACCATGATTTCTTGTATAGATCCGGCACATATCTGACTATATCCCACCTGATATCCAATTAAAGAAGATATATCAGGGTTGCCAACCAATGGTTTCATAAATTGTCTACCCAAAAACTTATTTCGTGTTGATATAAACACATCAATAGGCTTTATAGTGCTATCGGCCAATTTCCCTTGAAATTCAAATGCTTCTCTTTGGGAAAGAACTCTTTGATTGCACACCGCAAGAGAATAAATAAGATTCGGCATACTACTATTTTTGATGAGCAGATAATCAAGCGCACCGGTAGAACTACTAAATGGGCACATAGCATCAATGGTTCCATCATGAAATAGATCAAGATAACTATTGGTAAATGATTCAAATTTTATACTTTTTTTATCAGTCGACAATGAGCCTACTAAAATGGCGCACGTTTGATTATTCACCGGCGCATCATACGTAATGCCAAGATACAAGCATCCAACCGCCGCATGCCAACACAGGCTGGTAATCTCTTTAATATTTTTAGGTAAAAGTATTATTGATTCTTGAACAAAATTTTTTGTGGTAACATTGCGATATGGCTTGTCATCTTGGCCCATCTCAAGACCTTTTTTAAGACGTCGCACTGTTTTTTCATCATTTTTAGATTCAGTAAGTTCTTTTTCCATTTTTTTTAATTCTTCATCAGAAACCTCCACTTTTTCCGTTTTCTCTGAATAAGAAACAATTGCGATGCCGCATTGATTATTTTGAGTTATTAGTGCTGCAAAAATAACATTTTCACCATTAGTTTCTAAGCCTGTAATTTGTTGGCATTCATTTGCCTCGTTATCTTTTATTTCAACGGATAAAACTTCTGCCTCAGATCCATAATGATTAGTCAAAAATAATGTTGATTTATAAGCAGGATTATATACCACTGCTTGAGTGGAATTCGGACAGGCAATAAACGGTATGCAGGCATTATAAAGCGGATTTGGCTGATCAAATATACCTTTAACCGTCGCAAACTCAGGAGCGCAAGAAGTTATTTTATAATCGTAAAGAGAAATTTTTGCCAAAGAATATTCTTTTCCCTCTTGAGCATGCTCAGCGCCCACCAACATGATCTGATTTGCTGGTTGCGCATAATGCGACTTGATTCCAAAAGAAAAAGTTTGATCGGTTCGTGAACTAGTATCGCCAACCAACGTTTGCCAGGCGTGGCAAGTAATGCTGAAGGCTGCAAATCCAACTAACAATACATATCTAACAAATGAAATAGATGCCATGAAACTTCCTTAGCGCAAGATGAAGAAAATCAGTCTGCAGGCTTTAGCTTAGAAAAAAATATGAAAACTGGCCAGGAAAATCGCTATTCCAAAATAGTTGCGCATATGCTATAATTATCTAGAATACTTATTAATAATTTACAAAATATTTCATTCTGGATTATTCGCTTCATGCATGCAAAAATTTTTTCTGCAACCACTATTGGCATTGATGCTCATTTGATCGAAGTAGAAGTAGATATTTCATTTGGTTTGGTTAACTTTTTTATTGTCGGTTTGCCCGATACTGCGGTAAAAGAAAGCAGCAAGCGAATTTTAACCGCGCTTAAAAATAGTGGCTTTCAACTGCCCACCAAAAAGATCACGGTAAATTTAGCGCCTGCTGATTTAAAAAAAGAGGGTACACTTTTTGATTTGCCCATTGCTATCGGAATCATAACTGCCGCAGAATTTATTAATGTTCCTTTGGAATTTTTAAAAGAGACTTTATTTTTGGGTGAGCTTTCGCTCGATGGTGGCATTCGATTTATCAAGGGCGCCCTTGCGATCGCTTATGATGCAAAAAATCTTAATAAAAAGCGTATCATTGTACCCAAAGCAAATGCGCATGAAGCTGCATTAATTTCCGGGCTGGAAGTAATTGGCGTAGACCATATTACTGAACTTATTGCGTATTTACGTGGTGAACTGCCCATTGCGCCCACCACCAGCACTTTTGATGCGGATTCATTATTGGCACACGATAAAACGCTCGATTTTGAACAAGTAAAAGGGCAAACAGTTGCCAAACGTGCGCTACAAATTTCTGCAGCAGGGCGTCATAATATTTTATTTGTGGGGCCACCGGGCGCAGGTAAAACGATGCTTGCAAAACGCTTGCCATCAATCATGCCGAGCATGACCTTTGATGAAGTGCTTGAAACGAGCAAAATTTACTCGATTAGCGGTAAACTTGGATCTCAATCACTCATTATGCAACGGCCTTTTAGAAATCCACATCATACCATTTCACAAGCAGGATTAGTGGGAGGCGGATCATATCCACAACCTGGGGAAATTAGCCTTGCGCATAATGGTATTCTTTTTTTAGATGAGCTTACTGAATTTAAACGGCACACGCTTGAAGCGTTGCGCCAACCACTTGAAAATAAAGAAGTGCATATTTCACGCGCGCTTCATTCACTTAATTTTCCAGCATCATTTTTATTAATCGCTGCACTCAACCCATGTCCATGTGGATTTTGGGGAGACAAAAAGCGTAATTGTACATGTGCGAGCCAACAAATTGCACGATATTTAGAAAAATTATCCGGTCCTCTTTTGGATCGCATCGATCTGCAAATTAATGTGCAATCGATTGAGTATGATACAATTAGATCAACACCAGCAAATTGCCAAAGCTCTAAAGAGCTATTTGCAGGTGTGCAAAATGCACTCACGGCTCAACACACCCGTTTTGGCAATAATAATCGTTGGAACGCTCATATGAATTCTGAGCAGGTGGATAAATATTGCATACTGACTGATTCAGCTGAAGCAATCATTAAAAAAGCATTCGATGTGCTGCATTTGAGTATGCGGGGCTACCATAAAATTTTGCGCGTTGCGCGCACGATTGCTGATATTGAGCAAAAAGATGTAATTGACGCGTCACATATTCAAGAAGCGATAATGTATCGTTCACTTGATCAAAGTCTAGAGCGACATAGGCAATGATTGTAGGCATTGGGATAGATAGTATAGAAATTGCACGATTTGCACAGTGGTATACCTATTCACAAAAACAATTACTTCGCGTTTTTTCGCATGAAGAAATAGCATATTGCTTATTGGTTACCGCAAAAAGTGCTGAGCGGTTTGCTGTTCGTTTTGCCGCACGTGAAGCATTATTTAAAGCCTATAGCGCCTGGCAACCAGATCACAAAATACCCTTTTTAAAGTTTTGCAAAGCAGTAACTATTTCAAAAAAAAATGATATTCCTTTTGTAACCATTGATGCTCAAATCATTACTGCTAATTATACTATTTTAATTTCCTTAACCCATACTACCACTACCGCAACTGCCTTTGCGATTCTAGAAAACTCAGCCCACCTCTAGGCAGTTGAACCAATTAAGCCTCACCACTGGTATACTCTAAGCGCCAATGGCATATCAGCCGGTTTGAGCACACCAGTTAGGTTTTTCTTAAGTATTTGTTTGACAATTGCCTAAAAGACCGTAGTCTTATAGTAAATTCTCATCTGAAATTCATGTAGATCGCGGGGTAGAGCAGCCTGGTAGCTCGTTGGGCTCATAACCCAAAGGTCGCTGGTTCAAATCCAGCCCCCGCAACCAGTTTACGCCAAGGCTTCAGCTGGCATGCCATCTTTTTAACGGTTTGATTTATAACATAATTTAACACATTAGCACCATGCGTAAGCTGTCCACCGAAGCTCCAGCCTACTTTAGCCCTAGATCCTCAGTAGAAAAAGCGTAGGAGGACGTCGAGCCCCTTATTCACATGTATTATATTTATCTTATTCAATCTATTTCCTAATTCTGATCAAATTTATATCGGATTCACCAAAGGTATAGAATCTCGATTAGTAAACCATAATAAAGGTAGTACTTTTCATACGTTCAAATACAAACCTTGGACTATGATAATGTACTTTGCATTCTCAAACAAGGTAACTGCAATTGATTTCGAGAAATATTTAAAATCCGGAACAGGTAGAGCATTCATAACAAAACAATTACTTTCGTAATCTCCTCTTCTCTTTTCCTCCTTCCCTCCTTTATGCTACTTTAATTACAAAGCAAAGGGGAAAATTATGAAAAAAAACACACTATTGTCGTTATTCTTCATATTTTCAATAAACTGTCTTGAAAATTCATACAAATACATGGAAATTCCCGGAAGTCTTACCCCAACTCATACCAATTGTTCTCCACTGGGAGAGTTAAAATTAGCATTACACGAATCCAAAGTTCACGGATCATGGGAAAATGATATTTTGCGCTCTATAGGCCAAAGTGCAAAAGAGCATTTTTATGAAACTCAAGCAAAATATTCAGATATAAAAAAACAATGTGATTTTTTAAATAAAGAATTTGATCTTATTAAAAATCAAATTAAATTTTTGCAAGACACAAGAAAAAAATTAAAACCTGAACAACACGAAGAAATTGCTCAGTGCGAAATCGATTTATATGTGCATCAATTGGAAGCATGCTCCCTTCACATGGCACTTATGGTTTCAAAAGGAACACATATTTTTAAATCTTAAAAGTACTTCAATTATTCTTACAATGACGCATTTGATATATTTTTATACCCAAACAAAAGGCACACGCTCCCGAGGCAGTCAATCCTACACAAACAGCACAATTATTTTTACACGATATACCTGTCATGCATTCGTTCATATTTTCTAACAACTTAGTTGCTGAAGCACAAGTAGATGCTAATAAAATAAGAACACTGGGTTTTGTCATCGCCTTAAAACATGTGCACAAAATAGAATCTACAATAGGTACACGGCAAAGTGGGCACGTGCTTTGTTGTTCCCGCCACGTATTTATACATTCATTGCAAAATTGATGTGTTTTGTGACATGAAAGCTGTGCTAATTTACTATCCGATTGCTGAAAGCAAATACCACAGATATCTTCCGGTGCTTGCACAACCCATTGAAATTCATCATCTTTCCATTGTGTGCGCATTTGCTCTCTGCTCATTCCATTTGCTAAATTAAACATTAAAAAAAAGCAAAAAAAATTTTTCATTATATAATTAGAAATTCCCAACATTCCGAGTCAAACAACTCTTGCATGCTTATTCAACTTTGAAATGATTAATTACAACTTCTGCGCCACATAATGGGCAGCCTTTATGTATTTTCTCCCATTCAGCAATACATTCAATATGAAATTGATGTTTAGGATGACACAAAAGACTGTTAATTGCTCTATCTGATCCCCAACAGATTCCACATGTCTTTAAGATATACTCCTTTTTTCTTTCTGGTATATGTTTTTTAGTTTTCATAATATAGTTGCCCGCACCTACAACTATAAATAACGCGAATCCTATTCCAACTTTCAGAATTCTTCTTGAATTATCCACATCACACAGATCACTTATAGTAGGATTGACAACACATGCCCCATTAAATATTTCTACACCCGCTGCTAAGGTTGCTATTGGACAACATTCGCTAGTACAATATTTGGTACATGGCCATATCAAATTATTCCTGCATACTTCACTTGGCAGTCCCATTGCATTAGGCCGATGCATTCCGTGCAATGATAGACCAATCAATACTATTGTGAATATTTTTTTCATTGCTTTACTCAAGTTGTTTTAACAAAAATTCATCTGCTTTACGCAAAAGATCTTTTGCGTTCGGATAGGTAAGTTTTTCATGCGCTTTTTCATACGGCAACCAAAGATACCCCGTATGCTCCCGTGAAAGGCGTACCGACTGTTCATCGGTAATACCCACAAAAAACGTAACTGTTTTTCGGACCAATTTTCCCCGCTCTTTAAAGGTATATGAAAGCGATTCTTGGAATCCGGGAATTAGTTGCGCACTTAAGCCGGTTTCTTCTTGCAATTCTCGTGCAGCCGCTTGTTGATTCGTTTCATTCTCTTCGAGCTTACCTTTGGGAAAATCCCAGTGACCACTCAAATAATGCAAAATAAGATATTTTGTTTCATGATTTTTGTGCGCAAAGGTAATAATGCCGGCAGATTGTTGTTCAATCATTTCTTACCTGTTTTAATGAGTTTCACGTTAGTCTAAAAAATATAAACGCACTCCAAAACGTCTTCTCCACAAATACAGTAACAGACCGGCCATTAAACACAAGGGGGCAACCCAGAGCCAAAACCCTATTCTTTGCAAGAAAAAATAAGATAAGGGAGCCGGCAACAGTTTAATTGCATTTGCAAAGCTAAAATAAAATCCCAAAAAAATAGTACTTACTGCAAGTAATTGAATAAGATATTTTTTCACAAAATCAAAAAACTGCGGTAAGTAGCCATGAAATCCAAATTTTTTTCGTAAAAAATAGAATAATAAGATAGTTTGGCACGCACCGGCAATAGCCGTGGCCAATGCCAAGCCAAATGCTCCCAGCGTCCAAATAAACAATAGATTAAAGAGCACATTTACCACCAGTGCCACAGCGCTCACTACACCCGGTAAAAAGGTTTCATGCATGGCATAGTAAATATTTAAAATAATTTTATTGAGTGCAAAGAAAAAAAGACCCAATCCAAAAGCCGCTAAAATAATGCCAGCAGTATCTGCTTGCTCCATAGTAAAAGAATTGCTCACAAAAATGGTGATAAAAATATCTTTAGCAAAAAAGATGAGCCCAAGTGTACAAGGAATCATCACAAAAAAAACCATTTTTGCCGATTCAAATAAGAAGAAATTTAATCGCTTGGGAGCATAAGTACTAATCCGAGAAAAATAGGGTAATAAAATTGTAGAAAATGCCACTGCAAACACGCCAATCGGAATCGCCATAAATTTATGCGCATAACTGAGCAATGTTACGGTTCCGGTAGGCAAAAATGAAGCAAACTGACCATCAACAATAATGCTCACTTCTGTAACACTCATACTCAAGGCGCACCAAAAGAATTTACCCAAAATGTGAGCAAAGGTAATAAACGTATGGTGATTAATACTTCCAAAAGAAAGCCCGTTGGCAAAATATGCATACAAATGTTGCAAAAATTGAAGCAAGCCCCCAAACAAGATAAATACGCATAAATAAATCACGGGTAATTGAGCCCATTTACAAATCAATAACCCACCAATAAACACCAT
The DNA here is from genome assembly GCA_045863215.1 of Candidatus Babeliales bacterium. Classification (GTDB taxonomy): domain Bacteria; phylum Babelota; class Babeliae; order Babelales; family Vermiphilaceae; genus BTUB01. The sequence goes on along the minus strand of BTUB01000004.1, from coordinate 5,933 downwards.
ATTGAGCAAAATCGGCCCAAATGCCGGGATAAAAAAATGGCCAATCGATTGCAAAGCTCCAGCCAAAAGGGCACTGCTTGATAAAAAAAAGATAAGTGGCATCAATACACGCAATAAAGGCACGGCAATAGCAACTTGCTCTGCAGAAAATCCAGGGGCATAGAAACCAATAATTGAAGGGGCAAAAATCATGGCTAACCCACATAAAACCAGCAGAACTCCTTCAAAAATTAAAAAAGCGATAGACATGAGACTCATGGCACTCTTTTCATCTTTGCGCATCGTTGCCAAAAAAAGTGGGATGAATGCAGCTGATAATGCACCCTCGGCAAATACTTTGCGCAGGGTATTTGGCATACGATAAGCGATCGTAAATGCATCAGAAACTAATCCCACACCCAAATAGCGAATCATTAATAGATCACGAATGATCCCTAAAAATCTACTGGTTAATGTTGAACTACCAATCTGAATTGTCTTTTTTATTATCGATTTTCTATGCATTGAGTACCAAATAAGTTAATTTTGAGTTGCAGCAGTGTGCGATTCCATATTTTTACAGTCCGCGCGATGAATTCTTTGCCAGCGTGCATCAATTTCATCTGCGGTACATTCAAAGGGATCAAGACATAAAAATTTATTTGAATCTTCTTTAGCTAACTCAGGATCAGTAGTTGCACAAATCACTCCCTGGGTTTCACGCATCAAATCACTTAAAATTTCTTGTTGCTCATTATATGTATCAAGATACTGGTGAACAAACTCTTTTTTCAATTCTCTAATTTCTCTAATGCGCTGATTACAAGTTGGTGATTTTGCTTCATCCAACAAGGTTTGCAATTTTCGTGTACGCCATTCTGAGGGTCTAAATTCTTCATTCCCTTCCATTGCACTCAAAGAAAGATGAAGCATTCCCAAAAGAAAAAATGTTGCTTTGATCATAAATGTTTCCTTTCTCTAAAATCATGTAGCGCTCACCGGCTCCTAAGACGGTGAATCAAGCGAAATTACGCCATAGCTCACCCGCCTACGCTTAAGCTACGGCGTGGTTCTTGTCGCATTCATCCGGAGGCCTAAACTGCATTTATTTTTGCGACGGCAAATAAAATTAAGTATAAGATAATTTAGAAGGGTGTAAAATAACTTCGCCATACAAGGATTTTAAATGCGTTATTTTTGGTTTACCTATCTTACTGTTTTTACATTTTTTGGCCAGCAACCACCAGCTCTCAGAGGAATTCAAAGTGATGGGCAGGCTCTAGATCATTCGCAAGAACTTGAAAATGCGCTGAGTAAATTACATAAAGAGTATACAGATTCTCTGGACTTAAAACTCGCTGAAATTAAAGCATATCTACATAAAAAAGCGACTGAAACAAGCAATCTTTCAGCAACACGATTTGAGTCTGTTATTGATCATGAAAACGATATGGCCCTGCACACCCAACTTACTCATATGACAGATCTCATCTCCCAAATATGCATGAAAATACAACAATTGGAAAAAAGTGATGCGACACTTTTTCAAAATATTAATAATCTATTGGAACTTGATCGAGAACATAGTATCAATCAAGAAATTGAAAAAGCTCAAAAAGAAATGATGAATACTTTAGCAGAGCTTTGCTATCGCCAAACCATACGCCGTTATCAAAATGCCTCAGCAATTCGAGGTGTTTTAAGCATGGCTACTAACAAATAAGCGATTCCCATTCTTTCATGCACTGAACATGCTCAGCTTGCAACTTCTTTAACATTTCTTCGGCTTTTTTATATTCCGGAGTGCCATAACGCAAATCGGCAAATGCAGTTTCTTGTTCTTGGATTTTCTTATCAAGCTGAGCAATTTTGCGTTCAATGGCTGAAATCTGTTTAGTTTTTTCAAAATCATGCACTATTAGCTTACGCTCGGTAGCTGATGGCTGATTCTTTTTTTCTGCAGCAATAGGTTGGGTCATGATTTGATTTTTGTAATATAAAAATTCATCATAATTGCCCAGAAAAGAAATCACGCCATTCGGGGTAAGTTCAATTACCCGAGTTGCCAGATCATTCAAAAATGAGCGATCATGGGATACAAAAAGAATGGTGCCTTCATAGTTGCGCAGCGCTTCTAATAAGATACGTTTAGCATCTAAGTCCAAATGGTTGGTGGGCTCATCAAGAAGTAATAGATTAGTACGCTGCAAGAGCACGCGCACCATCCCCACTCTATTTTTTTCTCCACCACTCAAGACTTCAATCTTTTTATAAACATCTTCACCGGTGAATAAAAATGCTCCCAGCAAGGCGCGAATTGCAGCGGTTGTGACTCCGGGTGGGCAATGGCCCTCAATATTGTCTATAACCGATTTTTTTTGATCGAGCGCTTTATTTTGATCCTGATCAAAGAGTGTGTAAGTCACATTTGAGCCAAAGGCAACTTTGCCCTGTTGCAAAGGCAACTTGCCCATAATAATATTGAGCAACGTGGTTTTTCCCACGCCATTTGAGGCAACAAGAGCCACCTTTTGGCCACGCTCAATCTCAAAATTCACATTTTTAAAAAGCTGTTTACCCTCAAAAGCCTGGCTCACATTTTCTACTTTGAGCACAATGCTACCGGATCTAGCAATTGGTGGAAATGAAAAGTTAATCGTCTTGGGTCCGGGCGGCAATTCAATCCGTTCTAACTTATCCAGCTGTTTAATCATACTTTGAGCCTGTTTGGCACGAGAAGCACTTGCTCTAAATTTATTAATTATCTCTTCTTTATGCTTAATCTCTTTTTGTTGCAGCTGATATTGCGCATGTAAAATTTCTAGATCCCGCTCTTTTTGCACCAAATACTTGCTGTAGTTACCCTGATAAATAGTGCATTTTCCCCGCTCAAGTTCAAAGATTTGTTTACATACAGCATCGAGAAAATACCGTTCATGGCACACCAACATAAAGCCAAATGGTGCCGATTTTAAAAATTCTAAAAACCAATCTTTTGCAAAAATATCAAGGTGGTTGGTCGGTTCATCAAACAGATAAAAATCTGCTTTTTGAAGTAACAGTTTTGCCAGCACAATCCGCATACGCCAACCTTCAGAAAGTTCCGCAACCGGCCGTTCAAAATCAGACTGTTTAAATCCCAGACCCAAAAGCATTTTTTTTGCTTCTGCCTTCAAAGCATCCGGATCATTTTCAGCAAGCTTCTCATGCAATTCGGCGTAGCGTTCAAGGTCAACCTCATTTCCTTGCGTAAGTTCATTCTCTAAAACTTCAAGTTCCATCTTAAGTTTATTGATCTGATCAAACGCAGTCATTACCTCATCGATAATACTCAAACGTGAGGCAAGCACCACTTCTTGAGCCAAATAGGCCACTTTTTTAGTTTTGGGAATTGAAACCGAACCATCATCCAATGGTTGAATGCCTACTAAAACTTCTAATAAAGTTGATTTGCCAGAGCCATTGGCCCCAATAAGGCCTATCTTTTGATTTTCATTAATATCAAAAGAGATCGAATCGAAAAGCACTCGCGTGCCGAAAGAAAGTTGAATAGAATTCGCTTGAATCATAGTTATTTTAGTGTAAATTAAAGCTCAATTTATCGCAACTATAAAAGGGAATATTATAAAATGACAAAAACTCTGATTTTTTTATCAATCGCTGCTTTGACCCCTGGTTTATATGCCATGGACCCTTCTGATGATTATGTTGCAACTAGACTTGCCTCATTACCATCTTTAGATTCATGGCAAATGGACATGCTTAAAAATGCTCTACGCGCCACAGCAAGTGATACCTCAGTACCTGATCCAAAAACTCTAGAAAATACTTCCTTTCTTTTAGCAACGGCTTACAAAGATACCGAGAATAAAACTAAAGAACTTGATGCCAAATTACGCGCTTTACAAGAACTCAATGCCCCTTTTCATAATGCAGGACATCTCAACAATGATGTTCTCAGAAAGAGAATGATTGAGCGTTTTAAATCAGACTATGATATGGCGTTTGATTCAGCAGCACAATCATTCGTAGAATTCTTAACTGTTCACAAATTAGTGCGCCAAGCAATAGAAGAAAACTACAATAATGAATTAAAAAAAGAAATGCCTACAATGGTTACACGAGGAACAGTTCCTGATTGTTAACGCTCAACTTGACATAAGAGCCCATCTTTTAATTCATAGCGAATATTCATACGTGAGCTTACATAATCATCATGTGAGCTCACAATAATTCCCATTCCTTTTTCTTGCTGAAGTTTAAGTATTAAATCAACTATTGCCATGCCGGTAGCTTGATCCAAATTACCGGTTGGCTCATCGGCAATTAAAAAGCTTGGTTCATTCATGAGCGCCCGTGCAAGTGCCACACGTTGCTTCTGGCCGCCCGAAAGCTGGCCCGGATAGGCATTCACTTTTTCGCTCAGTCCGACTTGAACCAACAAATCTTGAGCTTGTTGCGTGCATTCGCTCATAGGTTTTCCGGCAATTAAACCTTTTATAGCCACATTTTCTATCACCGAAAGTTCTTTAATCAGATACGGATACTGAAACACGAGCCCTATCATTTTATTTAAAAAGATCGTTTTTTGGCTTGCCAAAAAAGAGGTAAGGGGTGTTTGATCAAAATAGACAGTACCAGAACTAGGATTATCCAGCCCAGCAATAAGATGAATCAAGGTTGATTTTCCACTTCCTGATGCGCCGGTGATGGCATATGATGTGCCCTGCTCAAAAAGTGCATTTACTCCATTTAAAACCGTTAAGGGTACACCTGCTTGGAAATATTTCTTATATACATTTTCAAGAGTTAAAGAATGAGCCATAAATTCCATCGCACTCACCCCGTTCGCTTTGAGTGAGGCCGTTAGGCTGAATCGAAAAGTTATGCACTGGTTGATTCAGCAATAAAACATTTCTCGACTTGCATAAAATGCTCGCTCGAAACGAACGGAAAAAATTTTGAATCATACAAACATAGAATCAACATAAGTATTAACACAAAACAAGGCTGTTTTCAAAAAGGAGATGCCCTCATTTATGCATAATTATTGTCTTTGATTGAATGCTAGGCCTACAATGGGGTGTAGGGTAATGAATCCGCGTGATTAAAAAAGCACGCTTTCTATAGATTCGATTGAGGGGGAGTGAATGAAGACGGTTTTAAACAAAGATATGCATGAACATATTCCAGAGATGCTCCCAGTAATTCCGACCATGGATGTGGTAGTGTTTCCACATATGATTGTACCTTTATTGGTGCTTGATGAGAAAATCATTAAGGGTATTAATCAATCACTACAAGAAACCAAATTGGTATTACTGCTTGCAGCTAAAAAACAACCGGATAGCGAAGAAGGTATCGCTACCAAAGATTTATATAGTATTGGCACCGTTGCATCCATAATGCGACTGATAAAAATTCCGGAAGGTGGAATTAAAATTCTTGTACAAGGAATTTGCAAAGCAGAAGCACAAAATATTATGGCTTGCGAAGATAGTCTTAATGCAACTATTATTAAACTTGATAATTGCTCAAGTGATAATAAAGAAGCGGTACAGGCGCACGTAAAAAATATCAAGCTTCTGGCGGAAAAAATGGCAATTTCCGGCAATGCCTTTAGTCCGGATTTTCATATTATACTTTCTAAAATGCAAGATCCGGAAAAGATTGCTGATTTTATTCTTTCTCATTTAAATCTTGCCGTTGATCATGCGCAAGCACTTTTAGAAACGAATGATCAAGCGGAGCTTCTTGAGGTGCTCTATCGCCATCTTGCCAAAGAGATGGAAGTAGCTGATATGCAAGAGAAAATTCGCAACAATGCACGTGATTCTATGAATAAGGCTCAAAAAGAGTTTTATTTACGCGAACAAATGCGTGCTATCAAAAAAGAACTGGGTGAAGATGATATTGAAGAATTGGAAGCACTACGCGAGAAACTTGATTGCTTA
>BTUB01000003.1:0-29826 GCA_045863215.1 Candidatus Babeliales bacterium | reverse complement strand
CTCTGGGGTTACTGGATTGAGGTTGATGGGGTTCGGGTGCGAACTTATTTAATAATTTCTTGAGTGATTCAAAATATTCTTGTGTTTGTTGCATGGTCTTGCCCGGGAAGACCCACGAGTAGTTCCATTGATTAATCATATTTCTCAAGTATACTGGGACAGTTTGTTTTTGATTGATGTTTGGCACAGGATACAGAGTATCTAAAGAAACTCCATTTTGAAGCAATGTATTAATCATATTTTCATTAAGATGCTCGAAAGCTAAATATAGGGGCTGCTCAGTGAGCCGTAATTGGGGATCATGCAATGGAGGATTTGCATTAAGTAGTAGTTGTAAGGCCCTCGTATTTCCAAGAATAATTGCATACCCAAGGTCTTCAAGGGTTGGCCGTTCTCCTAAAGATAACAATGGTTCAATGAGTTCTATCCTGTTGGTATTAATTAACACACGAATGGGACTCAGGTTTACCTCGGGGATTTGCGCAAGTGTAATAAATTCACGTATTAACGAGATTGCGTTTTGATTTCTTTGAAACTGTGCTGCAGTGAGTAAGCCACGCATGCTTACAATACTTTTTTCTCGATTTTCAGGAGTAATACGAGAAAAGTAAGTATATGCTTTTAAAAGCGGATCTTTATTGCAGTAGGTATTAATTAATTCTATTACTTGTTCACGCGTGAATTTTTTATTGTGAATAAGTTTTTTCACTAAATCACAATGAAGATCTTTTGGAGTAACTGCAATGATTTTTGTGAATTCTTGTATTGATTTTATATTTTCGGCACTTTTAAGAGTGGCAATTTCTGCTAATGTTTTTGGCTGGCGATACGTGATAGGTTGTGGCGGTTTTTCCATTGTATGGATAAAGCTATATATAAATAACGTAATAATAGTGCTTTTTTGCATTGCATATTCCCCAAATTAAATTATCTAAGTAATTTTAAGAAAATTGATGTTTTTTAAGCAATAAAATTATGGTATTCGTTAATTTATCGTAAAAATATAACGCTTTATTTTAGCAGGAGATACTCCCTTTTCCCAGGGCCGCTTATAATCAAATCTGATATGGGCAACACCCCGTTTTTTACCGGTTATTTTCCAGGATTGTGTGCCTCCTGAGCCTATTAAACCGGTATCATCACTTTTATAAGGGAGTTCTTGAATATCTACCATTGTATTCCGGGTATTTTTTGAATATAAACTCCAGGAATAGCCTGTGGTGGGATTCGAGGGTAAAGAAATGATAGTGCTTTGTCCGCGTTTTAATGAGACTGATTGTTCGGATTTGTGTGCAATAGCAAATATATTTACTAATGAAATTGAGAGTAACATTTTTTTCATAAGTGTTCCTTATTACTCATGTTTTTTAATACCGGAGCATTATAAAATCATGATCTTTAATACCCAAATCCTAATTTGATCCATACTCCCCATTGTGAAATGGAATTTTTATTTGCTTTAATTTCTTGGCGTGGATTTAATCCTTCAAATTCTACTTCACCGCCAATGCCAAAGAAGGGCGATACCCAGTGCACACAGTCATTCCACGTATAGCCAAAGTTTCCAAAAAACTTGTGCGTAAATCCGCGTGATGCTTGTGCCGAACTTTCATCAATCATATCATCATTAAAGTAAATGGGGGGAAAGGTATCTGCTACAAGTGCTTGATCAGCAAAATCATTGCCAAAAATAGTAGCAGTGCTTTGAGTTGCCTGCGCCCCCAATGGTCCTGGTCCAGCTACATTTTGAATACCTTTAAGCGCATAGGTATTATCGGGAATTTGCTCGCGATTGCTAATCATTTCTCGTGATCTAAACCAGGCATTGTATCCAAGATCTACTACATATCCAGCATGTTCATAACTTGCCATAAGTGCAAAATCCATTTGTATTGCTGCAGATACATCACATTCTAAAGTGGTAATATTAATTACTGGTAAAGTAACTCCACTATAAAGTCCGTTTATAAATTGCTTGGCTAAAATATAGCGCGTTGCAAATCCTTGAAAATCTAAATTCTGCGGATCAAGAGGGTTTATTAAATCAAATGATCTGCGTTGGCGCGATGAAAATAAGTGAGTGAGATTAATATCACAAAAGATATTTATCATTTGATAACCATCTTTTTCCCAGAGAAGCGCGTGACTGGTGAATCCAATACCAAGTTCCGGATGATGGCCATTACCTATAATAGGTTCGAATAAATAAATTGCTTTTGAACGTGTGCCGGCGGGAATTGATCCTCGAATATTAATACCAGCATGGCCTAATGGACAATTAATAAAATTCCATCCCAGTGCTATTTGTGCTTCAGCAAAGCTGGAAATTCCTTTGGGTTTATTAATTCTACCAAATTCGAGAGCACGCACCTGCCCCCATGATAGTCCACCATTAATAGCTTGAGTAAATGATTGTGCCGGAGGAGTTACCGGACCTATGCCCATATATCCTGCCGGATAATCAGTTGTCGGAGTGCCGGGAGTTATCATTTCATCAAGCTCATAGGTCCACTTGGTCCACACATAAGGAATGTGTGCGCGTAAATAATAATCTTGATATCCTAAATAGACATTAAAATCGATTAAGCCGGTGCGAATTTCCGGTGACATTGCAACCGTGCTTTCAAATGAAGGAGAAAGTCCAAAATAGTCAGCAAGAATATCAACTTCAGGAGTACGATTGGGCACCTGGCTGCCGGCAATTACTAATTCATCAACCGCCCAGAAATACTCTGCTAATCGATTTGGTCTAAATGAGTGTTTGTATTCGGGAGTAACAGAAAAGGCGCCATAAAAATCTTGGCAATATTGATTAATATAGCGATGCCATAATACCAATTCGCGTGCGGCATTCACACTATCAGAACGCGGTGCTAAAAATGTTTTGCCATGAAGAGGTTGATTTAAATCGTCTGTTGCTGCATGGAGCAGGTTTATAGTGATAAGTGTGAATAACAGTATTTTTATTTTCTTCATTTGGTTTCCCATGTATTCGGATTATCCTTTTTACTCATCACTAAGCGCAGTATAGCTGTGCATGTGATGATATTTAATATGCCACGCCCCCTTTAATCCATACTCCCCACTGTGAAAATGCGCAGCTCATACATGAATTATCATTATTCGGATCGGCGCAATCTAAACTATTATTATGTGCAAATTCAGCAAAGCCGCCGACGCCAATAAAGGGAGTCCAGGCACAATGGCACCAATCAGGGTTATAACTAATATGTGCAAAAATACGGTTTGAAGCTCCTTTAGATTCTGCGGCTTCATAATCTATTTGTTTACGCGTAATAAGCAGTGGAAATCGCGAGGTCCGTTGCTGGGTTTGGGCGGTTCCATTTTGTCCGGGCAAAATAGTAATTTGATTAGAAGGATCATTCGTTGAAACCATTGCCCATTGTTCAGGCATTTGTCCTGGTGGTAAATCAATGCCAGGGTTTTGATATTGGTCAGGATCAAATGGGGTGCCTATTGGTGTGTTAGTACCCGCATGAATAGTTGCTCTGCTTTCTGTTGCTGAAAGTGCAATAGGATCATTTGGATTAATTCCCGGAGGTAAATTTACCGCATCTGCCGCAACAAATCCGTAAATATGTGCATCACCTTTTAATGCATAATCGGTATTACCATCAAATGGAATAGCTTGTATACTACATGGCTTGATTCGTTGACAACTTTTTGACCAAAAATTATACCCAAAATCAAGATTCCAATTACACCATTGAATATCTATCATGGCAACTGCATCTATTTGTGCGGCAACACGTACTTCAACATCGAAAGTTGTTAAATTAGCAAGAGGAGTAAGCAGATTTTGAAATTGTGCAGTTGGAACTATATTGGAAACGGTTCCGGGTGTGTTACTTACAAAAAGATTTTCTACTGGTGTGCCCATTTCTTGCACGAGCATATAACGGCTTAATGGTTTTCCAATCAAATCAAACGAACGTGTTTGGCGAGTACCAAAAAGATGTGTAAGGTTTGCATCAAAATAAAATGCCACGTATCGATCACGGCAAAAATCGGTAAAAATATCATAATGGCAGGTGAGTCCTAATCCAAGTTCCCAATGGTGGCCATTGCCAACTATTGGTTCAAAAAGATAAATACCTTCTGGGCGAGTCCCAGTTGGTGCAGATCCACGAATATTCAAACCAAAATGATGGTCATAACACTGAATAAAGTTCCAGCCGAATGCTACTTGAATTTCTGAAAGGCGTATCGTATTATGATGCTCGCGAGAAATAATTGCTTTCCCTAAAGGTGCAAATAGAATAGTAGGTCCTAAATCGGGAGTGAGCCCTTCGGATCCAAATGCGGTGAAACTATTTAATAATTGTGAACGTGACACGGCAGTAGGGCCAAAATAACCGGCAACATACCCGTTTACCCCTTCATTAATGATATTCTCAGTAAAGTTAAGATTATAATGTGTGCCAACCACCGGTGCATGGCAACGAAAATAAAGTCCCTCAAGCCATTCATCCAGGCCAATATAAAATGCTACATCAAAAATATAGCTGTGTGCTTCGGGCTTGAAAAAAAGTTGGCTTTCAAAATCGGTTGGTAAGCCAAAATAATCCGCCAGCCAATCAGTTTCATTCCGATCTCCCGATTGGCTTCCTGAAACTTTAATAAACGGCTCAACATCATTAATTAAATCGTTACCAAATAAGCATTCGGCAATATCAAGTGGTTTATTGGTTTTTTCATATTCAAAAGTAAATGCCCATGCGCCATACACACATTGATCAGGATTGTATAAATTTATATAGCGTGTCATGCCCACTAAATCGCGCACTGCATCAACACTTTGTGAACGTGGAATTATAAGAGGAATTACATTTGCTAGATTAGCAAGTGGTGGTAACAAAAAAAGTAGTGAGACTATTTTTTTCATTAGCTTCATATTACATCCTTTTTTTGTATTGAGTATTTTCTTAACACCTTTTAATATTAGCTAAAAAACAATCCACCTTTGATCCATACACCCCATTCAGACAAGTTGCATCGTTGGCAACCTTTGCAGCCGCCGCAAGTAGCAATGGTAAGCTGCGTTGCTGGGCAGGAAGTTCCAATGCATGGCTGACCATTGTGGCGTGGACCAAATTCTGCTTTGCCGCCAACTCCTAAATAGGGCACCACATCATCACATTCGGTCCAGGTATAGCTAATATGGGCAAATATTTTGTGAGACATTCCTTTGCTTGCGCCGCTTTTCAGATCAATATCATCTACTGATAAGAATATCGGATCATTTGAGGTGCGCTGTTGAGTTGCGGGGCCGCCTGCTTGGCCCGGGATAATTACAATCTGATCAGCATTATTGGTATTGGTAAAGAAGGCAAATTCAGGATTATCAACTCCTGGATTTTGAGTATCGCCATCATTAGCGCCAACATGGATGGTTGCGGTGCTTTGTGTTGCAGAAAGTGCAATAGAATCCGGTCCGGGACTTACCGCATCGGTTGCACGGAAGCCAAACACCTGAGCATCACCTTTAAGCGCCCATACATTTCCTGATTCTAAGCGTAGCGGGCCAGTATCATGACGAATTGAGATTTTTTCACAAGTGCGTGCCCAAAAATTATATCCTACATCAACTGATAATCCGCAGGCAGAATAATCAAAAAGTGCCGTAATATCTACTTGAACCGGACTACTTACATACACGGGAATAGTGGTTAAATTTGCAACGGGAGTATAAGAAACTTGTGGCATATTCCCTGTTCTCAATTGGGCTATCGGTTGAGTAGCATTGGTAATATCTCCTTGATTAGGCGCTGCAAAAAGATTGCTAACGGGAGTTCCTAATCTTTCGGCAAGCATATAGCGGCTCACCGGTTTTCCCACTAAATCAAACGTGCGCCATTGGGTGGTGCGACACAAATGGGTAAAGTTGCCCACTGCATAAAATCCCAGAGAACTTTCATCATCTTCAGAACGCCAGAACATATAGCCGGTCATAAATCCTGCACCCACCTCCCAATGTTTGCCGTTTCCTACCATTGGCTCAAAAGCAAAAATTCCTTTGGGGCGATTGCCTGTTGGGGCATACACTCTAAAATTAAGACCAAAATAAGAGCAATCGGTGAGCACAAAATTATATCCCAGCGCCATTTGAATTTCTGCAAGTGCCGTTTTATGTTGGCGTGCTTGTTCCAAACGTGCAAATTCAAGCGGCTCAAAAGGAAGATCGATTGCCAAAGTTGGTACATCTAAATCTGAAAAGAAATCTTGTGCCTGTGCCACCAAATTATTAGCAGGTATGGCAGTTGGTGCAAAATAGCCGGCCGGATATCCTAAAAGTGTAAGATCATGATTTACTTCTTCTCTAAAATTTAGATCCCAGCGTGTGATAACAAGCGGTGCGTGAACCCAAAAATATAATCCGCACCACCATTCATCTAATCCTACATATGCCGCAAAATCTATAATAAGATTGCTCACACGTGGTTTAAAGAATAAGCGACTTTGATACGTGGTTGAGAGGCCAAAGTAATCCGCGAGCCAATCGGTGGGGCCACGATCAGGAACTTGGCTTCCGGTTACCGCAACCGAGAGTTCATCAGATGCGGTTAAAGAAGGTTGGGTGAGTCCGAATAAACAATGAGAAAGCGCATCAGAATCAAAAGAGCGTGTGCCTTCTATAGTGAATGCCGTGGTAATATAGAGATTTTCCATATCATAAATGTTGATTTTATCCGTAATTCCCACTAGATCTCGCGCAGAATCAACGCTTTGTGAACGAATACTTATATAAGGTAATACACCATGCGCAGATGTTGCGCATATAATTAAAAATAATGCGGAAAATCGAAGATTCATACACTGCTCCTTTTGCGCGGATTTTTTTATAGCTTCGTACATGAATTTCTTACATTTCTGTTACAAAGTCAATCATGGAGCTGTTGAACATAGATTTTAAATATATAAATTGATGAGGCCACTTAACCAGCGAATTCAAGAATTAAGAATCTGTTCAAACTCTGAAATGCAAATAAGGCCCAGATTATACAAATGTTGAGCAATTTCGGAGACCGTGAAGAGAGCGTGCACTTGGTACCCTTTTTGTGCAACATACTCAACGCCTGATTCTTCTCGATCAATTAAAATAATAATATCTTTTACGTATAATCCTTCTTGTTCCAAAACAGTGGTAGTTTCTATAATGCTTTGGCCGGTAGTAATTACATCTTCGATAACTAAACATCGATTTCCGGCTTGATAGATGCCCTCAACCATTTTTTGAGTGCCATAGGCTTTGGCCTCTTTACGTTTAAGAATCATTGGTTTTTGATAGGTAATTGAAGCGGCAGTTGCAATTACCAGTCCTGAATAGGGCACTCCGCATAGGCAATCATAATCACAAGTATCCATTACTTTCTTCATGCATTCGACTAAGTGCAGTACTATTTGCGGATGAGAAATGATTTTGCGCATATCAATATAAAAAGATGAGGATTTTCCACTTTTTAAAGTAAAATTACCGAATTTAAATACACCAATATCATATAATTGTTTAATAAGATCATTTTTTGTGTTTGTGTGTGCGAGAGCCGGATACATGAAATTGATAAAAAGCAGATAACTTGTAAATTTAAATGAATATTTAATCATAAAGGTGCCTTCTTTTTAAATCTGGGCAAAATTACTGAATAAAAATCTCTTTGTCAAAAGGTTTTCATAATGTGGCAATTATATACCTGGATCGCAACGCAAGTGATTATTGAAATGGCACCCATAAGTAGCTCTGCGCATTTAAAATTGGTTGAAACATGGTTCAAACGTGCATTTTCTTGGGATGTCCAATATTATTTTAAAAAGCAAAATATTGCTCTTTCAGATGCATATTATTTTTTTCATATACCCACGTTATGTGTAATTGTGCTTTTTTTTGCGCGTTATGGTCGGGGTTTGACTATTCAACCTCATACCCTGTTGCGGATGATACTCATAGTTTTAATTGCTGATGCTATTACTTTTTGCTGTTATTATATTTTTAAAAAACTTTCAATTTCATGGCCACTTATTTGTGGAATGTGTGTTACGGCGCTTGCATTAGTATCTACACGCTTGTGTGATTCTACCATAACTCAAGTAGCGCCGATGGCAATTGTGTGGTTGGGGCTTGCCCAAGGAATTGCGCTCTTGCCAGGCATTTCGCGGTTGGCATTCACTTGTGCAGTTGGATGTTATTTGGGATTTTCTTTATTCGATTCCTTTTGTATATCGTGGATATTAATGGTTCCGCTTATGATTGGGTCTGTTGGCAAAACACTCATAACTCTGTATCAAAAGGGCACACTTTCACAACTATTGAATTGGCGCATCTGCTTAGTTATGCTCGTGAGTGGAGTAATTAGCTGGTATGTACTTATGAGTCTACTGCTCCTACTATTTACACAACAATGGTGGTTACTTGGGTGGTATATGATACTACCAATAGGATTAGGGATTTATTTTTCCTATACTCGGTAGTTTAAAAATAGAAGGGGAGTGTATGTTTTCATGGTTAAGACCTGCGGCAACAAAACGTAATTGGGCATATTGTTCTGAATTATTGGCCGTTTGTACGGTTGCAGGCACTTTATTTTTGGCAGCCGCTCTTCTTTCTTATACAAGTAATGATCATTCATGGTTTTATTTTGATACCACACCTCATATGCCCAGAAATTGGTGCGGCTGGGTGGGCGCTTGCTTGAGTGGATTATTATACTATTTGTTTGGTGGTGCAGCGTTTTTAATAATTATGGTGGGGGGATTTGCCAGTTACTTTTTTTTGGCGCATTGCTCCATTGAACAAGATTGGGATCGTTTTGCAGCGTGTGGAGTAATAATAATCTCTGTTGCCGGTTTACTTGCACTTCATGCAATTGATATTCCTTATTGCGCGGTGCCGGGTGGATTTATTGGAAGAGTATTGGCGCGCTTAGTTGGCGGATGTCTTGATTATTTAGGTGCCTGTCTTTTGCTGTATACGCTCTTATTATGTGCGATAATTATTTTGTTTCGCTTTTCATTAATTGGTTTATTAACATCTGGATATAAAAAACTTTCACTGCGATTGATATATGCAAAAGGTATCAAGCCGGTAATAAAAATTGTTGATGCGGCTTGTGATCAAATTTATATCTGTGTATTCCGAATAATGGCTTTGATAAAAAATAGAATTGTTTCATTGCAATCATATTCGATTGATACAAATTTTGTTGATGAATCTGAACTGGATACCGTATATGATGCGCACGAATGGCAAGAGCTTTTTTCAGGCACCCATCAATCACGTGTTCAAGAAGCAAAGAAAATAGCACCTGAAAAACAAAAAGCGTCTGAAGTCGAATCAAAAAAAAGTATTCAACCATCTATTGCTGAGCATACGGCACCCGAATATGCCTTGCCCCATTTAGATATTTTTGTGGGTGTTGATGAGGAGCAAAATGATACCGCGCTTATGCAAGAACTAGAAAAGCGCGCAATAACGTTGCAAGAAAAATTAGAACGCTTTGATGTGTTTGGAAAAGTGACGGCAATTAAACGAGGGCCGGTGGTAACACTCTTTGAATATCAGCCGCATATTGATACCAAAATAAGTAAAATAATTGCACTTGAAGATGATTTGGCACTTGCGTTGCAAGCAACGAGTATTCGTATTATTGCGCCGATTCCGGGCAAATCATTGGTAGGCTTTGAAGTTGCTAATAAAATTCGCCGAGGAGTAACGCTTTCTCATTTAATTAAATCTGATGTATATCGCGATACACAGGCAGCACTTCCAATGGTGCTTGGTGTAGATACGATTGGCTCACCAATTATCATAGATATGGCAAAGATGCCACACTTATTGATGGCAGGATCAACCGGATCAGGAAAATCAGTAGCACTTAATGCAATGCTTATCAGTTTGCTGTGCAAAAGATCTCCCGATGATCTGCGTTTAATTATTATCGATCCAAAACGATTAGAGTTTGCGCCGTATGCAGATATTGCCCATTTGCTCTTTCCTATTGTAACCGATCCAAAAATGGCACCACCGGTATTACGCTGGGTGGTAAAACAGATGGAAGCACGGTATGAGACCATGGCAAAAATGGGTGCCCGTAATATTTATGATTTTCGTACCAATGCAGAAAAAAATAATTATGACAGTATGCCATTTATTGTAGTGGTGATCGATGAGCTTGCAGACTTGATGATGTGTGCCGGCAAAGAAGTGGAAGATTGCATTATTCGCATTACTCAAATGGCACGCGCGGCGGGCATACATTTAATTTGCGCAACGCAAAGACCATCGGTTGATGTGATCACCGGATTAATTAAAGTAAATTTGCCCAGCAGAATTTCTTTTCGCGTAACTTCTAAAATCGATTCGCGCACCATTCTTGATACCGTGGGTGCCGACAAATTACTCGGGCGTGGCGATATGCTTTTTATGGACTCTAATGAATCCTTATTAAAACGGGTACATGGCGCGTATGTGCTTGATAAAGAAATTCATCAAGTGATTGCGCATATAAGATCGCAAAGGCCATCTGATTATCTTGATATCAAGCAAGTGTGCCATGAAGATAGAAGTGCAGTGCAAAGTGAAAAAGATGAAATGTACGAGCAGGTGTGCCGCTTCTTACAAGAAATCGAAGAAGTATCTATTTCTTTACTGCAACGGCGGTTTAGAATTGGCTACAATCGATCGGCGCGCATCATTGATATGCTCGAAGCTGAAGGAATTATTGCTCCATCATATGGGGGTAAGACACGTAAAGTAATTAGATAATTTTTTTTCAAAACAATATTACATGTGTAATTTTTATAGGTTTATCTACACTTTGCATACCTATAAATTACTTGACAAATGTTCAAAAAACAGACATTTTTTGTGCAACATATAAAGATTAAAAAATTATTTTTTTAAAAATTTCTTCTGGCAAAAACGGAGACCAGTCAATGCGTTTTGATCAACATTTTTTAAAAGGAGTTTTGCCCGATGCGGTTTTTCCGCACGCAATTTTTCCGGATGATATATCATGTGCAGTTGATAGCAGATCAGTAAAGCAGGGCGATATATTTGTAGCTTTAACAGGGGCAAAGCAAGACGGGCATAATTTTCTTAATGATGCGTTGCAAAATGGTGCCGGTGGTTTACTTATTGCCGAATCAAAAAAAAATCTTTTACTTACGTGTGATCAGAAATTATTACAAAAGAAATTAGTGATTTTGGTAGAAGATCCGCTTGCTGCGTTTCTAAAATTAGCATGTGCATGGCGCGATCAATTTAAATATCCGGTGGTTGGTATTACCGGCTCAGTAGGGAAAACTTCTACCAAAGAGATTTTAAAAACTATTTTACAAATTAATGGCACTCCGTTTATTGCATCTGAGGGCAATCAAAATACCCGTGTGGGAATTGCAATGAATATTTTCAAAATGCGTGCACATCACAAAGCAGCCATTTTTGAAATGGGTATTTCCCAACGCGGTGAAATGGCGGAACTAGCAAAAATTACGCGCCCCACAACCGGGGTAATCACTGGGATTGGACACGCCCATATGGAAGGATTGGGATCACTGGCTGATATTGCTACAGAGAAACGGGACATTTTTAAATATTTTACTGAAAGTTGCATTGGGGTGATAAATGGAGATCAGGCTTTATTGGCGAATGTTGGCTATACTCATCCGGTAGTAAAGTTTGGCTATAAAACCGTAAATCAGATTCAGGCTCGAAAAATTCAAGCAAAAGCAGATACAATTACATTTGTGCTGAAGCTTTATAAAGAAAAATTTACGATTACATTGCCCAATCCGCATGAGGGCGCGGTAATAAATTCTTTGGCAGCTGCAGCGCTTGCCTATTTATTAGAAGTTCCGTGTTCCACCATTGTAAAAGCAATTCAGCAACCCATTAAAGTGTCTGGGCGCTATGAAGAAAAGATACTTGCGACTCATAAAGGGCGCGTGATTCATGATTGTTATAATGCAAATCCTGAAAGCATGAAAGCTGCATTACTTGCATTCCAAAAGATGGAAACGAAGGCGCAAAAGATTGCCGTTTTGGGTGATATGCTGGAACTGGGAGTAAATGCGCCATTTTGGCATCGCCAGCTGGGCAGATTCTTGCGTAAGGTGCCTTCATTAAAACACGTGATTTTAGTGGGGGATATGGTAAAATGGACCTATAAGACAGTACCGGTTGGGATTACTGTGGATATAGTGCCCACTTGGCAACAGGCAATAGAGAAATTAGAGCCACAACTGGCACAAGAATCGGTGGTCCTGGTAAAAGGATCATTAGGAATGGCTCTTGAAAATTTGGTGCGAAAAATAACATAAATATGCAAGATAAAAAATTCAAACCTGGACATAAACCGGTCCTCATGAATGAGGTACTGGAGTATTTGGATATTAAGCCAAAAGGCACCTACTTGGATGTTACTTTTGGCGCCGGGGGGCATACCAGGGCAATCTTAGAGCAAAATAAGACGTGTCGGGTGATTGCGATGGATTGGGATGCCACTGCTCTTGAGACATTTGGCCAGCCGCTTAAAGAAGAATTTGGCGATCGGATTGAATTGATTTGGGGCAATTTCTCGCTCTTGTATAAGCTACTAAAAAAATATGATATTAATCAGCTTGATGGTATTTTGGCTGATTTTGGCACCTCGCAAGTGCAAATTGCGGGCACCCCGGGGCTATCAGTGTTTAGAGATACTCCATTGGATATGCGTTTATCGCCGGCTCATCAGCAGGTAACAGCGGCTGATATTCTCAATAAGGCTAACGAGCAAAAATTGGAGCAGATTTTTTTTCAGTTGGGAGAAGAATCAAAGGGAAGGCAAATTGCCCGGGCTATTGTAAGGGCTCGTTCTTCTATAAGATTTGTAACCACAGGGCAATTGGTGGATGTGATTGAAACAGTGATTCCCAATAAAGGAAAGCGCTCTATTCACCCGGCAACCAAAGTATTTCAGGCCTTGCGTATTTATGTGAATCATGAGCTGGATAATATTCAGGCCTTTTTACCTGCAGCTCTCAAAGCATTGGCTCCTGAAGGAAGATTATTGTGTATTAGCTTCCATTCCCTTGAGGATCGTCTGGTGAAGCAGTATTTCCAGGAACAGGAACGCCTGGGAATCATAGAAATTGTCACCAAACGAGCGATCACTGCCTGCGATGAAGAATTGGCCCAAAATCCTTCTGCGCGCTCTGCAAAGTTGCGTGTGGCGCAAAAAATATAGTTCCTTCTAAGGGATTCTATCTCTTGTTTACCAAGCAGGGAGAATAGGGAAGGCCAAAAGGATTTCAAAAAGATATGTATAATCATTGACAAATAGGCCTGATTATATAGAATAATTGCACTATCGATCATATAAAGATAGAGAGTTGTAATAGTAAAGCTCTAAAGGATTGCAGTCATGGAAATTACAGAAGTAAAAGTATATCCGGCCAAAGAAACCGGTAGGTTGAAAGCATACGCTACAATCGTCTTTGACAATAGCTTCATTGTGCGAGATCTCAAGATTATCGAAGGCAACAAAGGTTTCTTTGTTTCAATGCCCTCCCGCCGTCGAAAAGATGGCACCTTTAGAGATATTGTGCATCCACTTAATTCTGATATGAGAAAATCGATCGAAGAACTGGTGATAGATGAATACAAAAAAGTTCTCGAGCACGATATTGATCACGAAGAAATCTAAATAAATTTACTGGGGCGTCGCCAAGTGGTAAGGCATCGGTTTTTGGTACCGACATTCGGAGGTTCGAATCCTTCCGCCCCAGCCAAACAGGTTGATCCGAATTTTTTGCTATTATAGAGAAGGGCTCCTGCAGTTCTACTAGCAGGTTTTCACCATCAAGCTTTAAGTTAGAATGTACAAATTTTAAAAGCCGCTGTTTTTCTTCAAAATTCGAACTTTCAAAAATTTCTCTCGCATGTTTAGCTAGATCCAGTACTGTTTTTATCGTTATTAAGCAGCTTTCGTCTGAGTCTACATGCGCTTGCATTTCTAAAGTGATTTCTCGCTGGCGTTTCTTATATTCTTCTAGTTTTACCTTATAGGTTTCAGCATCAATGCCGCCATCAAGGTGCACATCAACAAGTTTTGATATCCTGCTTTGAATTTGATCCAATTCTTTGCGCAAAGCTTCTTGTGAATGTTTAAAGAATTCTTGCTCATGGGCATATGATTGCTTGAGATAGGTAATAATTTCACTTATTTGTTCATCAGTGAGCTTAATGTTATCAAAGTTTCTTAAAAGAACGGCCAGAATCTTTTCTTCCCGAACCCATATCCGAGTACAATTCTTTTTTGAATTGCTGCAGGCATAGTATACATATTTTTGCTTTTTTATATCGCCGGACACCATGCACCCGCACCGAGCACAACTTATCAGCCCACGAAGAAGAATGGGCTTGCCGGCATATTGCACTGGGCTTTTATTATGTCCAGCCATTATCTCTTGCACCTTGTCAAAAAGTTCTTGAGAAATAAGAGTAGGGTATTTATGCCGATAATATTCTCCTTTAATGCGCATAATGCCGCAATAAAAAGGATTTTTAAGAGTGCATTCTATACGGCTTGCATAAATTTTATTACCTTCAGCATTTTTAATGCCGAGTTTATCCATTTCATTTGCAATAGTTTGGAAAGATTTAATACCCGTGGCATAGAGCTCAAACATTTTAATCACATAGGGTGCATTTTCAGGGTCAACTTCAATGCTTTTTTTGCCATTAAGTAGGGTGACGTTCTTATATCCAAAGGGTGCTTTTTGGCTCCATTCACCATTTTTTGCACTTTGCTCTTTGCTTCTTTTCACGTTATCGCTTAGTTGCCGAACGTAGCTTGAAGCAAATAATACGCCCATATCCCATTGTGTAAGATGTGAACTATTTGAGAATTTATTTATAACTAACCCTTCTCGCAGAAAATGAAGCTCTAACTTTCCAGCCTTACGTAAGTCATCAAGCAAAGGAGTTTCACGAAAACCTCTTTGCAAGCGGTCGACAGTGTCAGTTATCAGCGCAATGGGCTGTCGGGTTTTCTTAATAATGGCAATAATTTGATCAAACTGTTTGCGATTATCTCTAGTGGAAGACTCGGTAATTTGAAAGGTATGCTCAACTTCGAGTTTTTTTCGTTGGGCATATTCGGTGAGTCTTCTGACCTGTGCCGAAATAGATTGGCCTTCTTCTTGATCTTTACTTGAAACTCGTGCGAGTATGATTGCTTTCATGATAGCGAATTTCGTTTATGATTTTTGTATTGTGCCGAGCAATTGTTCCAAATCTTCTTTGCTATAGAGGCGATAGCGATTCAGTGGATTACGATAGACTGATATTTTTTTTTCTTTTTCCCAATTTCGCAGTGTATTTTCAGAGACACCCAGAAATTGAGCAGCGTCTTTTATGCGTATATATTCATTAATTTTTTTAATCATGAATTTCCTTTGTGAAATGTATAAATAGATTAACAAAGATTACAAAAGGTGCAATGTGCAGGATTTCCGATTTTCCGATTCCTATAGCAAACCAGAAAATCGGAAATCAGAAGTTATCGCTTAACTAAACCAGCCAGCTTTGCTTTTTTCATTCTTGTTTCGACTTGTGATTTTGAGAGATTTGTTTCTTGGGCTATCTCTTGGATTGTTAGTCCTTGATTCATTAATTCAGCGATTTCTAAGATTTCTTTATCCTTTGCCGAAAGCGAGATTTCCCAACGAGAAAAACCTTCGTTTTCAAGCAATCTAACATAGAATGGAGCGGATTCATTACCAAAGAAATGGCGAGCTTTTTCAAAATGTATTTCAAACGATGCTCCTTCTTCTGGATCATATTCTTCAGCTTGTTTGAGGCTGATTACGGTATCTAAAATATCCTCTTTTTTGCTCGAACCTCTTTGTTGTCCGCTTTTGCCTGCATGATGAACGAAGAGCACTGATTTGCCTCGTCTACGCAATTGTAATGCCCAATCTTGTGCTGGTTGCCAACTTTCTGCCTCATTTTCTATGCTGCTTCGGAATAATGAAGAAATATTATCAATAATAATCAAATCAAAAAGTTCGACTATTTCTTCGATTTCAGCACGACCATCATATGTTGATAAGTCAGGTAATATTCCTGGGTAGAGATCCGGAGTTATAATATGTAAGAAGCCGGGCTCTACTTTCATATCGTTTGCATTTTCAATTTTGCGTAGTCTTTCTTGCATCGAAATTGCAGGCATTTCGCCATCAATATAGAGAACTTTTTTTTGAACTGGTGCATGCCATTTTAAAAAACTACTGCCACTTGCTACGGTATACGCAATTCCTAAAGCAATATGAGTTTTACCGACTCCTCGTTTTGCATAAAGAAGGGCAAGCCCTTGCGTAGGTAAAAAGGGCGCAAGAAGCATTTCTCGTGGCGGAAGGTTTAATGCTAAGAAATCTTCCAAAGATATACTTTTAGCTTTGGAATCAATTAGTGTGCTTTGAGAATCCAGCGCCGAAGGAATACAATCAAGGGTTGCTTCTACGATTTCAAGAAATTTGAGAAACGTGTTTCCTTCTTTTTTAAGCCAATCGCTAATATCCTCACCATGCGATTCTTTAAAGTCTAAACCAGGCAAATTAATAACACGAAGACGGCGAACTTGACCGAATAGCTCCCTGCAGAGCATATCTCTTCTTTTGACTCCGGTTCTATCTTGATCGTACAAGATAACCACATCGGCGCTGCGAAGTACTTCGGTAAATTCTTTGTCCCATCGAATGGACTGAAGGGCGGTAGTGGCTACAAGGCCATGCTTAGCAAGATTGTCAGCATCTTTTTCGCCCTCGACTAAAAAAATTGTCTTTTGCTCTGCGATGCCCTTTAAAACTTCTGGAAGGCGATATAGCACCTTTCTACAACCGTCAAGATCATGCACGAGCTTGCCATTTGCATCCAGCCGTTCGCAAAAAAAGCTTTTTGATTGGCCATTTTTACCTGGTTCAACTCGGATTTTTGAGTATAAGAGTTTGCCTTGTTCATCCCGGTAATGATACTCAGTTCTTTTAATTTGTACTGCTGGTTTAAAGGTATTTTGTTTTTTCGGAAATAGATCAGTCATGGAAATTCCAATAGATTCGCAAATGGCTTCTGGAGTACAGCCTGCGTGACAATAAAATAAAATTTTTCCATCATCGCCTTGAGAAACAGAAAGGCTTGGAGCTTTATCTGGATGCGCAGAACAACGAAGAAAATTGGTTTTGCCGGCTGGCTTCGGGCTAGAGCCAGTTTTCATGCAAATTAAATTGAGAATTTCTTGTAAATTCAATGAATTATTAGTAGTATTTGACATATAGATTTCTCACAATTTGGACCGGTTGCTGCCGGTCTTTTTTTTAATTTTTTTATCGCATTATTTTCTTATTGTTCTATTCTGTTTTTTGTCCTCCGTTTTTTTCCAACGCTTTTTGTTTATGGCGTTGCGTCACCTTGTACAACAAGTCAAAGAATCCCAAGAGATTCGCATTTGGGCTCTCTTGATTGGCCGATGGTGGAATAATGAGTTTGAGGTTCTTTGGGACTCTTGGGTTTTTCATATCTTTAAGTGTGAGGCTAAAAAAAATCTCCCATCTTTTTAGATTGAAAAGTTGTGCATTTGATTTCTAGATCATGAATCACAAACATTATTTTTTGGTTTTTTCTCTCGTCATCGAACAATTTTTGAGCTAAAATTGTTATCGTTTTGTAATGTTTGGCGGGTCGAAGGGGAATATCAATGAAAGAAAGTAGATTTAGTTGCCATAAATCGGGTTCGTCTATTAAAATTCTGAGTTATTATGTAGCTGTTTTTTATACGCAAAAAGCCGATGATGCACGTTGCGCAATGCTTTCTGAAAGAATATTGCCCTTGATTGAAGGGACTCGTGGCGATTTATGTAACGGATGGATACGAGAGAAAATAGAACATCAGTGTAAATATAAAGTGCTTTACGCAAAAGCATTCGATGATATACAAAAAGTTTTTATGATTTTGAAACAGCGGATAATATGCGCAAAATTGCTAGAGAATGAAAAGATTAAGCCGCGGATATGTGTTATTGAAACTATGCTGGGCCTGCGTTCTGCGGATGAGAAAACATTTTCAAAAGTTTATGATGATAAAGGATTTCCTGACTTGATTTGCTGTAATTGTGAGCTGAGTGAAGAAGCTCATAGAGCATATGTATTTCCATCGTATGTATGGGGCGTCTATGAAGCAGTTAAGCGTTTATGTTGTGCGTTGATTGATATGCGACGAGAAGATCTAATCAACGATTATGCAGAAATTGAATATTCGGATTGCCAAGATCCTCTATTGTTTGGCTTAAATTTTTTCTCATCTTTGAATGAATATGAAGACCATCAAAGCATATTTTTTCGATTGGGCGATGAAAGGCTTCATATGCAGGGATGGGTGGCATATGAAAATCTTTGGCGAATCAAATGGGCTCGCGATATTAACCGAGACTTTTTTAGAAAAAAAGGATTACGCTACCAAAACAAGAAGGCATGTGATAAGAGTGCTTCAATTTTGTCTCTTCATGGGCTATATGCAGAAGTTAAAACTATTCAAAATAAGCATATAAATAAAAAGAAACGTAAAGTTACATTCTTAATCGGGGAAAACCGGGAGCCCGTAGAGATTGAATTGGGAAACGCCAAGCCATTTTTTCTCGATGAGCAATATATTAATCAAAGCTTAGCAGTTGTGCTTAGCGCGATGGGAGTACCGCTCGATGAAAATTTGGATGATTATGATTTTCCTCAAAGTATCGAATTAGGTTTTGAGAAAACGCATTATTTATGCTTAGCGGTTCAATGGACTCCTGAAATCTTTGAGATTTGCCAATTGCATGGTTTTCAAGATATTGAAAAGAATGTTAGGCATGATTTTATAGCGGACATTCTTGATAATCCTAAAGAGTTTAGAAGTATGAAGCGCTTAGCTGCTGATGGTATTAATGCAAAACAATATTTAGAACGCATTGGAATCAAGGGAGTGCTTGATAAGCTATTCATTGAGCAAAAAACTGGGACTGGCGCTATTCTTAGAGCGAAACGAGTTGATCTTACAAAAGAATCAGCTGTAACAAGAAAAAAAATCCGTAAGTATACCCAGGGATTAAAGACGGTTGTTTGGCGACATTATTCTTTTTAATAAAGCTTTTTCTTGTGGTATTATAAAGAAAAAAAGCATAAAGGAGTAGCATGAAAACTACTTATTCTAGCACTAAAGAAAAAAATATAACAAAAAGATGGAACCCTCTTATAGGCAATTCTTGGCGTGACAATAAACCTCATCAAGACGTACTAAAAGACCTGGCAAAGAGAATGCGTGCATGGGCACAAAAAGATACATCATTACGATTTGACGATTTCCTTGATGAAGAAAATGTTCCAACAAGCACCTATTATACGTGGCGCGATGAATGCTTAGAGCTAAAAGATGCACATGAATTTGCAATTCGTAGATTAGCTTCACGCCGTGAAAGATTTGCTTTTTTTAAGCAGGCTGACAAAGAAATATTTTTACGCACGCAACATATGTATGATCCGAAGTGGGATAAAGAAGTTAATCAATATGCTAAGAGTTTACGGCTCGAGGAAGACGGAGCTTCTGGCAAGACAAAGTTCATCGTAGTGCATTCTAATCTGTGGCAAGAAAATATAGAAAATGCTCCGAAGTATATCTCTGATAATTTAGATGCCGAAGGAAAAGAATATTTGCGTGCAACTGGCATGGATAAAGAGATTGGAGATCTTAATGATTTTAGAAAACCAAAAAATATTTAATAACCACTAAAGTTATCATGAACAGTATTCTGCGAAAAACATCATATACTATGCAAAAGCGTTGACTTGGGGGGATTTTGAAGTTACCACAACCATTTATTGAAAATATCACTCGAGTTTGGGGCCAGAAGGGAGCTGCATGGCTCAAAGAGTTGCCTGATCTTATAAAATTTTTTTCTATTCAATGGCAACTGAATGACGTAAAACCATTTGATAATCTCAGCTTCAATTATGTAGCAAAAGCATACAGCAATTATTATAACCAGCCGGTAGTACTAAAAATCGGTGCTCCTTGCCCGCAATTCACTAACGAAGCACGAGCACTTGAGTTCTATGGTGGGAACGGATGCGTAAAACTTCTTGCTTATGACTCTCACAAACTCGGCATGCTTTTAGCACTGATTCAGCCTGGTACCACGGTGAGATCTTTTTTCCCAAAAAAAGATGATCGAGCAGTTGCATATGCATGCCAAGTAATGAAAAAACTTCATGCTCGTCCTATTGATATAAAATCAGATTTTCAAGCTATGGATAATTGGATTTCTCTCTTCGATACATTAGAGGTTCCTGAAGAATTTAAAAAACACGTAGCAAAAGCACGTCAGCTTGCAGATGAATTAAAGCAAAATGCACAAGAGCATTATTTGTTACATGGCGATCTGCATCATGATAATATTCTGCTCGATTCCAAAGGGAATGGCATTGCAATTGATCCGAAAGGAGTTATTGGCGAACAAGCATATGAGGTTGGTGCTTTTATGTGTAACCCAGCCGAATTATCAACGCAGCATGATTTTCCTGCAATTATTGCTCGCCGGTTAGATTTATTTTCAAAATTATTATCGATTGATAGAAGCAGACTTGCAAAAGCAGTTTATGTTCGCATCATTCTTTCGGCTTGTTGGACGGTGCAAGACAAGGGCGATTGGCGCGATGATGTTAGGTTTGCACAAGAGATTATTAAAGATTGATTTTATGAACCTAGAATCAATAAAATCATGCATATATAATTAAAAAATAAGAGGAAACCATGACATTTAAATCCATTGTATTAGCCATCTCCCTTATTGTTATAAGCATGCTTTTAGGCGGTCTTTGGTATGTATCACCCATTTTTAAACCATTTCCAAAACCGACTGGTCAATTTTCTATTGGCACAACGATTCTTGAATTTACTGATCAATCTCGTAAAGAAATATATTCAGAAAATCCCCATGAAACTCGTTCACTGGTAGTCCGATTCTTTTATCCAACAAATAGCATAGAGGGCGTTGAAAAATATTCATATCTTGGCGCTAAAATGCCATATTTTCAGCAGCATATCGCTGCGCAGCATCATTTGCCAGATTCGATATGCAAATTATTATTACGCAATATAAAAACTCATAGTTTCATAAACGCACCAATTGCAAATGTTCAAGCAACGTATCCTGTTGTTCTTTTTTCTCATGGAGGATTTGGGTACCCCAGCGATACATATCTGGCAATTTTAGAGAATCTCGCAAGCCATGGTTATATTGTTGCCGCTATCGATCATCCCTATTTCAATGGCCTCACGCTTTATAAAAATGGCAAAGTGGTGACTGAACAAAAATTGAGTAATCAATTTAACAAAATGAATCAAGCAGAACAAAAAGCGTTTCTCTCTACCATTGTGAACACTTTTAATGCTGATCAGAAATTCCTCGTTGATGAACTAGCAAAATTTAATGAAGATCAAAATAATATTTTCTACCACCATCTAGATCTTAATCGCATTGCGGCAATGGGACATTCAGCAGGGGGCACCTCTTCAATAGAATTTTGCCGTTCTGACAACCGATGCAAAACAGCCATTGATCTTGATGGTTGGTATGATCATGCGATCGGCCAAGAACCAATTAATAAACCATTGCTTTTGATTTTTGCAGAAAAAAGCATCGAAGTCACTGAACCAACTCCTGAATATCTAAAGCGAAAAGAGTTAACGCGGGAGCAATATTATGAGCGCGAGAAAAATATTAAAGAACATAAAGAACGGTTATGTTCAGTCCCAACATGCTCAATGATTATTATTTCAAGTGCAACTCATGGCGATTTTGATGATTTAATGTTTTTAAAATGGCCGTTTCGCGAATGGAATGCCGTTGAGCCATATAAAACAATAGCAAAGATTAATAGCCTTATTATTGAATTTTTCGATACAAATTTTAAATCATAACCGATACTCTTATGAAAAAAATAATCTTGTCATTACTCATTTTTATTTCCTTATCGGCAACTGAACATTCAAATATGCGCATTGCATTAGAAGAACATCTTTCAAAAGAATTAGATGATGCACATATTGCAAAAGAATTGGCAACAATTATCGTTGAAAATATTTTAGCATGGAAAGCGCCAACCATCGCAACTCAAGAAATAAATACCATAATTGCCTTTGCATTTGGTAACCGAATTCTGCCCAATGGTAATCGCCTGCCCGGACCGATGAATGAATCATTAGCTGGTCTGGTGGTACAATTGCATAAAGAAACAAATGCGCCGGTGTATGCACAATGGGAAATTGCTGAGGCAATTGGCAATCGCATTGCACCAGAAAAAATAACCGTTATCAATCCTACGCTTGATGCGCAAGCAAACGTGATATATTTAAGCACCGCAGGAGTTGCATCAGCAATACTGAAACATGTTGGTGATCCGCAAAAATTGGGCAAAGTTGCAGTGATTGCATTTCATGATCATCTCTATCGCTGCATTCAAATATCACGTAATGCGGGCATAGATGCTTATGTACCTGAAGGATATTGCATGCCAAATAAGTATGATAAACATTCAGGGCAACCATGGACTTGCGATCGGTTCACCTATTTAATAACTGATATTAAAGCACGGATAACAAATTATTTTGAAAAGATAATCTGAAAATTTTGTTCTTATTTTTTATTTAAGAAGATCCTCAAAAGAAATATCACGCACGAGATGTTTCTCCCAATCTTTATAATCAAAATGCCACCATTCGGCATGCCAACCAATAAAACCATGCTTATGCATAATGGCTTCTAAGAGCTTTCGATTTTTTTGGGCAGTTTCAGAAATACCCTGATAATTGCGGTGAGCTTTTTCACTAAAATCATCGAAATCAGTGCCCATATCAAGTTCTTTACCAGTTTTTAGATCAATGAGTGTGACATCAATCGCACATCCGCGATTATGCCGTGATCCCTTTGAAGGATTGGCTACATACGTTTCATCCGGCAATAAATCCCAAAATATTTTTTGAACCGAAAGCGGACGGTAGCCATCAAACACTTTAAGACTCAAACCAAGTGCCATAAAGTCTTGCTGGGCAGTATGGAGTGCATTCGCAGCGACTTCTTCTAAAAAACATTGGGCAATTGAATAAACTGGCACACCAGCAAAATTATTACTGGTGGCATACCTGATATCTCGCGGGATTTGAGGATCAACTTTAACTATTTTCATGGTTGTTTAAAGCAAAGTCAATTGCTGCTGAAGTTTGCAGCTGAACCGGATCAATAATTGGCAAGACTGAATTATTCTGATTTACTACAAGTGGATATTCAGTACACCCTAAAACTACTGCATCACAATCTTTATGCTTTGCAATTAAATTGCCAAAATAGTTTCTTGCTTCTTGCGACACGATATTTTGCATTAATTCACCATGAATCCGTTGCATTTCATTGCGCTCTTCTTGGTTTGGAATTACAACTTCAATGCCATTTGCTTCAAGTTTTTTAGCAAAGAAGCCATCTTCCATGGTGAATTTAGTTGCAAGCAAAAGTACTTTATTTAGGTTCTGCTTTTTAGCATGTTGTGCAACCAAATCAACCGCATGAAATAACGGAATTTGAGAATTAAGATCAGCTTTGATCATGTCATAATATTTATGCAGACTATTGCAGCAGATCATAATGCAATCAGGATTGAGTGCAATTAATTTTTGTAGTTCTCGTTTTAAAGCACCCGCAGTGGCGTCGTGATCTTTGCCGTAATTATTCATGATATCGTGATAATCAACACTGCTGAGGATAATTTTGGCACTATGATAACCACCCAATCGAGCGCCCACCTTTTCATTGAGTAGCGTATAATAGCCAATAGTTGATGACCAACCAGTGCCGCCTAATAATCCAATCGTTTTCATAGTTGTTGTTCCTTTGTGTGTTAATGATTCTGTTTCAATAGTATGAGTAAGATGAGAGGTGATTAAGAGTAATGATAATAAGTATTTCATAAACAGTTTCCGTATATTTTAATCTGCATGCTCAATTGATTCAAATACAAACATCTGCCGATCTTCATACCACGTAAAGATGGTAATTGATTCATTAGTTAATGCTGGCAGTTCAGCTACATTATGCCCCAGATGAGTAAGCAATGAATCAAGCAACCATCCATGAGTTACCACCGCAATATGCTGCCTTTTATGTTTTTGTACAATGCCATGAAGATAGTTCATAACCCGAACCACTACTTTATCTCGTGGTTCAGCACCAACTTTTTCCAGCAATTCTTCATCTTTCAAAAGACCATAACGATCTGATCTTTCTTGTTTAGTGAGCCCTTGAAGTTTGCCAAAATGTCCTTCGCGCAGATCAGCCGCAAGAATAATCTCTAATGCAAAAATTGCAGCAATCTCTTGCGCCGTTTGATGTGCTCGTTGCAAATCGGATGAATAAAGCGCATTTAATGAAGCTTGCTTCTTTTTAAGAAACTGTGCCACTTTCTGAGCTTGTGCTTTCCCAGTTGCATTCAGCGGAATATCGGCCTGGCCTTGCAGTTTACCCGCAAGATTCCAATCAGTTTGGCCATGACGAATAAGAAATAATGTTGTTTTACTCATGTGAAAATCCTCATGCTCTTTGCGTGTGATCTGCAATTACTTCATCAATAATGCGCCAACAATTTTCACCCTCAATGTTATTTGTTTCGCAAAGTCCAGCGGCAACGATCAATGCCTTCCATAATGTCCAGCCACGTCCGCGCGCCCAGGTGCCTTCATCAAGATCAAGAATAGTGCGAAAAACTTCACGACTTTCCCCTTTGAAAAATGTCCATGCAATGGCTAAATCGCATGCAGGATCACCGATTGCTAGACCACCAAAATCAATAACGGCGCTTAATTGCCCATTTTTCACTAATAAATTGCCAAGGCTAATATCACCATGTACCCAAACTGGCGGCTTGTTCCATTTGGTAGCAAGTGCTGCTTCCCAAACTTGAGTTGCGGCTTTGATATCAATTTTATCTTTCAGAATAGCTAAAGCCTTGCGTGTTTCATCGTCATAAATTTCAAGCGGTCCACCGCGATCAGTGGTTGTCCCAGGTACCGGTCCATTGGTAGGATCAATTTTTTGAAGCGCAGCAAGAAACTGCGCAAGACTTTTGGCAAAATCAACGGTATTGGTAATTGGAGCATGTGCGACCGCTTCACCTTCAAGCCAGCGATAGACTGACCAATTCCATGGATAGCCACTACCTGGTTTACCTATTACTAAAGGAACAGAAATTTGCAGTGGTAACAATGGAGCAAGTATGGGCAGCCATTTATGCTCTTTTTCAACTTTAGGTGCATATTCCTGCCCATTGGGCAAACGAACGAGCATTTGATCACCAAGATGGAAGGTTCGATTATCCCATCCGCCATGAGCAACGGGCTTCACTTCTAAATGCTTCCACTGAGGAAATTGGGAATCGATGAGCTTGCGAACAAGTGCGACATCTATGATCAAATTATTCATAAGAACTCTTAAAAAATATAATCTAAATCGGATAGTAAAATGATAGCCATTTATCAAAATAAATATAGAATAATCTCTTAATCTATGGCGTTTAATTCCCAATTCGAGCAATTCCCATGAGCACCATTACCATTCGTCACTTTAAATCTTCAGATTTATCAGCAGTTATTCAGCTCTTTAAAGAAGCGGTTGCCGCTATTAATATTCGGCATTACACCCCTGAACAAATAGCCGTTTGGACCGATGTTGATCCGGCTCGCTGGCAAGCAAAGTTAGAAAATATGATCGTTTTTGTTGCTGTGATCGATTCAACCATTGTTGGTTTTGCTGATATGACTCGTGAAGGGTATCTTGATCATTTATATGTGCATAAAGATTATCAAGCTCGATGGGTATCATTACATCTGTTTAAAGCCATAGAAAAAATGGCTAAAGAATTAGGTCTTACCAAAATTACCACTGATTGCAGCATAACTGCTAAAGTTCCTGCCGAACGGATGGGCTTTAAAGTAGTTAATGAACAGATTGTTGAGAAAAAGGGAGTGCAATTTACCAACTATCATATGGAAAAGAAACTAGGCTACAATAAGGATATTTATGAATAAAACGCCTCTCTTTTTTAGCATTATTAGTATTTTTTCAATAACTGGATTCATTTATTTTTTTTGGCCGAGAAGCTGTCAATTAAGTACTGCAGAAATCAGAGCATATATCTCAGATGTAAATACAACGAGAAATGCTCTTGAAGGATTGGGCGCTACTTTAAAAAGTGACTACGCATTTACTGATTATATTTATCAGCCAAATGATCGTCATGTCGATCTTAGTAAAGAATTTATACGATTACGCGTATATGAAAAAACAGCATGGAAACAAAAGAATTATGTACTAGTACATAAACTGAAAGGGCCAGCGGGAATGACAGGACAGACGCCGATTCACAAAGAGTTTGATACACTAGCTGAAGCTCAACATGCATTAAAAGATAATTATCATCTTGATTTTCAATTTTATAGAAAAGGATGGGAGTATCAGTTTAGCGCAATGAAAATTTTCGTGGAAGATGTTCAAAATATTCGACCTACTATTGAAGTTGTAACCCCCAATAAAAAAGATATCGATTCATTATTCGAAAAGTTAGGCCTCACTGAAATAATAACTGATTCTGTGCCACGTCTGATTGAAAAACAAAAAAAATAACAATTAAGTAACCGCTATCAATTAATGGTACGGGCAAAAAAGCAAGAAAATCTCTCTTGATTTTTACTCCGCATAAGTTAATATTACCATAATATCCACTTTTTATGAAAAGGCTTTGTGCCATGAAAACCACTGCAATTCGAGCATAACTTGCTCACCAATCCCCATCGTTAATTATCCTGTTTGCGTGTAAGCATGCAAACGCGGGTAACTTTTTTTTAATCCACTATTTTCTCTTATTTCTATTTGCGGAGTCATACCATGACCAATGTTTTGCTGCAGATTCAAAACATTACTAAAACATATAAAGCTACCAATAAAACCATTGATGCCCTTAAAGGAGTTTCATTTGATATTTATAAAGGTGAAGTTTTAAGCTTGCTGGGTGTAAATGGCGCGGGTAAATCCACGCTTTCATCCATTATTGCAACCCTGCATCCTGCAACAAGCGGCGATATTTTATATCAAAACAGCTCTATCTACCATGATTTGCCCGGTTTTCGTATGCGGTTAGGCTATTGCCCCCAAAAGCCGAATCTCAATCCACATCTCACCCTCGAGCAAAACTTACTGTTTGCCGGAAGATTGTATGGGATGCAAGATGATCAAATTAAAGATCGCATTATGGTGCTTGCAAAGCGATTTGGATTAGAAAGCTATCTCGCTCAAAAAGCTGAGGTTCTTTCTGGTGGCTATAAACAACGCTTTATGATCGCGCGAAGCCTCATTCATAATCCGGAATTCATTATTCTTGATGAGCCAACCGTGGGCCTTGACCCTCATATTCGGCGCAGCTTATGGGATGTGATCAGAGAGCTTAAAAAAGATGGCATCACCGTCTTGCTCACCACCCATTATCTTGATGAAGCTGAAAGGCTTTCTGATCGTGTGGTGATCCTGGATCAAGGGCTTATTAAACTCATTGATACTCCTGATAAATTGATGGCCGATTTTAAACAGAAGAATCTGGAAGACGTGTTTATTGAATTAATGAATGAAAATAAGGAATAAACATTATGCAAAAAGTATCATATTTTAATGTATGCAAAAATCTCATAACAATTGATTTAATTATCTTTAAACAAATGTTTGTGGATAAATTTATAGATCTTTCCATTTGGGTGGTGCTTACCACGCTGGTTACTGCGTACATAATGCCCTTTTTTGGACTTGCCGTTGATTTTGGCGTTTTCCAATTAGGCGGGATCATTGCCGCAGCAGGCCTTTTTGAAATGGGCAATAGCAACGTGGTTGATCTGGTTTCTGATTTTGAAGGAGATCGGGTGATCAGTTATAACCTCACACTTGCCATCCCTTCATGGCTGGCATTGTTGAGCAAGACCGCATATTATTTTATTATCTATACTCTTTTAGCGTTGCTTATGATCCCGCTGGGCAAACTATGCTTATGGAATCAATTTGATTTAGCCAGTATAGATTATCCTAAGCTTATTTTGGCTATTTTTGCTATAAACCTGTTTTATGCAAGTTTTGCATTATGGATTGCAAATAGAGTGCCCAACATGGCTAAAATGGGTCAAGTCTGGATGCGCTTCATTTTTCCCATGTGGTTTTTAGGCGGGTTTCAATTTTCTTGGATTTCAAGCTATAAAACCATTCCCTCGTTTGCGCTGGTAAATTTGATCAACCCGATGATCTATATCACCGAGGCGGTTCGCGTCGCATTATTAGGTCAAGAAGGCTTTATAAATTTTTGGCTGTGCTTGATGGCGATCTTAATTTTTGCTGTGATATCACTCTATTTTGGGATCACCAGTCTTAAAAAAAGGCTGGATTTTATTTAAACTTTTTATAAAGGAATTTTATGAGACATATAATTATTGCGAGTATTGCACTCGCGCTCATTGGCGCAACATTATTTTTTACCATATCTTTTACTCAATCACCGCCAACTGGCACGGTGATCATTTTGAATGGCCCATCGGGATCGGGTAAATCTTCGATTCAACGCGAATTTCAATATCTTAACATGCCTAACTTATGGATCAAAACCGGCATCGATTCACTTTTTGATAATCCTATGCCGACCATTACGCCTGAGAACATGAACTTTTGGCAATCTCCCAATCCAATCCGCTGGGTGGAGACTTCCCAAGATGCTCAAGGCAATAATGTAATCACTCTCTTTGTTGGCGAACAAGGAGAAAAGGTTGCCTATGCTATGAATAGTGCCGTTGCAGAGTATGCCAAAAATGGGTGCAATGTGATTGTGGATTATATTGCCTATAAACAAGAATGGCTTGATGATTTGCAAAAGAAACTCGCCGGCATACTCACTTACTATGTTGCCGTGGAAATTCCTCTTGAAGTTCTTGAACAACGTGAAGTCGCGCGCGGCACTTCACCCAAAGGCCATGCAAGAAGTCATTACTT
Organism: Candidatus Babeliales bacterium; assembly: GCA_045863215.1. Classification (GTDB taxonomy): domain Bacteria; phylum Babelota; class Babeliae; order Babelales; family Vermiphilaceae; genus BTUB01. Next base: position 678 of record BTUB01000003.1, on the reverse strand, counting down.
TAGCGTGTATGGCAATAAGAAATATGATCTTACGGTGAATTCTGCAACGCATAGCGCCAAAGAGATTGCGCAGCAGATTAAAGAATTGGTAGAAGGAAATAAAGCTTGAGCCGAATAATAAGCGCTTTATTTGTAATAGGAGTATCTATGACCCTGCATACCAATGCTGAGAATAATCTCGAAAATTTCGATGCCCTTTGGAGCTATGGAGATCCTATTGTTGTCGAACAAAAAATGCAAGCGCTTCTGCCGAAAGCGGAAGCCTTGCAGGATAAATCCATCTATCTGCAAATGCTATCACAAATTGCGCTTGCCCAAGCTATGCAAAAAAAGTTTGAGAAAGCTCATAAAACGCTGGATAAAGCAGAAGCGCAGCTTACTCCTGAATATCATCTTGCGCATGCAAGAATTCTTCTTGAGCGAGGAAGAGTGTATCAGCAAGCAGATGATAATATTCAAGCAATCAAATATTATGAGCAATCATATGAACTCAGCAAAAAACATAATCTTGATTTTCATACTATCAATGCCGCTCATATGATTGCCATCGTCGCAGACAAAACGGAAGACAAGATTGCTTGGAACAATCGTGCATTAGACTTGACCAAAATCACAAAAGATAAGCGTGCTCAAGATTGGCTTGGATCATTATATAACAACCTCGGCCGCAATTATATG
>BTUB01000002.1:0-32662 GCA_045863215.1 Candidatus Babeliales bacterium | reverse complement strand
TTAGGAATTACCAATGATATTTGGAAAACCGCTTCCACCTCATGTAATACTCGAAGAAAAACTTGATGAAGTTATTGCTCGATTGGAAAAGCTAGAAAAACTAGTAAGAAAACTTCAAACTGCTGAATATCAAGAGCTTGAAGATAAGGCGGAAGTGGCTAAGGAAAAACCACATCATATACTGTTATCTGAAAAACTGGATCTCATTTTAAAAAAATTAAATCGTGATTTTTAAGATCTTTAGGCATAGTTTTCATAGATTAGTAGCTTAAAAGGTGTATACTGAGCTTTATCTAATCACTATTTAACAGCATTAAGGATTTGTATGTTTAAATCTCAATTAATACTTGCACTCTTACTCCTTCCATCCTTGGCAATAGCTCAGCAGCCAGTACAACCACAACTTTCTGATCAAGAAATTGCAGCGATTGGGCAAGAAATTGAGCAGGCTATAGAGACCATTCGCCAAGTGGGTGGCCTTTATTTTGTCATGATAACTGATATGCCAGCAGTGGCAAAGAAAGCGGCCATTAAAGCTTTAGAGACAGCTTCGCAACATGAACTGTGTGACGATATTATTGGAATGCCGGAGCCGCACACCGTAATATTTAAATCTGAAGCAGGAAAAACTGAGGCGCAAAAATTAAAAACAGCACTTGAGAAACTTGGTTGCACCGTTGAAATAATGGATATTGTGCTATAAATTTACGATTTTTTGTAAAAAAAGCCCGGAAATAGTTCCGGGCTTTTTTTGGTTACTTTTTGTCTGCTTGGATGAGAATACCGGGTAGCGAATATATAATTTTGCCTTCGGCATTATGAGTGTCGGACAATTCAATATATTCTGTTATAAAATCGTGGCATAGTTCCGCTTGTTTTTCTTTTTCTAAAGCTGCAACGGCAGGTAATCCTCCCATCCAACCGTGCATCCAGCTTAAAAATTCTTGATTTGTGTCAAAAAGATTGAGAATCGGGTGGGAAGTAATGTGCACATTGGTCCATTTTTGCGTGTCTAATAGTTCTTGTGCTTGCTCATGAGAAAGAGGAAATGATTGAGGCTTGCTCATGTATGCGTGCACAAAGGCTGCCCATTTTGGATTTTGTGCAATTTTCATAAGTGCTCGATTAAGTGGATGAGTGTGTGGGCGTGGTGCGGAAGTTTTAATCACCAAATGGCCGCCGGATTTAAGTGCCGTATGAATATTATCCAAAGCAGCTTTTTTATCTTGGATCCATAAAAATACTGCGGAAGAGAAAGCTAAATCAAAACTGTTAGCGCATCGTGGAAAAAAGTATGCAATCGACTGCGCCAACACTGAAGGAATTTTCCGTATTATTCAATCAATTCTTTCCCCAAAAGCAGAACCATTTAAGCAATGGCTTGCATGTGTGGGCAACGAACGTATTCAGGAAATTGAAAATCCTGAACTGGCAATTGAGCGTGTGCGGCGTATCGATGCTCATCTTTTTTGTGCTTGAATTATCATTTGGGTAAATTTGCAAATGATATTACCTTTTTCCAGACTACAATAATGACTTGCAAATTCTTTACTAAATGCTCGTTTATCAAAATCTTGAGACACGTTATCTGCCTCTACGATACTCCCAAGCCATTCATGAATCCACTCAGCAAATTCTGATTCTGATTCATAGGTATTTTCAACTTGGTGATATTCATAGCTCACATTTTTCCACAATATGGAATTAATCAATTTGGGAACCGTTTGGTGATCGAGGCCCTGATTTGAAAGAATAGCATAATAATTCCACGCAACTCGCGCCCAATGCGATTTTTTTCCTAAAGCTGTTAAGGTTTGTTGCATGGGATGATCATCATAAAAAATTCCGGGAATTCCGACAATCATCCATCCATCCAAAGGTAGCTTGTAATAGAAATCTCTCAAAACTTTTTGTTTATTTTCAAGACCAATAAATCGCGAGCACGATACAAGCACGGTGGAGGGAACTGAATTATGTTGTTGCACCTCATCTGGTCTCCATAAGATCTGCCATACAGAACTCCAAAAACTCCAAAGAGTCTGAGTTGGTGTTTGAGTAATTTGGAAATAATGTGCCAATTCATTATTAATTGGCATAGAAGGATTATCACCATCAATAATCGTTGTATTACTATCTATTGATACATCTTGCAATAATTCTATCAAGGCGCTGATGCGTGCGCGCATGTGTAGCTTGGGTGACGGATCTTCCATGCTTGCTAGAGAGAGAAAAATAAGAAGAGATAAAAAGGAAGAGTAATTCATGATATAGTAAATCACTTGTATGTTTCCCTGTAGGAAAATGGTATGATTTTTTATCGTATACTACTCTATTTCATGGTATCAATAGTAGCATCTTTTTTAAATGCTGATAATATCGGCATTCAATTTCGCGTGGGCCATTTTCGGCCTAATTCACATCTTTTTAGAAATATCTATCAAAATGGAGGAATAGAATATGAAGGCGAGCTCAATTATGAGTATATGCCGGGTAATACGATATGGTTTAATGCTAATAGTTTTGAGCGCAGAGGACTCACTGAAAATAATGAAGAAACAAAAATTCAATTGCATCCCGTGAGTGCCGGTATTAAGCAATTGATTCCTTTTGCTTCATGCTTGAACTTATATCTGGGCGCAGGTTCATGTTGCACATTTATGCAGGTAAAGGGGAAATCACTTTTTCTTGATGAGCGTGATCATAAACACTCGTGGGGATTTGTAGGCAAAAGTGGTATATTAGTTTTGCTTTCACAATCTATTTTTGTAGATATTTTTGCAGATTATTATTACACCGAAATTACGTTTGATGAACAAAAACGCAATTTGGGTGGCTTGAGAGCGGGAGTTGGTATTGGATTACTTTTTTAAACTATTTGTCAGTTGGATAAATAATCGTTTTACCATGTATTTTTGCCCAGGGAGTCATCTTGTGTGGTTTGCTTGAGGTAAGCGAATAAATATCCTGAACATCTATTTTATGCGCTAATAGTGCATCGCCAATTAATGATCTATGGCAACGCCAGGGCACTGCTTCGGCACACATAATTGCAACTACTTTATGATGGGCTTGTTCTATTAATTTTTCTAAAGCATTTTTAAATTCTTGCGTCTGCATATAATCAGCAAATCCACGAAATGAAGCATTGTGCCAACCAAGATTTATCGAATCTTTTTGTGCATGGCGTAATCCGCCCAAATGCTTTTCATGACGATAGCCAATATGATGAGTGCGTAATGAATGGGCCAATTCTTTTTCATTAAATTGCGGATTGTGGCGTGATTTTGGAATAGTGCGAATATCAACTAGTTCAGTAATGTTATATTGTTTTAAAAGAGCGATAAATTCCTCAATGGAGTGTGTGGAATGGCCAATAGTATAGATTATGATTTTAGATTTCATATATTTGATCTTTTTATATACAATGTATTATTGCGTAACCGCATTATTTTTAGCACAATTTTCAATTATTATACGTGAGGAGAGAGAATGAAAAAAATCTTTTTTATATTATTTTTTTCATATAATGCATTTGCCTGTCAAAAATGGCCCTATTTAAAATCGGCTGCTTTTAAAAAAGCGCGGCAAGAGCGCGTTGCCCAAATGGTAGCTGCATGTGATACCATAATTGAAATCGGGGGTGCGGGTACTCCTATGAGTGATTTTGCGCATAAAGATCAGACGGTCATTGTGATTGATCCGGAAATTAAAAGAAAAGAAGAAGGTACTATCAGGCATCTTTCTTTTGGGTTTGAAAAGTGGAAAGAATGGCCTATAAGTAAAAATTATGCAGTAGTAATTTTGGGATTACATTTAATAATGCCAGATGGGGCGTGGCGTAAATTATATGATCTTATTGAAGGCTCGGCAATCACGGTGATTGAGTATTCTGCTCACAATACAGAAGCAAGAAAACAATTTAAAGATATTAAAAAAAGTGTAATTAAAGCGTGGGCAGAGCCTCAGGAAATTGAAATTAATGGGCATGAGCTTGCCAAATATGAAGGCTGGGTATTTAATCATCGTGTGTTGCAACATACGGTTTTAAAACAGACAGAGGAAAAGAATGAATAACCGATTTGCGTTAAGTGGAATTTTTTGTGTGATTTCATTGCACGCAATGGAAGCGCCGCAACTATTTAAAGTGTATCATGTACCTGCAATTGCAGATAAAACTATTAGGGAAACCACCAAAGAAGAATTACTCACGATTGCGCCAGATCATCTCCTTCAAGATGAAGGACGAATTGAAGCAATTGTAATTCGTCCCGAAAAAGAGAAACGCTGTTGTATGGGCATATGTGAAATTACCCCGACGCATATTTATGGGGATAAAAATGAATACGAAAATGAGGTACAAGATCTTGCAGTGGTGACTATGATGCGAGCAGATGTATCGCATGCGGTGGGAGGATGCTATTTGCCCGGAGATAATCTTCATGTGCGGGGTATGCGTATAGGCAAAAAATATCTTGAAGCAGGAGATATTATTACTATTATTGATGCACAACATATAGTAAAAGCAATTCTATTAAAAACCTACATGCCACACCAAGCCTGCTGGAAGTTTCAAGCACGCTGCGGCAAGCATGCATTTGATTTTTGCAATAATGAAGATGTATACGAAAATGGTCTTGAAGGTCCAAATGGCACATTAAATGGCGTTGAGCAACGTGCACGGGGAATTCGTTTAGCTGCTCTCAAGGCTGGATTAGTATCAATTGGTGATCGCGTACTAATTGAGCGTGGTCAAGCAAAAGAAAAACGATTGACAGAATTTAATTTAGCGCAAAAAGCAGCAGAATTAGTGGAAAAAAGTAAAGAGCCAGGAATGAAATATGAGGCTCGGGATGCAGCAATGGCGCAAATGAGAAAAAATGCACGTTTAAAAAAACAAGCCGAATTATTATGAAAAATATAGGTGTGATCCTATTTTGCGGTGGAATACTTATGACGTTTGCTATTAATGCAACTGAACTTAAAAAAGCATTGCATAGTTCTAAGCACCCCTTTGATTACGAATTAGGTATCCGAATAATTCCTGGGACAAAGCAAAAAGCGCCTACTACTATTTGTTGTCATGGATATGGCTACAGTAATGCGATCATTGATGTGGTGCATTCTTTTGGAGTAATTCAAAATCATTTAGTAAGTTTTAATTTTCCTGATTATGAATGTGTAGCAAAAAAGTATGATCCAAAAAAGAGTAATTTTGGAAGCATCGATGAAGTTTTGCCATTATTATATGTGATCAAAAAATGTGTAATTGATGCAAATATTGATGTGATTAATCTCTATGGATTTTCTGCTGGAGGTGGAGCAGTAATAAATACTCTAGCTGTGTTGAATCAAAATTTGTATGATGAACAGCTTAAAAAAATTGGCATTGATACTGATGCCAAAAAGAATATAATTTCTGCGATTGAAAAGGGATTAATTATTTTAGATTGTCCACTCAAATCAATCGATGAGATTATGGAAATGCGAGGTAAAGACCCAGAATTTGAGATTTTAAGCCAACGCTATATCAAAAATAATATGCGCCCAATTGATTCGATTGAAAAAACGGCAGGTTTAAATCTCACTATTCTTTTGCATTTTCAAATGCCAGATGAAATTCTTGGTAATCGAGATGATAAACTTTTTGCCGATCGTTTAACTGTTGCTAATAAAGGAAAAACATACGTGATCTTTGGCAACGATGGTGGGCATAATAGATTTCATACGAGTTTATGGAAAAAATATAAAACCATTTTAAGTTCAAAATAATGATACGATTATGGCGCATAGGAAAATTTGGTTTTTTCAAGCGATTTCGCTTGGCTGGAACACTTTTGAAAGCAAGTGTGAGTTTAGTTTTTTTTCAACACTATCGCTATTTCATATTTTGTTTTTTACTTTCGTTAGTTCAATTTTTAACCTTTGTTGCAACCGGGTTTATACATTCTAAATTAAAAATTTCTTTAATCGTTTCAGAATTATTAGCGGGATTGAATTTTTTTGAAATATTATTTGAATCAATAAATAATATCAAGCCAGCGCAACTTGGTATGGGAGCAATTATATTATGCATAGAATTATTTTTTATTTTTTGTATTAATAGTGCTGTTGCATGGTATTCTTTGCAACATACTGAGCAAAAAAAGATTGAGTGTAAGCAATATTATCACTTATTTTTAACCATATGGCCATCGTTAGCATGGTATGCGCTTATTGAAACGGCGGTATTATTTATTACTGCTCTCATGGGATGGGTTGGTAGTATTCTCTATTTTTTGTGGCAATGGGGTACTATTTTTATGATCCAAATTATTACTTTCGAAAAAGAAAATGGGCTGCAGGCAATTAAAAAATCTTTTAACAATTTCACAAAGAATATCGCACATGTGGTGAGTATCGATATCTTGTATGAATCGGTTCTTATAGCAGGTGCTTTTCTGCTTTATTTCATCACCCAACAGACCATTGCAAAACCGATGGGGCTAGCTAAGCTTAGTTATGGAGCATCAATAGTGCTTTTATATCTTCTTTCTATTTTATATGTTTTAGAAACAGTTACTTTTACTTTATTGTATATGAAATTAAAAAAAGAGAGGATTTAAAATGCCTTATAAAGTTGGTAAAAAGACTAAAACTAAAGGGTATCCGATTTTAAAATTTGAAAATGGTAAATGGCAGGTGATAGCTCATTCACGTACCCGTGAAAAAGCAGAAGCAAGCATTCGCGCACGCCATATGGGTGCGCACAAAAAAGGATAAAAAAGCTTGCGGAAAATTATAAACTATCTCTTGTTTGAAATAATATTCGATGGTAATTCAGCTGATTGTTGATTACCCTCTTTTGCTTTGCAGCGATCATAGTTATCAATATCCCATTGATTGCAATAGCAATAATTTCCGTATGGATCAGACATTAAAAAGATAGGATTATCATCTTTCACTTTATTCCGCGGACCGCATTTATGAGAGCACCAGCATTTGCATTGATTTGTTATGGTGCAATCTTCCTTGGTGGGGCAAATTACATCATTTGCTTCTTTGTATGGTGCATCGGCAAATGCTAAGAAATTGGTACATATTGTAATAATTAATACACGAAAAATCATTTTCCCCCTTTTGATAATTGGGAACTCTATTTACTGTAAAATACCAAGGTGAAAAACCAAAGTGCAATATTCTTTTATATGAATCTTTCTAGCAAAAAGAGGCCCTTAAAGTCAATGGTTTGGGATAAATAGTGCTCAAAATATCGATTCATAGCTTATTGTCTTGTTTTTTAGGATGATGGTTTGCTACGATTATAAGTAGTAGAAGCATGTTTAACTCACATATAAGGGAGAAAGTTATGAACGGCAATAAATATAATCCTGAAGAATCAAATCTTAATAAAGAACGTCAATATAACCCAAACATTCAAGAACAATATAAGCAAAATCCACTCAAACAAGGTAAATCTGACGAAACTCAAGAACTTGAAGCCGAACAATACAGTGATTATGAATTAGATGAAGAAGAAGAGGAAGAAGAAGCGTAAATAATACGCACGTAATAAATGGAGGTATTAATCATGGCAAATAAAAATAAAGACCGTAAATCTAAAGTAGCACATACTAAAGATCAAGCACGCGAAAAAACAACCAAAAAACACATGGCATCTTCAGCTGTAGGTTGGGAAGCTGATATGGAAGAAGGTAGAACTGGACGCCGTAGACAAACAAAACGCGGCGGTCGTCATTGTCCAAATTGTTAATAATGACGATAAAAAACGATCAAATCTGAAATTAGGAGGATATTATGAATAATAACAATAAAGCATGGAATAAAAACGGATACAAACAAAACGAAGCTAATAAAGAAACTCAAGATAAAAAAGCAGCTCAAACTTCTGAGAGTAATGTTAAAAAGCAAGAAACGGTTGAGCCTAAAGTTAAACAAGCTGAGTCTGCAAGAGATAACTATCGTGCAGAATCTAATCGCAAATAACGCGCTTTAAAAAGAGGGCGTATCTTGATGAGATACGCCCTCTTTTTATTTTAAATATTTTTTATGTTGTAACTTCTCGGGCAATAAATCTTCTTGAGTATATTTCACATATCCTTTACCATATCCCAGCTCTTTCATGAGTTGAGTAGGGGCATTTCTAATTTGCAAGGGGATGGGCAAGTTACCATACGTACGGGCATCTTCAAGTGCCTCTAAATAAGCATAATAAGAAGCTTTACTTTTAGGAGCTCGAGAAAGATAGCATACGCCATGAGCCAAATTTATTCCGCATTCTGGGTAGCCAATGGTTTCTACTGCCCTGAATACATTATTAGCTACGGTGAGTGCCATGGGATCTTCAAGTCCAATATCTTCAGAAGCAAAAATTACCATTCTTCGTGCAATAAACTTAGGATCTTCGCCTGATTCCACCATACGAGCAAGATAGTATAAAGCTGCATCTGGCTGGCTTGCTCTCATCGATTTTATGAAAGCAGAAATAGTATTATAATGCTCTTCTGATTTTTTATCATAGCGTAAATGAATGCTTTGGAGAGCACTTTTGAGATTTTCTAAGGTAATTTCCCCATAAAGTTGCACACAATTTTCTAATAAAGTAAGCGCTTGGCGAGCATCACCATTTGCCATTGCAGAAAGCCAATCCTTTGCATCGGCTGGCACTAATAATCCTGTTCTTTCTATAATCTGGCCAATTTCCTCAGTACTTAATTCTTTAAGGGTAAAGACTCGGCAGCGGGATAACAATGCAGGGATCACCTCAAAGCTCGGATTTTCGGTGGTGGCACCAATGAGAATCAACCGTCCTGTTTCTACATAGGGCAGTAAAAAATCCTGCTGCGCTTTATTAAAGCGGTGAATCTCATCTAAAAAGAGGACCTTTGAACGATCTGCTTCGATAGTAAGATTTTTCTTATTTGGTTCTACTAGGGTTCGAATATCATCTTTGCTGGCAGAAACGGCAGAAAGTTCATAATAATCGGCATTAATTGCCTGGGCATAGATGCGAGCAAGAGTAGTTTTACCTACGCCGGGCGGACCCCATAAAATAAAGCTAAAAATATGCTTTTTTTGAACCGCGATGCGCAACGGCTTATCTGGCCCCACTAAATGAGTTTGCCCCACAAACTCATCAAGATTTTGCGGGCGAATTTTGACTGCTAATGGTTGCATGAAAGACCTCCTTGATCATTACTTTCTTAATATAACTTAATAATTCCTTTTTGTAAAAAAATTGACATAATAAATTAGTAGCATTAAACCCACTGAAAATGCTTATTGCCAATGTGAATAATCTAGGGTATTTTATGTGATAATATTAACTTCTTTTGCTACGGGGGCATCAATGAAAATACGCAATCTGGTACTAGCAATCTCGGTTCTTTTCTCCGGAATTGCAAATGCGCAAGAAATAACAGCGCCTGAAGTAACCAAAACTCAAGTATATAAAGCAGAATTTGCTCTGATTAAAGAGAACTTGGACTTTAAAAATCTTTTTGATAAAGAATTAAATTTGATTTCGCATGAATTTGAGCGCAAAATTCATAATTTCAAGTATATTAAAAGTGAATGGGAACGATATTTATGTTCATATTTTTTAGGCCAAGATGCTATTGTAATTACTCCAGAAATGATGCCAAAACTATATGAATTTATTGAGAATTTAGCCAAAAAATCTGGTATTAGTACACCACATATTTTTATTAGTTTGCATAAAAGAGTTTTAAATGCAGCAGCTTCAAAAATCTTTAATAGCGTAGGTGGTATTATTATCGAGCAAAAATTATTGAATACATTAACTGATAAACAGTTAGAAGCAATAATTGCTCATGAAATTGGGCACATTAGAGGCCAACATATTAATAAAGCTCTTGCTATAATGATTCCTACCATATTTTTATCCTGGTATTTCGTTAATAAGGGTATGAATTATCTTAATGATAAAGTGAATGCAGATAAGCTATATATTCCTATTTTTGGGTTAAAACTGAGTTTGACTAAGGATATTGATTATTATTTGCGTGCAATGGGAATTTCATTAAGTGCATTTATAGCACACGGACTTCTTATTGGTAAGCGATTTGAAAAAGAAGCCGATAGTTTTGCATGTGAAGCTGGCCATGCAGAGGGCCTTATCGAATCAATGAGAATTTTTCAGGAGAAACTAGTTGAAAAATTTGATGCTGAATTATTAGCAACAAATGATAAAATCCAAGCTGAGAAATTAAACCTCACTCCACAAGACTTTGCAGAACTTGAAAGATCATTATGGATAACTAAAAAGCTCAATGGATTTGTTCGTTGGCTCCAGGCAAAAACTCCATTTCTTCCACACCCAAGTTGCGCTGATCGTATTGCGGCTGCGCAAGCATATTTAGACGCTCAAGCACAACTGCCTGCTATTGAAAAAGCATAAACAGTTATCGTTTATTAAGATGAAAGCCGGAAATTCCGGCTTTTTTTGTTTTTAAACTATTGCAAAATATATCATCAAAGTATTCACAATCAAAATCGCAAATCCTGAGGTATACGCTGCTCCTTTGATCCAACGGGCATTAGAAAATGATCCCATGATTTTTGGATTTCCGGTGAATTGAATCAGTGGAAATACGGCAAATGGAAGTTGCAGGCTGAGCACAATTTGGCTAAAGATCATCATCTGAGAAAGACAACATTCGCCAAACCATAGAATCCCGATTACAGCGGGTATAATAGTAACTAATCTTCCTATTAATCTGCGTGCCCAAGCAGGAATTTTAATATTAGCAAATCCTTCTAGGATTACTTGTCCCGCAAGAGTGCCGGTGAGTGTGGAGTTTTGCCCGGAAATTAAAAGAGCGATCGCAAATACAAAACTTGCAACACTTGTCGAAAGAATGGGTGTAAACAGATGATACGCATCCTGAATCTCTGCCACCGTATATAATCCATGTTTAAAAAATACTGCTGCTGAAACAATCAAAATTGCGGCATTTACAAAGAAGGCGAAAGTAAGCGCCACACAAGAATCTAAATTAGTATAAAAAATCGATTGACGTTTTTGAGCTGCATTATCATGTGGTTCTTCTTTTACGAGTGCCGAGTGCAAATATAAATTGTGTGGCATCACCGTGGCTCCTAAGATTCCAATGGCTAAATAGAGCATTTCTGGATCCCATAAAATCCGTGTAGTTGGGATGCAGCCTTTGAGAATCCCGAGCCATGAAGGTTTTGCAATGATAATAATAATTGTAAAACAAATAATAATAATACCAATGAGTGCAGCAATTAGAAGTTCTACAGATTTTACATGCCTATTGGTAAGCATTAACAGTAGTAAGACATCAGCTGCAGTTATACAGACACCAAAAAGAAGTGGAATACCAAATAAAAGTTGTAAAGCAATTGCTGATCCAATTACTTCTGCCAAATCGGTTGCAATCACCGCAAGCTCTGCCAAAATCCAGAGTGGTACAGAAACTGCCTTAGGATAATAATCGCGGCATGCGCGCGCCAAATCTTTTCCGGTTACAATGCCTAATTTTAGGGCACAATATTGCAACAACATTGCCATAAAATTAGAAATAAGAATCACGCTCAAAAGTGCGTAGCCATATTGAGCACCACCAGCTAAATCGGTGGCCCAATTGCCCGGATCCATATAACCCACAGCAATTAAATAACCGGGCCCCGAAAGGGCCAAAAAACGTTTTAAAAAGCTAAAGAATTCGGAGCGTTTTGATACCTTCATGTCTGTTAGTATAGCAAATTCAAATCACTGTGAATAAATGAGAGTGTAAGTTTTACCCTCACGCAAGCATGTGAAGCGCTCTTTTTGTGGTTGCATGGAATATGCAAGTGATAGGGAAAGTGAGCAAATAAAAAATAGAATTTTATTCATGTAATTTTCTTTTTGAATGTTTTTTCTTTTTTTTCTTGGTATGTGATTTATGAATTTTAGATTCGAGTTGAGCTGCATTTTGTGTTAAACGAGGATATGCGCTATATACAGGATCTGCAGCTGCTGGAATAGGAGTTGGTAATTGTGACGGGTCAATAATAGGAAAATGGGAAGGGGTTGATTTCTGCTTTGATGGTTTATCACTGCGGGTACGTTTACCTTGTTCATCAAGAAGAGTTTGTAAGTCTTCTTCTTGATGTTGTTTTTCTTCAAGGATAATTGATGCAAAAGGAAGGAGGAAATTTTGCCATCTTGAATTCACCCCTTCGTGCTCATCAGAACCCAACAAATAAATATGCTGCTCTTTTCCCGTGGCAAAGTAATTACCCACTTTTTTAAATCCAAAGGTTTCAAATGCAGATTGTTCATAACTTCCTGGATTTATTATAGCATCAATATATAAAGTATGATTTTTTATATCAGTTTTATTTTGTTTTTCATGAAGTTCTTTTAAATTTTTGACGGCGAAAGCTAAAAGTGCCCAAGAAGAAGTTTCTGGCTTAGTAATTACTAATTCTGTAATGCGCGCTAAAAAGATTTCGTTTTGATATGCAATAGGCCCCACAGCGCATATTAAAGGTCGTATTCCCTTTGCTCCATTCAGGGTATAAGCAATATGTGCTAAAGGGAGTGCACCGCGCATTAAATCAGCGGTGGTTTGACATCTAGTATCAATATTTCCTGTTCTTTGGCCCATAATAGTGAGCTTGGGAGTTTCCATTCCTTTACTTGGAATATGAAGAGCAACCAAAACCAATAAAAATATTCGATTCATTATAGGTCCTTTTGGAGAATCACATATATTTAGCTAATAGTATATAATGGCTACTGAAGATACCCTATGTTACACTGTGCGCACATATTTTAAAAGGATGCTCATGATTCATTTATTCATGATTGTTTTTTTATACGTAGGATCGGTGTATAGCATGCAATATACAATGGACCCAATAGATCAGGATTATGCTGTTTTGATTCCGTATGTGGTGCAACGGTTGCAATTAAGTGCTGATGATTTTCCTTTTGAACTTCTTACTTCTTTGGCGCAACCTAATAATCTTATTAACTCCTCAGTTTCTTGTGAGTATTTAAGTTCATCGGAGCATGTTGCGCAGATTATACGAAAACAAAGAATTAAAATGGGACGTGATTATGCAGTAAAAAAAACTCAAATAGTTGATAATGCCCATTTACGTGCGTGGTTTATTGCTTACTTTCAAGATGAAATTGTCCCTGCAGTAAAGCGAGATTTAAGAAAAGAGCGGAATCAAAAAGAAAAAGCTGAATTTTATTCAAGTAGTGGAATCTAGATTTTTCAAAGATATTTTTGCTATCATTACATTAGATCAAGGGGGAAAATTATGAATAAATTATTTTCAGTTAAAGAAACTATTTTATATTCGGTGCGTGCGCTGCTTGAACATCCGTGGTATTTTATAAAGCTTTTTTTAATGTGGATAGGATTTTCATTCATCGTATTGGTGCCGATTTTTGCGCTTTTTTCATCGGTAGCTCTTTTTGGTGTGATTATGCCAGCTGCATTTGATAATCTAGTATTTATCATATTGGCAACTTTATTTCTTTTAGCCTATTTTTTGTCGATTATTTATATTTGGTATGCGCCTATCAAATTATTGTTGCATTTTTATGATACTAATTCTGCCACGCTTTCATTTGGTGATTTTTTTAGACTTTTTTCTATTTCAAGGTTATTTAGGTTGCTCGGAGTCATGATATTGTATGGTATTATTGTTACGCTGGGTCTCATTCTTTTTATTATTCCGGGTATTTATTTTGCGATTAAATTGCAGCTAGCCGTTTATTATATGATTGATAAAAATATATCGGTGAGTGAAGCGTTTAGAAGAAGTTATGCAGCAACAACGGGTAATTTCTGGCGTATTCTGGCGGTAGATATTATTGCTGCATTATTCATGTATCTTATTATTACAATACCAATCAGTTATATGATGGGTGTTTATATGTATCGTAGGTTGGCTAAAAATTAATTATTGCTTTGTGATTGCACGCCGGGAAAATGTACTAAGCATAATAAGTGCCCATCCATTGAAAATAAGATCAATACCCACAAATAAGCCAATGATATATAAGCCTGACCATGGCCATTGATATAAAATTAGAAAGCCTAAAATGACGCTCAAAATTCCACTTATTAAGATCCACACCCAGTGCTCGAATTTCTTAGTGAGGGATAAAATAATACGAATCACACCTTGGATAATAAATAAAAAAGATAGTAATAAGGTAAGAGTTATTGCTCCGGTGAGTGGATCCCTTAAAATGATAATGCCGGCAATAATGCCCAAAATTCCTAAGATAAGCGGAAGCAAAAAACCGCTCCAAGCACGTGCGAAAAGTGCATGACCCACTTGTATGAATCCTGAAATAAAAAAGAGCCAACCAAGCAATTTTACTGAAAGATAGGTGGCGGTAACTGTTGAATAAAGTGCCAAGGAACCCAAAACAATCATGGCAAGGCCCAGACCCAGTAAAAGACCGGCTTGGTTTCTTAAATTAAAAGGTGCTTTCATACGATCCTTTTTTTATAAAATGATATTTAAAACATACAAAAATCTAAATTTTTATAGGTGCAATTGTAAATACTTTGACGATTTCATTACTCTCAAGAAGGATAGTTCAAAGTTGAAAGGGGATATGTATGAGAGTTCTAATAATAATTGCTTTGCTTAGTATGTCCGCTCACAGCATGGATAGAGTTCTTGCTAAAATGGGTGGAAGTCCTCGCAAAGATGAAAAAAAAGGAAAAGAGGAAAGACCGCGAAGTCCGCGCGGTAAGGAAGAAAAGCATATAGCACCAAAAGATAATAAAGAAAAAGTTGCAGTTGATAATTTAAAAGATGAGAAATCAACCGAAATTCCCCGTGATAGTACGCTTACGCGATTTGCAGCAAGAAGAACTTCTGATGTTTCAGGGCGTACTTCTAAATCTGAAAGTCCCTCATCGTCAAAAAGCCCAATGCGTTCCAGTACGGTGGGCAAACGGGGTTCGTTGGATTGGACTTTAGCGCTTGGTGAAACGGTAAGACAAATTCATATAGATGAATCACTCAAAAAATGGGGTGAAAAAGACGCAGCGGAAGAACATTTAAAAAAACTCTTTGAAGAATTTTCTACTGCTGATCAAAAACGTCAACAAGAAATTTATTGCATTATAATGAGAACTTCCGTGGTATCCGCAACAAAAGAAGCAATGGCAAGTAATTTTTTTGAAGTAAGTCACAAAATTGCAACTTTGGCTTTATATAATATTCCAAACTTTTGGACAACAAACATGGAAGAGGCTCGGAATGAGACGAATACTTTGTATAAAGCGTTATATGATGCAAAAGAAGCATATGTGAATCAATTAAGCGCACAAGCACCAAAACGGAATAAATGGGCTTGTGAAAAAGTGGCGCTCACCAATCATAATAGCCCTATATTTAAACTGCTTGCACAAATAGAAGCATTAAAGGCTAAATATCCTCAATACAGTAAGGAATTAGAACCAGAGGTTTTTTTATTGCCGGAGCCAAAAAAAACGTGATTAAATAGCGAACGCAACTTAAGATTTAATCATAAACCCGCTCGTGGTGAGTGCGGCCGATAGGCTGCGTATCGAACCATGCGGGTTTGATAAATATCAATAAATTTTTTTTTCTAACTTTTTTAAAGAATTCTAATCATTTTCAATAAGATTTCTTTTTTATAGGCCGCATGGTTCGATACGTCCGTCTTACGCCGGACACTCACCACGAGCGGCCTTAATCAATATATATCTCTAGTTTTTAGATTGAATTAGCAGTAACTATAGTTTCCGTTTAAATTTTTTCTCGATCTCATACAGGCTAATATTCCAGCCGGTTGGTCTTCCATGAGGGCAGGTGAATCGATTATTTACTTTTTGCAGATCGCATATAAGTTGATGCATTTGTGTTGGAGTGAGAATATCGCCTGCTTTTACGGCAGCTTTGCAGGCCATTTGTGCATGCAATTTTTCGTTTACTTTTTTATAAAAAAGTTCAGGATCAGCTTTTTGATTTTCTTCAATCCATCCAATAGTTTCTCGTGTCAATTCTTCCATATTAATTTCTTTTAAATGCACCGGAATTGCCGTAATTACAATCTGATTTGCTCCCAGTTGCTCAAGTGCGATATGGTTGCGCGTAAAAATATCTTGATGAGCCATTAAAAGATTCATCTCATGTTCTGAAAGAGTTATTACTGAGGGAAAAAGTAATGCTATCGTTGCAATATTTTCAAATCGAGTTGAAAATTGCTCATACAAAATGCGTTCATGGGCAGCATGCTGATCTATGATAAAAAGGCCATCTTTTTCTTCTATCAAAATATATGTTTTGTGTAATTGGCCAATTATTTGAATATCTGTATCCTTCGAGACACACTCCGTGTTCCTCAGAATTGAAGGAAACGATTGAGTTGCTATTCCATCTACAGGTTTTGATGCAATAGAAGTATCTTTAGATGGAAGGGTATCTATATCAGGTATGGTGATTGCAGGTGTAGAAGAGAGCAATGGTGAAACTGAAACTGTTTCAAAAGAAGGTAATTGGCTGAAAGTGGGAGCTTTGATACGAGTAGATGTTAATGGAGGTTGCCAGCTTGATTGTGGGGTTGCAAAACTCACTTTCTTTTGCAATTGCATTGAAAGATGATTTTCTAGTGCTGCTTTCACTGCATTAGTAATCGTATTCTCCGCCTGGCGAGGATGTAAAAATTGCACCTCTTCTTTGCGTGGATGAATATTAATATCCACCTGAGTGGGATCTAATGCGATATGCACACATGCCAGAGGATACTTATCCGGAGGAAGCACATTCGCATATCCTTTAAGCAATGCTTTGCCTAAATTATGATTTTTCACCCAGCGCTTGTTTACTAAGAAAAAAATGGCAGAGCGATCATAGCGGCCATAGGTATGGCACGAAATTATTCCTTCAAGTGTGATTCCATTTTGCTCATGAGCGATTGGTAATAATTGAGAAGCAATCGTATGATCAAAAAGTTGTGAAATACGCTGTGCCAAATCTGCAACCGGAGGACAATTATAAACTAAGGAATTGTGGTGATACAGCGTAAAATGAATATGTTTATAGTCCAAACAAAATGCATGAAATAATAGTTGAATTTGGCGCCATTCAGTATCATTGGTTTTTAAAAATTTTTTGCGAGCAGGGACATTATAAAAAAGATCTGAGATGGCAACATCAGTTCCAGTGTTGCAGGTAACGGTTTGTTCTTCCACTGCATGTAAGTTTTCTAATTGCAACTTTGTTCCCAAAGCTGCATCAGTTTCTTTAGTGATGAGTGTGATTCTACTTACGGCAGCAATGCTTGAAAGTGCTTCGCCACGAAATCCAAAGGTAAGCAGATTATTTAATTGATCAACGCTAGTGATCTTACTGGTGGCATGATGTTTAAAGCAAAGATGAGCATCTTCTTGGTTCATACCGCAGCCATTATCAATAATACGAATTAATTTTTTGCCCGCATCTTCGATATAAATGGTTATTTGAGTAGCGCCCGCATCGAGAGCATTTTCTATCAGTTCTTTGACCACATTTGCCGGGCGTTCTACTACTTCGCCGGCAGCGATTTTTTGTGCTTCATGAGGAGAAAGTTGTTTGATGCGTGCCATGATGTTCTTCTTATAAAATTGAAGGATAATTTTTAAAAGTATTACATAAAATCAAAAAATTAAAATGGTAATTTCTTCCAAAGTGTTTTGCTGCTATCTTTAATGTGGTCCCATGCAGATTTTAGTAATGATAATGGAGTGGTTTTAGAAGGAAGTGGCGCATTAAGTACTGATTCAACTCGAGGACTTGATGTAGATTTTTCCAAAACGGCCAATTCAGATTCTTGTAATTTTTTCCCGGGTGCTGAATTATCGGTTGCTTCTTCAAGAAGATACATTTCTGTGGCATTAATCATTAATTGATTATATTTTTGTAAAGCCTCTGGATATCGAGTTCCTATCATTTTATGTTGTTCTAGTTTCAAATTATGAATGGCCTTAAGCTCTTGTAAAACTTCATGTGCCTCCCCTAGTGAATCATCAGAATCACAATGAAATGCTACAATAAAATGTTCAAAGGCATTATAGGTGAGTAATTCAATGAATTCATATTGTTCCAATGAGGGATTCATGATTGATTTACGAGTATTGCGCACGCCATCCCGAAATGCGCGACCGTTTTCTAATGATTTTTGTGCTTTTTCATGCCGTATCTCGTCTATATCTTTGCTAATTTGAATATTCATAGGCGGGGGAACATTGTGCTTTCTGCGTTTTCGCTCTTCTCTTAATACATCCTTGAGGGATGTATATAATTCTTGTGTGCTTTGATCAAGCGTATAATCTTTATTCAAACTTTGCTTGTTATATTCTATTTGCAAAAACGGTCCAAAAATTTGATTTATTCTTTCAAAGGCATCATAACATTTGAGATTAAATGAGATTATGAGTGTTGATAATGCATTACGATAGTATTTTTGTGCTTGCTGATACAGTTCTAAATTAACCAGTTGAGCAACGGGAGAATGTGATCCTTGGATCGGTTCTAAAATTTTTAACGCTTCTCGGCATGCAAAATTAATTTGAAGATCTAATGTTTTACAATCAATTTTAGCTGGAGTTCCCGCAGAAAGACTGCGTGCTATTTTTGGAGGTTCAATAGGGCCTGAAGGCAAAGATTTAAGTTTTTTACGTGTAAGTTTTTCAAAGCTCGTTTTAAGTGCATTAAGATCATTTAATCCAATTGCAGGTACACGTGATTGTTCAATAACTTCAACGGGCAATGTCATAATCTGAGGTGGTGGTTCAAATGCAAAATGCATATTGAAAATACCAATGAGTCCATAAACTGCTTTCATAATAAATTTAACCTTAGTTTTGAAATGGTATTATTCCATACTATCTATGAAATAGTTGAACACATTCAAGAATTTTTTATTTCATGATGGCTCTTAAGTATGGCAATCATGCGCTGCTCTTTGGGTTCTAAAGAGCTAATATAAAGATTGGAGTAAGATGATTGTTGCGCAAGATTATCGGCGAATGTTACCAAAATAGGCGCATTTTTTGCTGCGAGCACAATTTGGACATCATGCGATTTGAGATTCAGCGATTCTAAACTGCTCTCATCATTGCAAAGATTTTTTATTTTTTTGAGTAAGGTTACCGCACAACTTGCTTTTTTGTGTCTTTTTTCAATTTTGGATAATGCTACTTGTATGGTCGGAGTATTTGTAGCTTGTTTGCCGTTTTGCAATGCAAGTGAATGCAACTGAGTATGCTGTTGTGCAAGTTCCTGATGTAAAAAATATTCCGGAAGATACCACAAACCCATAATAAAAATCGTACTCACACTCAAGCAGATACTTACGCGAAGCCAACGCCGCACGGCATAATATTTCGTGCGTGTTACGTTTGTATAAGAAAATGATTTCATCACGAGCTCCTTGATTCAGTATAATAAGATCCTATCATTGCAGTGAGGACTTCTTGGAAATTGATTGCAGTGCGCGCTTGTGCTGTTATATGCAGCATGCGCGCAAGGGCATCACGATCAAAACAAGCCGCGATATTATACGTATGTTTTGCCAAATCTAAAGATAGTTTTGATTGGCGAAAGGCTTTGCCATGCAACTGAGCGTAAGCTGCCAATTGAGCTGCATATGTACTGGTAAGTGTGATTAATTTAAGTTGGCATATATGAGCCAATAAATGATATTCAAAGAATGCAGATTTTTTTATTCCTTTCAGGTAAAACAGATGATTGCCGTCATCAAGCGCATGCAAGTATTGATAATCCCATAATAAAGGGTGCAATTGTTTCATTTGAAAATCAGCCAGCAGTGGCGAGGCTTTTGATAAACGCACAAAATCTTGATATATCAAAGGACTTGATAATGCAATGGTCAAAAAAGAATTGGTTAATTGGTACGTATTGATAAATTGTTCAAGATGCTTATGAATACTCAGATGCGTGGCATGCTCATGAGCATATGAATCGAATGCAGATAAATATAATCCTTTTTTTTCATCATATTGCAACCATCCACAATGCAGATGATGTGCATTAATAATTACTGATACCACATCCTCACGAATAGGTGGAGCTGGCCACATGCACTATTCTCCCACAAGCTAATCGATCTTTGCCTTCAAGATCTTTTATAATGCTAACGTGAGTATACCCATGGTTTTTTAAGTATGTCGATACTGCGGTGCCCTGAGTGGCATCAATCTCGATAGCAAGCTGTGTGGAGATGTAGTTTTCTAATAATTCATGTGCTTTTAAATAAGCGGGTGCCTGATCAATTATTTTTTTTATGAGTGCCATACCTGCATCGGGAGCCATAAGTGCATTTTTATCTTCCCAATTTTTTACCGATGGTTCTAATTGGGACCATTGTGCTTCGGGAATATAGGGTGGATTAGCAACAATTAAATCAAATTTAAGATCTTTGGGAATCGCCTCAAAAAGATCTGAATATAAAAAGGTAACATTGCTAATCTGATTATGCTTTGCATTGAGCTGGGCAAGCTCAAGAGCATCTTTATTAATATCGGTGGCATATACTTTTGCTTTAGGAAATGCGCAGGCGAATGCGAGTGCGATGCATCCACTGCCGGTGCACAGATCAAGAATGGTAAAAGGCTCATTACGCACATGAAATAGTTCGTCAATTAAATCGCATACCCATTGCTCTGTTTCTGCGCGTGGAATGAGAATGGGAGGCTGAATTAAAATATCAAGACCTGCAAATGGAATTGAGCCGAGTAAATAGGCAAGGGGCATATTTTGATTGATCAATTTATCAAGAGCATCATCAATCTGTTTTTGATGTGTGGGAGTCCATTCTATTTCTTGTTGCGTGAGTAATTCAATTTCAGATTTTTGTGTAACAAATTGCAAGAGCCAATGAGCGTATTGTTGGCAGAGAATAGGATCTTCAAATTTATTTGCAAGTTTATTTTGAATAAGAGAAATAAGATGGTTTACAAACATGAACTTCTTGCTCCGCATATTTTAATTAAGCATTGATTTATTTTAATATTTTTTGTGAAAATTAAGAAAATATTAAATAAAGGAATACGTATGTTTTTAAAATGGGCGATTATTTTTGCCATCTTTGCATTGATCACGGGTCTTTTAGGATTCACGAGAATTTCATCGGGCAGTGCGACTATTGCAAAAATATTATTCGCATTCTTTTTAATTGGTGTATTAATCTTTGTGATTCTTGGTTTTATAATTGTATGAGAGAGAATCTCTTATTGTAGCAATTCTTGCACGTATTCTTGTTCATCAAATTTTTTAAGTTGCTCAGGCTTTTCGCCAAAAGAAATAAAGGCTACTGGAATTTTAAGCTCATTGCTGATGGCAAATACGATGCCTCCTTTGGCAGTGCCATCCATTTTGGTTAAGATTACGCCATCAAGGGGAGTGCTTTCATTAAACAGTTTTGCTTGCTCAAATGAATTTTGCCCGAGCATGGAATCGATAGTGAGCAAGGTAGTAATTTTTTGATCAGGAACTTGAGCCGTTATTACTCGTTTAATTTTCTCAAGTTCTTTCATCAAGTTAATTTTGGTTTGCAAGCGACCTGCCGTATCAATAATCACGGTATCATAATTTTCATTTTTGTATTTCTGCATGCCAGCAAATACTACCGATGCCGGATCTTGGCCTTCGGTGCCCATTATGATATCTACTCCTAATTGCTGGGCCCAGCGTTCAAGTTGTTGGGTGGCTGCAGCGCGAAAGGTATCAGCAGCTATGAATACTATTCTTTTATTTTGTTGTTTTAAAAGATGCCCTAATTTTGCTACTGCAGTTGTTTTGCCACTACCGTTAATTCCCACCAAAACTATGATATTACTCAAACCACTAAATGGATGTGATTGCAAAAGAGCACGTAGTTCTTGTTGTAAAAGTGCTTTTAAATCTTGGCCGTCTTTAAGTGTGCCATGTTTCCATGCATTCTTTACCTTTTCCATGATAATTTTGGTGGTTTTAATGCCAGTGTCGGCACTCAGTAATATTACTTCAAGATCTGCCAGTGCCTGCTCATCAAGGGGACGTGCAAAAAGCGCTTTAATAGGTGAGGTGACCGTAGAGTAAATTTTTTGAAGAGTATTTTTTATGAAACCAAAAACCATTGAAATAGTTCCTAGAGGTTAATAAGGAGTGATTTTTAATTTGTTAATATTACTTTTCAGGTTAGTTGTAAGCTCATGGTAACTTGTTGAGTGAGCCCTGATCCTTCACGCGGCCCAATGATAAGAGCTTCCGGAGCAAACCCTAACTTGATGATAATTTTTTGATATATCTTAATAAGTGTATCCAAGTTAATGGCCTGATCAAGCGGAATCGCTTGCCATGTTAATTGGCGTGCTTGTTGTGATTTAATATAATCAATACATTCTTTTAAAAGTGCTTGGCCAATATGATTTTCTCGATATGCTTGTTGCACCGAGAATGAACCAAGCCCCCATTGAGTTGGATTATTGGCAAAATAATGGAAGGTGAGATATCCCACCTGTTTTTTACCATCTAAGGCCAAAATTTGATAAAAGTTATTAAATACGCGTGTAGGATTTGTTAAAGTTATCTCTATAGATTCTTCATTGTGTGGTTGTGGGGCTTGCATTGCATAAGCAGATGAAATAAAGAGTAAGATAAGTAATAATAATTTCTTCATGATAATCTCCGATTTATCTTTTTCCTTTTAATATAATTCTCATGGGGGTAACTTCTGTGTCTAAGGGTTTGATACGTTCTTCCATAATAAAATCGAATTCAAAATTTTGTTGAAGCTTCATAATCATAGAAAGATAAATATTTTCTAAAGTACGGGTTGATACATCAAATATTCCAATAGCATCCCAGGCAATTACGCGATAATTTTTTTTAATGAGTGCTTCGATTCCTTTTTTAAATAGCATATATGCTATACCTTTATTTCGATATTGTGATTCAACGTGTAATGCGTAGATATATCCTTGATGCTCTGCAAAGGGATTTACACCTGCTTGGCAGGAGCCGACTTCATGATTATTATCTAAAGCTTTAATAGAAAAGATTTCTCTTGAAATATCTGGCTTTGTATAGGTTATTGATGATGCACGTTGATCTTCATATTTACGCTTAATCCCCTGAGGATTTTGCATTGCCATTGCTGGAATTGCAAATACGAGTAAAGAAAATAGTAATTTCTTCATAAATAACCTCCTCATTTTTTAGGTAAGTGTTAAGGTAAAAAATGTTTCTTCAGGATCGTATTCGCTTGGTGTTGTTTCTAAATCACATTTAATTTCTCGAGCAAGTTTTTGCGCCATGCTTTCATATATTTTTATAAGTGTTGAAGATGGAATAGGCTCTTCATTCAAGCTCCAACCCAACCACGTAATTTTTTGGTATCCTTGTTTTTTTAACTCAATAATTGCTTTTCTAAAAAGTTGATAGCCAATGCCATTTTTGCGGTAATCTGGCAATACATCTAAATTATAAATATGGCCAATATGTTTGTTTTGAGGGTTGTATTTAAAAGTAATAGAACCGCAGAGCGTTTGATGATTTTTTGCTTCGATAGCATATAAATTAAGTCGCTTATCTAAATAAACGTTTGTAATTTTAATATTCGAAGCAATTTTATTTTCTTGCATTGCAAGTGCAGGGAATACAAAAATAAATAAAAATAATAACAATTTATTCATAATAACCCCCAAATATCCTTATCTTTTATCTGATAACATAAGTTGCGCCGGTATAACTTTGAATCCATTTACCGTTTCAGTAGGATGAGTAATGAAGTTGAATTTTAATTCATCTTTGAGTTTTGAAATATAAGAAGAATATATTTGTTTTAATTCTTCAGTAGAAACATCCTCAAGGCCCACGATATCCCATGTGATAACTTTAAAGCCTGTATCTTTTAAAGCAAAAATAGCTTTTTCAAAGAGTTTGTATCCTATACCTTTGCCGCGATATGTTTTGTTTACATGTAACCAGTCAATATGGCCAAAGTCTGAATTATATTCATCAAGACCAAAATTGATATATCCCACTACATTTTCAGAGTTCCTGTCAAGTGCAAGAATTCTAAAAGGTGCAATACGTGATTGATCGTTATAATCAATCTGGCATTTAGATGCATCTCTTCGTTTACGTTTTGGTTGTTGCATTGCAATTGCAGGGAATGCAAATGCAAGTGAAATTAATAATAGCTTCTTCATAATAACCTCCAATATTTCCATCCATTTTCATCTTAGTTATTTCTCATTGTAAATAAAATATTCTATTTGTCAATAATTAGATTGCTAATGGAGTGTTTGGGCACGTTGTAAGAAGAGCTTAAGGCGCCTATAATCGTTGCCGGTCAGGAGGCTATAGGTCTCTATAAATTCGGCCATTTTTTCAGGCTTGAGGCCACTCCCTAAAAGGGCTTGGTTTCTGAGAATTGCCAGAAGAAGCTCGTCCAGGTTGCCTAGGGGGCCGCAAAACGCAAAAAGAAGGGGTAAATAGCCATTTTTGGCCATAAATTCCCTATATTGCTCAGTTGAGGCTAAACCTACAAAACTATGGATTTTTGGGGGTTCTGTGGGCATAAGATGATATACCCTGCTTTTCTCCTGATATCCCAGGGATATGCAATTGAAGGTGGTTTTTAAGAATTCAAAGATTTGGGGCTGCTCTGCCAGGAGCTCCTCATGGGTCTTTTTATAGGGAAAGGGGTAGCGGACCGGGTCCATAGAGCCGGTCTGAATCTGGTAAACCAGGGCAAAAATGGTCCGTTTGCCATCTTCTACGGTCACCAAAGAGCCAAATTGGGCCATTTTGTCCCATTCCCAACATTGGGCCACAAAGGTCTGCAGGGAAGATTCCATAATTTCAGCAAAGGGTTTGTTGTTCACTTTTTTCTCCTTCGACTATTTCATTAGCTTCTTCTAGACGGCCTAAAAAGCTATCCCTATGAATAATCAGATGTTGATTTCTTTCTATAAGTATTCGCTTGTGAGGAGGAGTGCTATAGCCCTTGTGGCTGGCCAGCAGATATCCTGGAAAGAGGGTATCCATGCGCCGCATCATGGCATCCCGGGTTACTTTAGCTACAATTGAGGCGGCTGCAATGGAGCTGCTCCGGCGCTCTCCAAACGGAAAATAGTGGACGGGAATTTCTTTATAAGCAGTATCAAACAGATTGAGAGGCATACAATCGGTGATTATTTGAATTGGTTTATAAGGCACCGTGGCCATTAAATGCACCAGTGCTTTTTTCATAGCCACCAAAGTAGCATGGTAAACATTTTTATCATCTACGAGCCGATGGTGAACGATTCCGGTGGCATACCAACAATTTTTTATAATCCAGGTATATGCCTTTTCTCTCTCTTCTGGAAGCATTAGTTTAGAGTCTTTCAAGAGACGATGGGTCTTGCCAATTGGTAATATTACGGCTGCGGTGACTACTGGGCCGGCAAGGCATCCTCTACCCACCTCATCCAGGCCACAAATAACCTGATTTTGGGCCCAGGCTGTCTGTTCAAAATAATTCTTATTGAATCGCTCACGCACTCGATGTATTGACCCAATAGCTGCTGTGGAGAAATTTTCCATTTGACAACTTTATTATTAAGTGTACTATTAGTATTAATAGCAGAATATAACTATATTTTTAGAAATTTTACTCTCTAAGATAACAGGAGGAGAATGTTATGTCATCCCGTTCAACAGAATTACGTGTAAAAGAACTTTTACGCGAAAAAGGCTGGACCACTAAGACTCTTGCCGAAAAAACCGGTATGTCTGAAAGTTATTTAACCCATATTAAAAATGGAACTCGTCGTTGGAACGAAGATTCGCTTCGTAAATTAGCCAATGCATTCGAAATTAGCCCGATTGATCTTTTTGCGCAACGCAGAAAGCGTACTGATAACATTGATAGCAATGTGAGTATGCCGGAAAAATCGGATGTAGAATTAAAAGTACAAATCGTACCAGTTGTAGGTGATATTCCTTCAAACCCATCACCATACAACAACCAATTAATGCAAATTACCACCGGATATAAGGATGTCTTTATCCCGGTATTAAACACCACTGATGCTTCAATGTTTTCATTGTGTGTTGATAACAATTTAATGGCGCCAACCTTTGTAAAAGGTGATTGCTTGATCGTATCTCCAGAAATCTGGACCCGTTCAGGTGATATCGCGGCAGTAGAATATGGTAATGATACGGCAGTACGCGCAATCATGCAGGTAACCTATACTGATGATTTTATCGTACTTGAATCAGTAAACCATAAATCTCCGCCAATTGCATTAGTACGTGGCAAAGATCATTTCCGCATTATCGGCAGAGTGATTGAACGCCACCAAAAATTAGCGTAAAAAGTTAAAAGGCTCGAAAGCAAAAATGTTCGAGCCTTTTTTTGTAAATTCTAATAATTCAAATGGAGAAATAATATGAAAATGAAATTGCTATTGATGTCTGCGATTTTATTAAATTGTGGATTTTCTTTTGCGTCGCACATGCAGTCGCAAGATCTAATAGCGCCAATTGCAGATGTTTTTTTGCAACCGCAACCTAATCCGATTATATTTAATCAAATAATCCCAGTAATTGCGCATCAGCCAGCAAATGATCAAGGCTTTTTCAAGAGCCGCAAAGAGGCTGCCTTTTATGCATTAGTCACATTGGCTGCTGGTTGTATGGTTGCATTTTCTTTTCGAAATGAAAAAAGTACGACAAATCAATCACCTTGGTTGCTTGGAGTTGCCTTAAGTTCAGGAATTGCGGCCTATATTTGTGATTCAATGGACTAAAATTGTTCATAATGGAGGTTATTATGAAAATTAAATTAGTACTTTTTTGTGCATCCCAATTGGTAGCATCTGGTCAAATGAACGCTATGATGCGTTCTGGCCGTGTGCCGGTGCGTAGACCAGTTGCAATCCGCAATTACTGCCAAGTTGCCCATATTCAAGCAAAATACGCATTGCCAAAGGCGTGCCCACCTCATATGCCGATAGCTGAGCTTGCGCGTGAGCAGTTGGTCACCCATTTAAAACACCAAGAATTATGCTGGAAAGCAGGAAAATTCCATGAAGTATCTAAAGACGCAAGAAAACAGGTAGTAAAGCAAGCGGCTGAATTAGTAAAAATTTCCGTGATGCATGGTCTTGCTGCAAAGCTTGCTGCTAATAGTGGTAATGATGTTGGGTATGATACCATTCAAGAAGAGACGGTATTATCACTCAAAATGGTGGCTCGAGCTGCAGTAAGTGAATACCAAAAGATTCAAAAAGATGCCACCACAGCAGAGCAGGCGCTTGCTGAGTTGGTGGCTGAGCAAAAGCGCCAATTGCGAATGCTGTACGATATTCAGTAAGTTATTGAGAAAATTATGAAAAGATATTTATTACATTCAATCTTGATTGGACTAGTTTGCATGAATTTTATTTCAACTCCTGTTCAAGGGATGGAAATAAACAGAATAAAACATGCTATCAATGCACCGAGGGAATTTTTCAGTAATAACGTGTATCCCCTGGCTTGTATTGGCGCGGCATGTTTTATTGGTGGTTATCTTGCGCGTACATTATTTAACTATTGGAAAGATAGAGAAAAAGTTTACGAAATTGATGGAATTACAAAAGTTGTCATAAATAAATGGCCGTATGCTGGGCCGCAAGAATATATTGCGGTAATTATGAATAGCAAAACTAATCAAGAGTATGGAAGTCTTATTTATCATGTTCAGCCACTTAATGTGGTTTATATAAGAAGATTTGTAATAGACCCTAACTTTCGAAAACAACAATTGGGTAGCAAATTATTGCAAACAGTGTTGGATAAGTTACCTTCGTTGTATGGCTGCAAGAAAGTAACCTTGCAGGCTCGGCCATTTGAGTTGAGGGAAGGGGAAACTAAACAACAGATGTTGCCTAAGCTTATCAAATTTTATGAAAAGCATGGGGCTAAGGTTGTTAGAATTGAGGGTGATAGCACGTGGATGGCAATCAATTTGGTTGAACAAGCCTAAAATTCATTCACTTCAATTAATCCCAAAAACATCGTTTTTGTCAAAAAATGCTGGATTTTCCGGCTCTTTCTGGTAGATTTTTTATATCCAATTATAAGTATTCCTACTTATTTTGACCCCAGCCTGTATGGGCCCGGGGTGCTAAATAAACTGATAAGTTTCAGTTTATAGTGTAAAACAACACTTCCATTTAGTTTTTTTAGGAGCTTTTATGCCTTCTACTACTCGTTACGAAGCGCTCTTGCTTACCGTTCCGGAAATTACTGCGGACGAGATTAAGACAATTGAGCAGCAATTTAATAAAGCCGTCTCAGATAAAAAAGGATCAGTGGTATCCTTTGAACGTTGGGGCAAATATCGTCTTTCATTCCCGGTACAAAAAAATGAGTATGGAGTTTACTTCCTTGCTCGTTTTGAAGGTGAAGATATTGAGCCGGTTGTGGCTGATGTTAAAACCTTATTTGATGTTAAGCTGCATGAATTAGTGATGCGCTCAATGATCAGTCGCCTTGATGCAAAAGGATCATTGGAATATCAGCGCCCTCAATCTCTTGAAGAAGCGCCGACGCGTGAAGTTGGTGCTTTCATGAAAGAAAGCAAATCAGACAGTTTAATGAATGATGCCGATGATGAAGGTCAAGAAGACTAATTAGGATATTTACCCATGACAAAGAAAATCAAATTAAAGATTAATGCACGCTTGCTTAAAAAAAGATTCCGCAAACAAGGCTTTGGTGGTAAAAAACACTGCCGCTTTTGTGGAAATGCTGAGCAAGCAGGATTTTTAGATTATAAAAATTCAACCTTCTTGAAAAATTTCCTCACCGAGCGTGGTAAAATTTTGCCTGCTCGTATCTCAGGAAATTGCAGCTTGCATCAAAGAGATTTAGCCCGCAATATTAGAAAATCCCGTGTGATGGCTTTATTGCCATATTCAACCGGCCAATTCTAATTGTTTTGCCAGGCAAATTTAAGGGAACCTTAGTCGGTTCCCTGTTTTTTTCTATTAGAAACAAAAATAGACAAAGCCCTGTGTTTTTGCTACTCTGCTTATAATAGCTAATTGCTCAAAAAGTCTTATTAAACCTTATCTAAGCCGGAACTAAGCCAATATGAATAATGATCGTTCACATATTCGTAATATTGCTATCATTGCCCACGTAGACCATGGGAAAACTACCTTGGTGGATCAATTGCTTAAGCAATCAGGAACCATCAAAGAAGAAAGCTCAGAGCGCGTGATGGATTCAAATGTATTAGAGCGTGAACGTGGTATTACCATTTTGGCAAAAAATACCGGTATTCAATATGAAGGCTATTCAATCAATATCGTAGATACACCGGGCCACAGTGACTTTGGTGGCGAAGTTGAGCGCACCTTGCAGATGGTTGAGGGATTCTTGCTCTTAGTTGATGCTGCTGAAGGGGTGTTGCCGGGCACTCGATTTGTATTGCAAAAAGCTTTGCAACTTGATCTTAAGCCGATTGTATTAATAAATAAAATTGATCGTAAAGATGCTGATATTGCACGTACGGAGAGTGCGATTCAAGATTTGTTTTTAGATTTAGCGGCAAATGAATCACAATTGGTGTTTCCTCATTTGTATGGCTCGGGCCGTGGTGGCTATGCGTCAACTGATCCGAATGCGCGTTCGGGGGATATGAAGCCGTTATTCGAGGCAATTATTAAACATATTCCGGCGCCAAAAGCAAAAAGTGAGCATTTACAATTTTTAACCACAAGCTTGGATCACTCGGATTTCTTAGGGCCGATTGCTATTGGAAGAATTTTTAGTGGATCAGTAAAAGTGGGGCAGCACGTAATCTGTTGTAAAGATGATAAAGTAAGTTCGCCGGTAAAAATTACTAAAATTTATAAATTCTTGGGTTTGAATCGTGTGGAAGCCGATGAAGCAGGGGTAGGTGATATCGTGGCGATGACCGGATTTCCTGAACCAATAGCTATTGGTACCACGATTTGCGAGGTAGGCCATCCGGAACCACATCCGTATGTAAAAGTTGATGAACCGACCGTTTCCATTTATTTTTCAGTAAATGATTCTCCATTTAATGGAAGAGAGGGCACTTTTTTAACTTCGCGCCATATAAAAGAGCGCTTAGAAAAAGAATTGCGCGTTAACGTGGCACTTCGTGTTGAACCAACGAATTCACCTGAATCATTCAAAGTTTCGGGCCGTGGCCAATTGCACTTGGGTGTATTAGTAGAAAATATGCGCCGTGAAGGATTTGAACTGCAACTTTCTGCGCCGGAAGTGATTTATAAAACAATCAACGGCACCAAGCATGAGCCAATTGAATATGTATTGCTTGATATTCCGCAAGAGAGTCAAGGCACCGTAATGGAAAATATGGGTCGTCGCAAAGCTCAAATGACGGGTATGCATATGTATGATGATGGCCGTATGCGCTTAGAATATTTAGTACCATCGCGTGCATTGCTTGGATTTAGAAGCCAGTTCTTAACTGACACGCGCGGAAACGGAATTGTAAACTTTAGCTTCCATGGATATGAACCATACAAAGGTGATATTCAGACACGTAATAAAGGTGCGATCGTTTCTATGGAAACGGGCAAAGTAACCGGTTTTGCACTTGACAATTTGCAAGAGCGCGGAATTCTTTTTGTAGGACCTAACGAAGAAGTATATGAAGGTATGATCATTGGTGAATCAAGCCGTGATGATGATATGGACGTAAACCCATGCAAAGAGAAAAAACTTACCAATATGCGTGCATCTGGAACAGATGATGCAATTAAACTGCAACCACCTAAAAAGATGGATCTTGAAATGTGTATGGAATGGATTCGTCCCGATGAACTTATTGAAGTGACGCCATCTCATATTCGTTTGCGTAAGAAAATATTGCGCGCAGCGTTAAGAAAATAAAGCGTTCAAATATTTTAAAAGCCCCGGGTCTTTCCGGGGCTTAATTTTTACTTAGCTTCTTTAGATTCTTCTTTCGAAAATTTTTTAATTAATTTTTGAAGTTTTTCAGGTCCTTTTGCAATTACTCGTGCAACTGCTTGTAATCGAGGAGTTAATTCTTTGAGTCTTGCTTTAGCTTCAGGGCTTGTTTTTGATGATGATAGATAAAAAATGTGTTTTTGCATATTTCCATAGTAATAGGCTAATTTTGGTATGTGAATGAGTGCGCCGGTTCCGGTAAATGCTACTGTTATCGGATCGAGTGATACTGCTGAAACTGCCGTAAGAGCCAAATCAATTCCCATTTCTTTTAATAGTTCTTCAATTTTATCTAAATCTTTTTTAATTTTACCCAGCCGTTCTCGTTCTTTTGCGCTTATACTTTGTTGAGCAATCGCAGTGGTTTGTGTAGGTGCGGGAGTTGGGGTAGTGGTGATAATATGCATAGGATTGGTTACTTGTGGCGGTTGTGGGATATAAGCAGGTGTATTATTGTCCGTAGTAATTGGATCTAGTGGTGCTGCTCCATAATTTACCGCCGTTGGCCGTGGGCGAGGGGGTCTTCCTGACTGCGATGGTCTTTGTGGGCGTTGCCAGCTATTAGGATCATCCATTGCCAATAAGCTTGCAGGTAACCCTAAGAATACTACAACGGTTAATACTAATTTCTTCATAATTCTCCATTTTTTTTTATTATCTTATTTACTTTAATTTTAGCAAAAAAAAAGACTTAAATTCAATGATTTTTGCTTTGACCTTTTTTACAGAGAAAATCAGGTAAAAATTGAGATTCTTTGCAAAAAATGGCCTTCTGTTATACTTTCTTGAAGTTACTTTTTTTAACGGAGTTACATCTATGAATTTACGTTGTATGGCACTAACTATTTTAGCTTTAAACCTGTGCCACATGCCACTTATGTTTGCGGATAAAACACATCATTTTCATCACCACCATCATCTTTCAAATGCTGACAAAAATTTACTTATGTATGGAAGTCGAGAAGAACTTGCTGAAGGATATTCGCAAAAATGTGATGAAAATCATAGGCTAAAGAATGAGCATTGGCAACCAAAGTTACTACTTAAAGGCATAGCAATTGGAGTAGTTCTTTCTGCTGCAGCAGGCACAATTGTTTGGATTGCAAAACAATGAGGAAGTTATGAAAATTATTTTTTTGGGTGCATTGTTAATTAGTGGTTCAGTTTCTGCCCATAGTCTTGATCATCTTGAGATTGAAGTATTAAGGGAACTTGCATATAAACAGCAAGAAAAGCTTGCACATAAAGATAAAGTTATTGAAACTCAAGCAGGAATTATTGTAGCTCTTGAACAAGAGATGCATCATATTAAGCATGAAATTCGCAAAGAAAGCAAATATCATGAACTTAAGAAAATTTTAAAAGCCTTAGGATTTTAATGAACTATTATTTTTGTATGGTGTTCATGGCAACTATCGTGAGTGCCATGGAATCTTCAGGCGGAAGTTTTTCTGCTCCCAATTCTCCCATCGCAGATAAATATAAATATGATCGTGCCACCTTACTGGCAATTGGCGAAGCTACAAAAAATGGTTTGAATAAAAGTTCAGATTCGTTAAAGGTGAATTTAGTTGCATTTAAGTATAATCCAAGTAATCGTACGCATTCAAACATAATTGCTTTATCCCATGCC
>BTUB01000001.1:0-34247 GCA_045863215.1 Candidatus Babeliales bacterium | reverse complement strand
GCTGTATTTGAGTAATTTCATCTGAAGATGTCATGAGACATATGTATTTTTCAAATCTACTTTTCAGCTGTTCAGGCATATTGGAAGCATAATTCATGATACCTATTAAAATAATATTAGGATTCTCTCGACATTGGTCTACTAATTTCCAAAGTGCTGCGGCAGTGTTTGGGTTTGGGTCATTACTATTTTTGTGGCCATCGGTAAGGCAATGCAGTTCATCAATAGCTATAATAATTTTCCTTTTGGTTTGCAAAAGAGATTTAAAAATAGCTTTAAGATTTTCTGGCCCTGAATCTTTATATTTATCCGATACAAATGGCGCATTAATTATTGTAAGAGGAATATGAGCTTTTTCCGAGACAGCTTGTATATAAGTT
Organism: Candidatus Babeliales bacterium; assembly: GCA_045863215.1. Lineage (GTDB taxonomy): Bacteria > Babelota > Babeliae > Babelales > Vermiphilaceae > BTUB01. Next base: position 33,867 of record BTUB01000001.1, on the reverse strand, counting down.
GTTTTTCCAATACCTGGAGCACCTACCAAGAGGACCCTTGGCGGGCACTTTTCACTAGGATCTTGCGCGCATTCTTGTATTATTAGAGCTAGCTTGCGAGGATCTTCAGATGACATATTTATTACAAGTTCAGCAAGTTCAGGATCAAGTGGTTTGCGTTTTGCGGTTAAAATTTCATCTGCTAAAATGCCAGATGTTGGTACACTTTGTGAACTAATGCTCGAAGTATTTGCTTTTTCATAATGTTCATTCCAGGACTTATCTATTTCTGCATCATGATCATAGTCGCTTTGAAATTCTTGGAACGGGGAGTTGGCGTAAGCAAAACTAAAGATGCTGAGTAATAATACGAGTGAGTATTTCATAGAAGATGCTCCTGATGATGCTTGTTAAAAATGGTTAGAGCATAGATTATCGTCCTTGATATTAAAATCAAGTGATTGTTTAAATTTAAATATGCTTTATTTCGGGATCGTAATTATTAATTACATCAATTCTGCAATCTATTGTCCAAAAGCAAAAATGCTGCAATTGATATATTTCAAATGTTCCCTGTGATTCTTTTTTAATCCATTCTAAAAATTCAGAATTTTCAATTTTAAAAAAACTCCATGTAGAATAAAATTCTTTACCATATTTTTTTTCTAAACTTTCAATTGTATCATATGAAAAGCTGCCATCCGTACTACGATATGCATCTACTGATTCAGAAAATGAAATTAAAAGTTTTTTACCTTCTTCATCGAATAAACGTATTTGAAATCCGTCATCTGGAGTGTCTATTAGTGATTCACAATAATAATTGTGTGATAGGCGAGTTATTGGTTCCCAGCGGGTCCATGTTTCTTGCATTTTTTATCCTAGTTAGTTATATCTGATTTTAATTCTGTTTTTATTTATTAAGTTAATAATTTCTAAAGTTGGCCTTCCATCATCACTTTTTGTGCGTACATTTACATGATTTTCATCTGGAAGTTTTCCGGTTTTTCCGGTAGGAATATCTTTTATTTCAGTGGGATTCAACCTTAAAAAATCTTTCACTGCTTTTTTAAATCCTCCTAATTTTTCATAAATTTTTGATTTGCCACGAGTTTTATTTCCTTGTATTGCATCTTTTAAAATTTCTTTCAGTATGCTTCTATATTTTTTTATCTCCTCGCTTTCCTCATCATCGGGATCAGGGGAGTTCACAGAGAATTGCGGGGAGATTTTAGGTGTTTGTTTTGGTTGCTCTTGCGAATTGGCAAACCAAATTCCGGCGGTCGCGGCAGTAATAATAATTGGCTTTATATACTTTTGAGTTGGCATTTTTTCATCGAGATAGCCCTTGAGATATGTATTAGCTAAGGCGTTTGCTTCAGCAGTTTCACCGCTATTTTCTAGCTCTTGCACTTTTTGTATGCAAGCCCAAGCCTCACGTGTGGTAAGGGGTGAATTTGCTGCAGGATTGGCTTTTCCCAGGTCTTCTTGTGCCGCTTTGGACATTGCTTTTAAAAGAGTTATATGTAAATCCTTTGTCGGATTGATGGGAAAACAACTAATGTGCAGAATCTCTTTAGGAGCTTTAGCGTCAATATGGGCTTGAGTGATTGCTTTAATGATATTTTGATAGTCTTTTGAAAAAGTAGTATCGGTACATGCATGTGGTATACAATCAAACACTAGCTGCAACGATCTTTTGCTTTGCTCACTGCGAGCATCTACCAATAATAGTTTATTCAAAGCGTTTCTTATGTGAGCATATTCGGATCGATTAAGTAGATCTGAGACTGGCACGCGAGAGGCAGAGGCCTGTTTAGTAAGCCCAAATAGAGTTAAAACGCCTTTATCATAGAAAGCGTTGCAAGCTTGTTGGATTTCAGGATTTTGGCTATCTGAGCTTAAAAACTCAAGATGATTAATGAGGGCAATAGGGTCATTTAATTTATCTATAAGAGTATAGGCGAGATTTCGAATGAATGGGGTTGGCGGTTGCTTTTTGCAAATAGTATTCAATATTTCATTGTATATTGTATCGCGGATTATTAAATGATTTTCGATTGATCTTAGTGCCGGATCATCGAATTGCATGTGTTCAGTTGTTGGTTTATACATCCAAAAGACTGGATCGTCTTGATATTTGAGAGGGATATTAGTATTGCCATAGTGGAATGCTATTTTTTCTTGGTATTGTTTAAGAAGGGCTTGATGGAGCAAGACCTCATTAACTGTTTTGGCAGAATGTGCCATATGTTCAAGCGGTAATCGTGCCAATTTGAACTCTTTGTTTTCTAAGAGTTCAAGTGCAGTAAATGTTTGTTTATTAAAAGAATTGGTAGCAATTCGAGATTGAAATTCTTGCAAAGAAATAGCTTCGCTATCAAAAAAGTTTCCCATCCATGAAAAAAATCTACCTGCCCAATTTCCTCTACCTTGATCCAACAAATAAAGTTCTTCAATGCAGTCTTGAGCATCGGTTGAATTTTCCCATTCAAGATGCCACGAGAGTTTATCTAAAAGAGTTTGATAAGCCTGGCATACTTGCTTAAGTTCTTCTAATTGAGTTGAAGTCTCAATACCTTTCCAGGTGCCATTATGTTTAAAACAGATGCGTGAGGCTTTTTCTTGAAGAACTTCAGAAAATTCATGTAAAAAACCAGGAAGCGGTAATCCTTGAAGAGCGATTTGCGTTTGTGCTTGTATGGCTTGAGCTGATGCTCCAAGTTGACATGCATCATGAAGAACTTTGTGATAACTTTGAACATGTTTTTTTAACTGTTGGCGGAGCGTAGAGTTATGAAAGTGAGCAGCGACTGAAAAAAATGCTCTTTCCCACTCATGAAACGCTTTCCCTTGAGAGTATACGGCCTGCTGATGCATCAATTGATGCATATATCGAGCAGCACTTTGATTCTTTTGAGGGCTTTGATGATTACCATGCAGAACAAGTGTGGGGTTAGCTGGATTAGGAATAGATAGTTCATTTGAATATTCACCGAAATTACTGTATTGCAAAGAATGAATATCAGTTAAGACAGGATCAGCTGTATTTTTTGATGCAGTCGAAGACGTTTGAACCCTTGTTATTGTTGAGTTATAGTCTGGTATGCTGCCGTTTGTTATTTGTGTATAAGCTCCTGGCTGTTCAAATCGTTTAATTCCTCTAGCAAGCGCATAGGGATTAATTTCAGATTTTTGTAGGCTAAAAGTACCAGCGGAAGAGCTTAAGTTCTTATCAGTGGGCTGTAATGTCGCCAAAAGACTTTCAAGTTTTTGGTAATCATGATGTATGCCAGCATTGCTCAGTTGATTTAATGTTTCAGGTGTTATTATCACCCCCGTTTGTTTAGCTATATCTTGCAGAAATTGATTTAGATAAGTATTTTTTATTCCCTGATGCTCAATTGAATCTGCTTGCGAAGGGAATTCGGGCTTCGTATTTACTAAATAGCCAGTAATAAGCGCTAAACTTAATAAAGCTTGCTTGGCAATTTCTATAAGATAAGGAATGCAATTCGTTAGAGCGACTGCCAAAACCTTGTAAGGAATAATAAAGACTATAATCAAAAGCCCAAGCAATTTTCTTGGATGAATTTTCATAGAAGGCTCCTGTAGGAATAATTTGTACTATTTAAGCACAGTTACATTTTTTTTCCACCAGATAGTAAAGATTTATAAAAAAAGGCCCCAGAATTACTGGGGCCTTATAAATTGATGTGATGAAAAAAGTTATAACATTACTTCATAAGTAAGTAATGATTGATCGCCACGTTGCAAACTCATCATGAATGCCGGGCGCATCATCTCTTTTTCTACTACAATTATGGTGCTGATTTTTTCAAACGGTTTAATTACTAATCCATCAGCATTGAGCAATTTTTCATGCACGTCATCAGCAAGTACATCATTAGCATTTTTTGCTTCTTGATTGCCCGCAAGTGCTGTTGCTGCGGTTCCGGCGCCGATTACCACTGAATCTGCAGTGGCGCAGTTTTGCTCATATTTAGAATTGCCCGCCGAGGCATTACGCGCGATAATTCCCATAGTGCCGATAAAAAGAGGAATTACCGTTTGCGCGGTGCGATCATATTCGATTGCTTTAATCACATCTTCCGGGCGCACCAATGATAGATCGATCATTTCCGGGTTTAAGATATACGCATGATCAGTTTTGTTAAAGATCGTGATTTGAATCGCTTGCAATGGGTTTTTATTGCGTAATAAATAATAACCGCGGCCATCAAAAAGATCATTCGATTCTTTTTTATTGAGTGGATGCACACGGAGCAATACTCCATCTTTGGTTTCTTCAAAGATGTTGGTGTTGCTTTGCAAGTGCTTGAGTTGCTTTTGTTGATAGGAAGGCACACATGCTGGGAGCACTAAAAGTGCAATTAGTATAAGTGGTAAAATAAACAAGTGTTTCATAGAACTCCATTTAGAGGGTTACGTTAAAAGTTAAAGGTTTTTGGGTTATTTTTTCAGTAAAAGTTACATCAAAGTTGTTCTTGAACTGCTTTGAATTAGCGAAGAATAAGAATTCTTGAGTGGTATCTGCAGGGATTTTTAAAAAATTTCCCGATGTTTTTTCGTGAATATCTTCATGTAAATCTTGATTGGCATGATTAACGTTGTTTGAATATTTCACGCTGCTAATCATTGTTGCAGGAATAATAAAAGAGGTGGCAAGTAGGAGTAATGCACCGGATGCGCACAAACAAGCAGTTAAAAAAACATAATTGTATATTACTGCGGCATAAATTCCAAAAGTATGAATCCAAAAGAGTGGAATGTATAAAGCTCCGGCGCCTACTATTCCCGCAATAGGGAGTAGTTTTTTATAACATATTGCTTCCTGGAGTTCTTCAACGCTTACTTGAGCTAAGGTGATTGATTGTGGATTGAGTGAAAAACTATAGTTACTTTGATTTATAATTCTAAAGTAAAGAGGACGAGCTATTTTTTTTAATTTTCGACCTTGGCCATCAAATAAAGCATTGGTATCATTCTCGTTTAGCTGAGTAATTTCTAAAGCCATTTGATCTTTTGTTTGGCTGTATCCTGGCTTGATGGAGCGTAGATAAGAAAGAGATTTTTTACGATAATGTGGACCACAAGCTGGTAATACCGCGATAACTAAAAAGATAAATAATAATTTTAAGAGTTGTTTCATTTAGCTGTTCCAATTAATGAATAAAATTAAATCTAGTTACTTCTTGTGTTGCTTCATTAATCAAACTCAGGGAAAAATCTTTTTTACAGTTTTCTTTTTTGGTAAATAAAATCACATCCAACTCTTGCCCTGGGGCAATTGCGCGTGTATGAGTTACGGCTACCTCTTTAATATTGTGATATATTCTGCGATTAGCGCGGTGTGCCTGCTTTGCATAATAAACGGCCACAGGTGGGGTTAATAGTAAAGTTCCGGTTGCAGTGCCCAAGCCGATATATAGGCCGGCGGTGATGATGCCGGTTGCATAATACCACAGTGCAAAAGGAAGGGTATATATGCAAATGGCGCCAGTGGCCAATAGTCCTAATCCCACTAATCCTGCGGTATTGCGTGTGGTATGATTTTGCAAGCAATAGACAACATCCGCGTGATTCACCGCTGGCAGTGTGGTGTGCATTGGATCGAAGATGAATGTATCAGTACTATTATTTTTTATTGAAAGCTGAATCGGACACAAGCCATAGTAGCCCAGTTTGCGCCCGCGGGTGCCAAATGTTTGCTGAATATCAGCGCGATTCATATGATGTGCAGATATCGTGACATTATTTTTAGTTTCGTGCGAAACAGAAGTTTTAGTTATCTGCGGAAGTTGATTTCTATGATAGTGTGGGCCACATGCGGGCAATAGCAGTAAGCAAGTAACACTAGTTGCCAAGCTAATACGAGTAAATAACATGGTGTCCTTCTAAAAATTATCTTTTGATGAAACTTTTTTTATTTTGTAATGCTTCATCAACTTCTTTTTTAGAGGGTTGGCACTGAGCCAGAATTTTTTCTCCTTGGGCCGCAAATGCCTTATTGTGCGGCAGATCATATTTTTTATAAAATGCATGCACGGTGTTAAGATAAATATGTGCATCATAGCTTTCTAAGAGATAGCCATGGGTACCTTTTTCCAACAGAAGAAAATAAACATGCTGATGGCCATATTGCAAAAGTCTGGTATAAATATTGGCCGTGTTGTGTGCCGGAACCAGGGCATCTTCTAAGGATGCGATTATAAGTAAAGGTATATTCGGATCAATCTGTTGTACTACTTTGATGGGAAATATTCCCTTATGATTAAACTTTCCAAAAAAGAGATTTGGAGAGGTATATAAAATTGAGTAAGGAATCCAGCCTACACCAGCAGTTTTGCAGAAAAAATCCAACGCATTTGTAATAGAATCATAGGGAGATTCTACAATTGCTGCCGCGATATGAGTAGGTTTTTTTGTGCCGAGCCAATTGAGTACCGTTGCTGCTCCGCGCGAGTAGCCCATCACCACGATAGTATTATGCTTAATATATTCATAGGCATTGGCGAGCGCCTTAATTTCATTTTCTTGCCCCAGGCTCGTTTCATTCCCGTCAAATCCTTTTCGTGTAGCATCAGGAAAGTTGAACGTATAGAGCGGTTGTTGGATGATCCACAAGCGCATATCATCTTGATCATCAATGCTCCAGCGATGTGAATGATGAGGAATATGGCCCAAGCCCAATTCATTATTGTTGATAATATACAGTTCATGCGGGCGGCGAATATTTTCATAGTAATAAGCAAGGGTATAATCGTTATATAAACCATGCGCAAAAAGATATACCACATTTTCAAGATGGGCGATGATTGGTGTACAAACAAAGAGTGCTGAGAGTGCCATCATTTTAAGATTACGCATGGGATACTCCTTCGTTATTTAAATGTACTGCAAATAATAAGGGCTGTTGGGTTTCTTGTTCATTTAAAATAACGTTCCATTTCAATGGCACAGAGCGATTTTTGCAAAAAATCAAAAAACTTGCATTATTTCTTGGAGCGATACTCAGAGGACCGTGAATCGTTTTTTGGGAAATATCCTGATCAATTTGTTTGTTAACTGCATAGGATAAAGATCCTTGGTAGTAGCTAGTTGCCGGAGCAGTAACAGCTATTAAGCCGGAAATGCCCAAGAGGCTATATCCTGCTTTTACGAGCGCAGGCATAGCAACTTGCTGGATAGTACCCAAAATTACTAAATACGCTGCTCCAAAAAAGCAGATCGAGGCGCCCAACGAGCCTAATAAAAGGGGGGCTATAATGCGACGACTGGTATGGCCATACATTCTACGTGCCGCGCTGCGTGGGTTGGCAAGTTTAATTTCCATACTTTTTAGATCAAACGTATATGTTTTATCGCTTTCATTTTGGATGGATACCATTACTGGTCGCAACGGCTTTCGCTTTGAATGCAAGCGATGACCTCGATGATCAAAAAAGGCCTGAGATTCTTGTTTAGATAGGGGGGCTATTTTAACCGTTACATTTTCTTTGGTTTGTTGTCCGGAAAATGCCGGGGTCAAAGATTCAAAATTCCGACACATATAAGAGGGGCGCTTGCAGCTGGGCAGCATTAATAAAAAGGAGCCCAAAAATAGCCAGATACTGTAATGTTTTTTTAGCATAACCCCTCCCTGTGTATTGTATAGTTCACAGGTTTAAATCTATAGATGCTTTAATATTGACTGAATTGATAAATTTGTCAATTTTAAAATTGTTTTTTTAATCAGATAGAAATAGATTTTATTTTTCCTTATTTTCATTTTTTGCCCATGTTTCTATTTACGGGTATGGTAAAACAAAATGTTATATAAAAACAAAGGAATTATGGTATGACTGTTGCTATTTCCCGCGTAGAGCATTCCATTGCCCAATTCAGAAAATCGCTTGATCAAAAAGGGTATGCCGGTCCCCATTCATTTATTAAACTGCCGGGTGATGTCGAATATAGGAAGCAGGTTAAAGAACTGATAGCCAAAAAGAAGAAACTGGTTCCGGCATTCATCGTGGTTGTGGGCATTGGAGGATCTAATTTGGGTGCCCAGGCAGTGTATGAAGCGCTTAAAATAGCTTCAACCACACCGATTTATTTTGCTGATACGGTGGATAGCCAGTTCATGGCTCATTTGTTAGCCCGTGTAAATGATTCTTTGGCCCAGGGGGAAAAGCTACTGATTGTAACAATTAGCAAATCGGGCAGTACTACTGAAACAATTGCCAATTTTGAATGTTTTTTAGCGGTTTTAATGAAGCATCATCCGAATCAATATTATGAGCAAGTGGTGGTAATAAGCGATGAAGATTCCCCTTTTTGGAAATTGGCGCTTTCAAAGAATTTTGATGTTTTGCCGATTCCGACACACGTGGGGGGTAGATTTTCGGTGATGAGCGCGGTAGGCCTTTTTCCTTTAGGGATGGCTGGAATAGATATTGAGCAATTATGTGAGGGAGCTCAACAGATTACCCATTCTTGCTTAGAATTAAATGATGGCAATCGTGCAGCACTTTTTGCGCTGGTTCTTGCTCAAAACTATGCCAAAGGGATTCGGATCCATGATCTTTTTTTATTTGATTCTTGTTTAGAATCAATGGGCAAATGGCAACGACAGTTGATTGGCGAAAGTTTAGGCAAACCTAATACGCACGGGGAACCGCTTGGTATTACTCCTACCGTTTCAATAGGAAGCACCGATTTACATTCAGTGGGACAATTATATTTGGGTGGGCCCAATGATCGGGTGACTACTTTCGTATGGATAGAAAAAGAGGATGAAAGGATACTCATTCCCAACATGCCCGAATTCGATGCATTAGTGCCACATATACAATCTAAATCTCTGCATACTATTATGGCTGCTATTTTTGAAGGTACTCTCAAAGCATATGAAAAAGCAAATCGTCCTTTTATGACTATTGTAATACCGGAAAAAAATGCATTCTATATAGGACAATTTTTACAATCGCAAATGATAGCCACGGTTTATTTAGGTGTATTAATGGAAGTTAATAGTTTTGATCAACCGCAAGTAGAATTATATAAACAAACAACGCGAGAGATTTTGGCTCATGAATAATCTTATTGTGATATTAGGCGCCACCGGCGATCTTGCGCGAAAAAAAATCTTTCCCGCGCTCTATCAATTATTTATTCAAAATAAATTAGATAAGTCTATTATTGTGGGCGCAGCGCTTGATCAGATAAGCGCTGAGCAGCTTTTAGTGAACGCAAAAAAATATGTGCGTGATTGTGATAATGAAAAATGGCATGAATTTGGTAAACACGTGTTTTATCATTCAATAAATTTTTCTCATGAGAAAGAATTTGACGAGCTTGCGGTGTTTGTGAGTGAGTTAGAAAAAAAATATAAGTTGAGCGGCAATAGATTGGTCTATTGTTCCACAGCTCCTTATTTTTATTGTACGATTACTCATGGTTTGGCAAAATCGGGAATTATAAAAAAAACAGTAAATACGAAAGATTCTGTATGGCAAAGAATCGTTTACGAAAAACCATTCGGCCACGATTTAAAGTCTGCACATGAAGTGAATGAATGCATTGCGCGGTATTTTGAAGAATATCAAATTTATCGTATTGATCATTATCTTACCAAAGAGTTAGTTGGCAATATTGCCCTGGTGCGATTTACCAATATTATTTTTGAGCCGCTCTGGAATAATCGTTACATTGATCAAGTGCAAATTGTGTTTGATGAATCTATTGGCATAGAAGGGCGCGGCGCATTCTATGATAAATATGGTGCATTAGCAGATGTGATGCAAAATCATATGATGCAGCTTGTTGCGTTGGTGGCAATGGAATCGCCTGAAAAATTAAGCGGTGATTATATTCGCACACAACGTGCTAAAGTGTTGCAAAAAATAAAAGTAGTTGATGCATTATTAGGCCAATTTAAAGGATATGTAAATGAGCCTGGTGTAGCACCAGATTCAAAAACGGAGACGTTTGCACAGGTGCATTTACTCATTGATAATCCACGTTGGGCCGGTGTACCGTTTTATTTAAAAACGGGAAAACTGCTGAATAAAAAAGAGACGGCAATTTATATTAAATTTAAACAAGTGGATTGTTTGCTTACTCGCAGTGCATGTCCCAGTCAGACAAATTATTTAACTATTGAGGTGAGTCCCGATCCGGTGTTTGAACTTTCTTTAAATGCAAAACGTCCGGGAAAATCTGATCAAGTAATGCCGGTGCAAATGGCATTTTCACATCCTTCGTTTGGTATGGCCCCGGAAGCGTATGAGACACTTTTTGAAGAAATTTTAAAAGGGGAACAATCTGTTTCAGTGCGTTTTGATGAAATTGAATATGCGTGGAAAATAATTGATAGCATCAAAGAATTAAGACCGCAATTATATCTATATGAGGCCGGATCGCAGGGCCCTGCTGAGCAAGAATTCGATTTTGAAAAAAAGCATGGCATGCAGTGGCTCATGCGCTCACCAAAGAAAGGAAACAAAAAATGAAATTAGGCGTAATAGGACTTGGGCGCATGGGAGCCGCAATTGCACGCCGTGCATTTGATGCAGGATATTGTGTATTGGGATATGATCCCAACATTGAAATTCAGAAAGAACTACAAAAACAAGGAATTCAGATTTACCACGATTTGCAAGAGCTTGCCAAAGAAGCCGATATTATTTGGCTCATGATTCCTGCTGGTGATATTGTGGATCAAACCTTAAAAAAAATTGTTCCTGCGTTAGCAGAGAACAAAATTTTAATTGACGGTGGCAATAGTAATTTTAATGATTCAGTATGCCGTGCAAAAGAATTAGCGCTTAAAAAGATTGCTTATTTAGATTGTGGCACATCCGGAGGTGTGCATGGACTCAAAAACGGTTTTTGCTTAATGGTGGGCGGCGATCTGCATGCGTATGAAAAAATTCTTCCTTTATTGCGAGTAATTGCAACTAAAAATGGCGTTGCCCATGTGGGGCCATCAGGAGCGGGCCATTATGTGAAAATGATTCATAATGGCATTGAATATGGCATGCTGCAAGCATACGCCGAAGGATTCCATTTATTGCGCGAAGGCGATTATAAAGATCTTGATCTGCAAAAGATTGCACAGGTATGGCAACATGGTGCGGTGGTGCGCTCATGGCTTTTAGATTTAACGCATGATGTGTTTAAGCATGATCAATATCTTGGTAGTATCGATGGCAAAATTCAAGAGGGTGGCACAGGGGCATGGAATTTAGAAAATGCGAAAAAAAATCATGTGCCTGCTCCGGTGCTTGAAGCTTCTTTGCGTGCGCGTAAAGAATCACGAGAAACCGGTGGAAATTTTGCGAGTAAATTAATTCAGATGATTCGCCATAGTTTTGGTGGGCATGCAATAGAAGTAAAAAAAGAAAACGAATTATAATTCAAATCCGTTCGCTTCGATAGAGCACGAAGTGCGAGTGGAGAGGTCTCCATTCAGCCCTTGGGGCTTCCATCGACCCGAACGGACCAAAAAAGAAAAACGAATTATGAAAATATTTGATATTAGCTGGCCCATTAGTCCTGAAATTACTGCGTACAAAGATCGCAAAACAGTTAACTTTGAGCAAATCAAATTATTTGAAAAAGATACTGTACGAGAAAGTTTAATTACACTTGGCGCGCATATGGGTACGCATATTGACGCACCATCCCATTTTCAAAAAGCAGGCGAAACTATCGATCAACTTGATTTATTGCAAGTGGTTGGAACATGCAAAGTATTTGATATGAGCAGTGTGACCGATGGAATCACACAGGATCATTTAGAAAATTTGGATATTCAGCCGCACGATATTATTTTGTTTAAGACAAGTAATAGTGCCTTGCAACCGACTGATAAATTCAATCCTCAATTTATTTTCTTAGAAATTTCCGGTGCGCAGTATTTGGTGAAGCGCAACATAAAAGCAGTGGGCATCGATTATTTAGGTATTGAGCGTGGGCAAGCAGGGCATCTGACTCATAATCTTTTATTTGATCGTGGCATCACGATCATTGAGGGTCTACGGCTGCAAGCCATAACCCAAGGTAGTTATTTTTTTTGTTGTTTGCCATTGGCTATCGTTGGTTTAGAAGCGGCACCAGCGCGAGCGGTGTTAATTGAAGGAATTTAAAGAATTTTTTGCATGCCGCCTTTTTCATACAAGGAAATGAGATGGGTATTTCTCCACTCTTGTGCATTCCATAAAGCATTCTTTGCATTTTTATCAATTCTTGGATGTAACGGATCAGCACCATATTGCAGGAGTAATTGAGCCACTTTAACAGGTTCACCATTAGTATAGGCACATATATCAAATAATAGGTTGTGTGTGAGTGGGCAACCTTGGCATCCAATCTGATTTGGGTCTGCTCCATGTTCTAAAAATATTTGTGTCGCATGAATATTTTTTTTCGCTGCCCACAAAAAAGGTATGAGCATTGGATTAGTTCTTATATCAGAATTTGCACCATGAGAGAGAAGTAGTTTTAATACTTCGTATCGATCTGTTTCAGGGTGAGATGAAGCTTGCCATTCAGCATAGGGTTTGATGCATTCTAATGCATCATTAAGAATAGGAATGGTTGTTTCGGAATTAATATAATTGGGGTCAGCGCCTGCGATTAATATGGCCTGAATCTCAGTAAGATTGCATCGATATTGCGCATCATTATCTTTTAAAATTTTCCACCCAGATGCTTTTATAATTTCTAAAAGCTTTTTATTAAGAACATCCTGCACATGATTTTGAACGGTTAAAGGAAGGCTCTTCAGCTGCATTTTTGATACTTTTAGTGCAACCAATTCTTGCAATGATTTTGGCTGATGCATGGACTGGGTAAAAAAGGGAAATAAGAGAGTAAGAATGAGTAGTTTTTTCATATGATGTCATTTAGAAAAAGTTAATAACTATTTTTTGTTAATGGTTATGTTTTTATGGTAAATGTAATTTTATCTACTTCCATTTCTAAAGTCACGATTCTATTTCAAATCACGCCTTTATATTTTTTATGACCAAAAGCTAAATCCTGCGCCATGGGTAACTTAGTTGACACGTTCAGTAAAGGCCAAATTAAATACACTTTTAGCTTAACGCACATCCAAACGGTGTTTTCAGCTTTAAAACTGAAAACACCATGATATTAAAGACAAATGATCTTTTCTAAGATTTGCATAACTTCAAAACCTAATGGGCGAAATTTCTCCAGGCCGCCCTTATTGTCAATACAAATAATTGATTCTTTGATGTCTGCATCTGTTAAAATATTTCTTTTTCCAGTTTTAGGGCACATCATACGCCCTTCTGCTGGTATACCCATTAGTGTCAAAAGGTTGATCAAATTCCCATGGAGCAAACTATTTCTCAAATCTCTAAAATTCTCCAGGGCGCTCACCTCATTTGGCTCTAACTCTTTTTTATAAACCTCAATAACGGCTTCTTCCAGCATCCATAACTCACATTTCCAATAATTAGGAGATGAAGCTCTTTTTCTCGTGATTTTTGGATCATTATTCTTATATATCTCTTTAAGCTTGACCCTAAGAGGCTCTGACAGCTCACCAATCAATCGTATTCGAGTTTCTATTCCGACAGCAAGACCTGATGCTTCATTTAATTTTTGCTGTATATTGTGCAAATTTTTAACCAATTGATACCTCTCCCCCTGTGATATAAAAGGCTTGGTTAATATTTTTGTATTTGTATTTTGTGTATTCATAATTGGGTCCCTTTAAAAAAGATTTAAAATTTACTGGTAATAAGCGTGAGGCATAAAATCAAATGACACAATGAAAAAAGAAAAATTTTTCTCTTGCCATCCATGAAAATACTGAATACACTTCTCGCAATTGTAATAAGCTGTTTTTGCATCAAAGGAATAGGCAATGAACCAGTTAAATCTCCTCAGATCTCTGAATCTGATCTCACAACTCGGGTGTTGGCATACACAGCAGGATACCTGCCTAAGTAAAAGCGAATAATCCCAATCTCTCTTAATTAAAAATAATTTACCCTTTTGCTGGTATTGATCAGCTATAGATGATACTCGAGCGTCTAGAATCGAGCGTATATGTTGCGTAGAAATAGAAGAGCAGCAATTCGCCCTCCCGCGAATCCTGTTTTGAATGTTAACGATCGTAAAAAATTTGCTGCATTTGTGGCTTTGCTTGTTCAAATTGATAGGCGTATTAGCGCTCCGGGCAAAGAAACAAACAGAGCAAAATTAAGAAAAGCTAAAGATCCCCTTTTAGGGCAAAATAAAAAAGGCTCGCAACAACTGCGAGCCCTCTTCAATTTAAATATCACTTTATTAGTAAGGCAGAATCTCTTTCAAATGCTTCTCGATTTTTTGCTTAAGCTGCTTTGCATGTTGCATCAATTGCTCCACATTTTTAGTACCCATAGCGCGTGAAATTTCTTGCTGCTGCGCAGTGTTTTCTTCAAGTCTGTTTATTGCACTCAATAGTCCCTGTTTTACATCAACCGAAAGTATATTCAGTGGATATGGTGATCCACCTACCTCTCCTTGCAGCATTTGAACCAAAGTCCCATCAGTATCTCTGGCTTTTAGTTCATTTTGAACTTTGGCTTTTAAAGAATCTAAATGGCTTCTTACAAACGAATCAATATTGCTCAGATATCTGCGCTGTTGAATTGGGTTCATACTGGTAAAATATTTTGATTTCTCTATTGCATCCTTAATAGCATGAAAATTACCAGCAGATGTGTGTTCAGTAAGTCTTAAAATATCTTTTAGATGCTCAGTGGATAACACTTTTAAATCGTAACTTTTGTTTTCCAATGCCAATAAAATTAATTCAATAACTTTTGGAGTGATAGTATTTAAATAAGCTGGGTGCTCTTTTCTTAATCTATCAACAATAGAAACAGTTCCATTAGGATTTACTAGCACAATAAGATCCATCGCTGAATGCATTGGGTGCTGTACAGGAGGACTCGATATTTTATCCTCTAAAGATTCTTTTTCAATATATAACGTATTATTCTTTACATAAATAGAATAGCTTCCTGCCAAGGTATAAATATACATTGGTCTATCAGTTGCTCTAACTATAGAATCTTTGCCATCTTCCATGGCACCTAATTTTTCACGCTCCCAAACATCTTTCCCTCCGCCCATAAAAATGGGATACCAAATCACAATGGCTTGAGGTGACTGATTTGAAATTTGCCAGTGCTGCTGACCTTCAGGCATTTGCATTGAAAACAGGCTATTAAAATAGATACCAATTAATAGCACTCCAACATACTTATTCATTCAACCATCTCCTTAACATATTGAATTAAAAATATCTTGTATTTCCTAAGTTGCAGGTTATCTTAAACAACTAATAATTATCTACACCTTAGTATTTAAGCACAGCCATGATCGATACTGTAGTATTACTTCTTTCTTCAGATATGTATAAAATTACTGATCCAGATAAATTTGTGCCATCAGCACGATGGATTACAAATAATAGATCAAGTGCCGTTCACGGAATCCAATCAAAACAAAATCCAACTAAGAAAGAGTTACTTGCCGGTATATATAAGCCAAGGCTCACACTTGCTTATAGAACCAATACACGTAATACACTTGATATAGTATTGAAAGTTGAACTTTCCTTACCCAAGCTCTTTTATGGTAATAATTTCCAAGAGCTTAAAGGGAAAGATCTGCAGCCTCTACTACAACGGCTATCTGATACTTTAGGCCAAATGGAGGTTATTGTGGCTCCTGCTGATTTAGTTCGTGCTCCGATAGTTGCGGTGCATTATTCCAAGAATATTATTCTTAAAGATGGCTCAACCCCCTATCACTATATAAATAAGATCAAGGAATCGAATATAAAGATGAGTTTGGATACTAATCAAACCGATTATCGTAATGAAGGCCATAGCTATAAATGGCACTGCAATTCTTATGAAATAGTCTTTTACGATAAGCTCAAGGATTTAGAAAAGGCAAAACAAAGCGAAAAACGCTCTATAGAGAAAGATAATGCAATCCAGCTTGAGATGTTCCCACGATTACGCAAAAAAAAGAAGCTAGAGGTTTTACGCATGGAAGTGCGGCTTAATAAACGGGCAAAGATGAAGCAAATATTTGCAAAACTTGGGATTAAATCAAATTTAACTTTAAAAAGCTTATTCAAGCCAGCTATTTCTAAGAAAGTTCTTTTGCATTATCTGGATGAGTTAGGAAGCAAACGGCCCGTCTGGCTTAATTATAAGGCTGTAAGCGATAAAGCTTTACTAAGTGATATTATTTTAAATAACCCTGAACTTGGATCTAAAAAAATCCTACAGATGTTTGGATTGGCAAAAGCACTTGAAATAGTTAATGTGCGTGAATTGAGAGGCATGCTATCCAAGCGCAACCAAAGAGACTGGAATCGTCTTAACGCAGATGCAAAAGAAATAAAGCTTTCTAATATTACTAGACTCTTTGAAATAATTCGAACTCATATTCTTAAAAAAATTACTCAAATAACTTTTTAGGAATATGAGCTATGATTGCTTTATCCACTGAACAATATCATCTAGTTGTTCTGCTGAAGAAAAAGTCTTTTTATTTTTTAAAACACAAAGCCAAATAACTTTTACTCGCCATCCAATTTCTTGCAATTTAGCAAGATTCATTTCATCTCTGTAGGCATTTTTATTCAATTTATCAATCCAAAACTCTTGATTTGTTTGGGGAATTTGAACCAGGCGGCAATTATGTTTATGCCAAAAACATCCATTAATAAATATAACTGCTTTGTATTTAGCAAATACTAAATCAGGATTGCCAGGTAATTTCTTATTATGCAATTTGTATCGCATGCCCTTAGCGTATAAAGCCTTACGTACATTAATTTCAGGAGCAGTATTTTTATTTTTTACTGCTGCCATCATTTTGCTTCTTATATTTGGAGCATTTTCCATATTAGCTCGTAAATCTGATTTGCAAATTAAGTTTAATAAATTTAGAGCCGTTTCTTTGCTCAATCTCGCCAAAGTAATGTTTAGAACGACTGGGCGTTTCAAATTTGGTATTTAAATAGAGAAATTTACCGAAACTATCCCTGTCATAAGTATGATAACAAGCTAACTCACCATTTTTTTTTACGATAATATATCCGCCATGTGCCTCATAATTACCCGTCCATATTTTTGCAGGCTGCATACCAAAAGCAACAGCTCTTAATAATTCTTGAATCTTATGCTCATAAAAATGTGACGACTTAGATTTTTCTAATGGGTTAATTAATTTAATATATTCGGTTAATTGAGAAATAGTTTTTCCAAACCCCAAATAATATCCTTTTATCATTACAGCAATAATTAATGGCATATGAGAATCAATCATTTCTAAATTCTCTTTAAAATTCGAATTAGAAACACCAACAAATTCTAATACCTGATTGGGTGCCAAAATGTTTTCTAAGCTTATTAAGGGTTTTTTTCCTATTTTTTCAGAATGCATGGATTCAATTATTTTAAATTCGAAATTCGTCGAACCTGAAGCATTCAGCAAAGTAGACATTCCACCTATCTGCGACTTTACACTAAACCCTTCTGTCGGCTGCATACCTGTACTTGGATCCTCATATGTAACATACATATCAGCCTTTAAAGTGCTTGCCGATTTAAGCTTTTTGGCATGAATTTCAGTCATGAGCTCTTGAGCTTCAAGTAATTCAAAAGCGCCTTTAGATGCTGCGCCAATTTTAATTTTTTTTAGGATAGCCGATAATTTAGAAGAAATTTTAATAATAGGTATAGATGCTATAACATTATTATATTCTTTTACGATAATTCGATCATTAATATGATCTATTTCGTATATTAAATTAGCTTTCTCTTCCAGCTTAACATTAAGTACTTTTATAAAAGCTTTCGGAATTAATGCAAGATTTTCGTCGGCAGAATAAAGAACTTTATCAGATAATATTTTTAATAAGGCGTAAAGCTCACTCCATTCACCTTTATTGCCTTTTTTAAGTATCATGCAGACTTCCTTAAAATTTCGATTATTTTTTCTGATGTTAATCTGATCGGATCAATCGCAACACTATTTCCTAATTGTTTCATTGCCTGAGCATTAGTTACAGGAAACATAAAATCGTCAGGGAAACCCATCATTTTTTTCCCTTCGTAGGGCGTTATTTTTTTAACAGCTCCACCTACCAAATATGAATCCCAATTTCTTCTATCGTTTATACCTGAACCCTTACCACCAACTCTCAAAGTATATCCGACATCTTTATTGCAGGGCATATTAAATATATCTGACATGTTAAATTTTAAAGGGATTGGATTAGGAAACTTAAAATCTTTTTTGTATTTAACATCGCTTCTAAAGCCTATGATATAAATACGAGGCCTGTGAGTAGGCAATCCATAATCAGAAGCTTTTATGATTTTATAGTAAATGGTGTAATTAAGTTCAATTTCTAAGATATTGCGAATAACTTCGAATGTTTTTCCATTGTCATGATTTAAAAGACCACGTACATTTTCAAGAAAAATGGCTTTGGGCCGCTTATCTTTTATTATTTTTGCTATTTCAAAAAAAAGTGTACCTCTGGTTTCATTGAACCCCTTTTTAACACCTGCTTGGCTAAAGGGCTGGCATGGGAAACCTGCACACAAAATATCTGTATTTTCAGGGATACAAGCCTGATTCTCATCCAGTGTAATATCGCCCCTAAATAAGCCTGCTTTAAATAATTCAGGACTTAATTTGGAGAAATTTGCTTCATAGGTTTTACGCGCATGTTCATCCCACTCACTTGCATATACACAATTGCCACCCAGCTGATGTAATGCAACATGAAATCCTCCAATTCCCGCAAAAAGGTCAATAAACGTAACTTGTTCATTGTTCGTTGAACTTTTGCTTGTTTGTAACATGAAAGAATCTCCTGCTCTTTGATACACAATAGAGAAAATCGCTAAAAATAAAAAAGTATATGCTATGTATCTAAGTATACTATTGTTTAAATAGTAATAATAAAGAATTCTTATCATTATTTTTGTATTACTTTTGAAATCTCTTAAACATCATAATCTAAATAATTTCTGTATTGATCTCGGAAGTGCGCGGGAATAATTTTCCAGTAACAAGTTATGGGAATACATATGCTTTTTAACAGCTTCCCAATACTTGCAGTAATCACAATTCTCTGACATAGCAGGCATGGTATTCTTGCCAAGACAATCTTTTATTTGCACTAAAGCATCTTCGATCCAAAAGTCATTCCCTTCGTGTGGAAGTAATAAAAAATCAAAAGAAAGTTTGCCCGTGAATCCAGCTTCGCTTGAATCTCCATTGCAAATTAGAAAATAACCAATATTGGAAACCTTAAATCCATTTTGACGTAACAACCATTGATAGACTTCTAGCTGTCTTTTATAAGCATCCCTTTTTTCAAGAGTAATCTCTTTGGTTGTACTAGTTGCTTTAAAATCAACAACAATTAGTTCGCCATCAGGCTTAATCCAAATATCATCCATGGCCCCACTAATAATTAAATTGGTAGCGATATGATGAAATTTAATTCCCTTAAAATTATCTCGCCATTCTTCTAAATCAGGATGTGAAAAAGGAATCGCATCAATGCCATGCTGAATCAATAAAGAATGCCTTTCCTCTTTCAATCTATATTGATCAAATTCTTTTTTTAAAAGAGCATCAATCGCATTATTGAGAGTATATGGAAAAGATGGTGGCTGCTTAGTGCCGCATTTTCTATCCAAATAAAAGCATCGGGGACATTTTATAAAATCTTCGATTTTTGAACGACTAATTTTATATGCCTTATCTGAAAAGAAAGAAAATAGATTTCGCTTTCTTTGAGGATTGTATTTGGAAATCATATAACCTGCATTTACAATGATTATAACCTTTGTATTTATTTTATCTTAATCTAAAAAAATATAAACTCTTGAGCGAATATCGGGTACCAAACGGCATTAAGTTTCTATTTGAAATTATTATAAGACCAAGCCAGCATAGACCCCACAATATACTCCCCCACAAGCCCCCACTTTCCCCTTTTCGGGTATTTTTATTTATATACTTACACGCAATTTATGCGCAGCTATAATTTAAAACGCAGTATTGGTGCTTTATGTCTATTAAATGGATGGACGTATATTGGTTCTGGAAAATTTCTCTGTTCTTATTACACTGCTTACGGTTCTAAACTTTTCAACCATACAGCAGGTACATATTCATGAAAGCTATTCTCATCGCCCGTGTAAGCACTGAAGAACAAAAGGAAGCCGGCAATTCACTTCCTGCGCAAATGCTGCGCCTAGAAAGATATTGCGAAAATAAAAGCTTAGAGATCCTTAAAAGCTTTAGCTTTGATGAAAGTGCTTATAAAAATCAACGCGATGAGTTTGATGGCATTCTTGATTTTGTAATCGAGCAAAAGCAAAAGATTGCCGTATGCTGCGATAAGGTTGATCGCCTATCTCGTAATATGTTTGATAAACGGGTTTCTGAACTGTATGAAAAAGCTTTGCGAGATGAGGTTGAATTGCATTTTGTATCTGATGGGCAAATAATCAATAGCCGTATTTCTGCTGCTGAGAAATTTCATTTTGGTATCAGCTTAGGATTAGCAAAATATTATTCAGATGCTATTAGTGATAACGTGCGCCGCGCGATTGAGGCTAAGCTCCGCCGTGGGGAATGGCTAGCTAAAGCTCCCTACGGATATAAGAATGTTAAAACTGAAGATGGTAAATCAGATGTTGTTGTGGATGAGTATGAATCCCGTATCATTCAAAAAGTATTCGAATGGTATGGCACTGGCGCCTATTCATTAGAGCTGGCCTGTAATAAATTAAAAGCTGATTATGGCATCGTATGGCCTAAAGGATACTTGGGTAAGGTTCTGGCTAATCCTTTTTACCACGGTCAAATGCTGGTGAAAGGCAAACTATATCCCCATAAATATCCTCCCATTATCTGCATCACCCTTTTTGAGGATGTTCAAGCTGTGAAAAATAGTTTTGCTAAAAAGAAATATAAATTTGCCGGTAAGCCCTATATCTATCGCGGATTAATTAGATGTGCTCATTGCGGCCTATCTATTACGCCCGAAATACATAAAGGGTATGTGTATTATCACTGCACCCAATACAATGGCAAGCATGACGCAAAATGGCTGCGAGAAGAAGAAATTACCCGCCAATTGAGCGCTGTATTTAAAAACTTACAGCTACCTACAGAAATTCTTGATGAACTTACTGAAACACTAAATGCTTCTCATCAAGACAAAATGGAATTCCATCAAAAAGAAACTAACAAGCTTATACAAGAACAAAAAACAATCACCAAGATGATGGATAATCTCTACCTAGATAAACTCAAAGGGAGAATTACTGAGAGCGCTTATGACAAATTTTACACTTCATTACGTGATCAAGTAACCGATATTAGTATTCGCCTTGAGCAATTACAAGAAGCAGAAGACAATTATTATATTACCGCTAAATACGTTCTGAATCTGACTTCCCGAGCGTATGAGCTTTTTATGAGTTCTGAAGTTGAGGAAAAACGGCAATTAATCAAGCTGATACTTCAGAACTTGAGCCTAAAAGATGAAAAGCTCGTCTGGGAGGCTCATTCGCCCTTTAATTTGATACTAGAATGTACTGATCGTCATGTATGGCGTGCCAAAAGAGAACCCAAAGTGTGGTTTTTTTGTCACGGGGCGGTAAATTACGGGTTGATACACTTCATATACCGGGGCCTGGCAGCTATAGTATGGCGTTACCGGCTGATATACTACGGGAGTGTTTATTTTTCTAATTGTAAAGTCTTGGCAATGAAAAGGCCCCTTTTATAGTCTAAAAAGAGGCCAAATGTGCTACTTTGCGGGTTTAAAACGTCGAATTCTTTAGAACCGGGGTATTATATCTTGATCGCGTACAGATCCTCTTTTGGCTGTTTTTTCCAGTATAGGCTCAACCCTATAATCCAAGTCTCCCCGGATATTGATAAACACTTCAATATGATGCATATCGCTATTAAAGAGTTCAAAGCGGCGAGCAGGAGATTGCACTCTAAAGGCATAGCTTTCTCCTCTGTTGATGTTTGCGACATCACCAGCTGGGATATCCTTAATTTCTCCCCCACTTAAAGCCTGGATAGTGATAGTATTATTAGTGCTATTTCTAAAGGCCCAGAAGCGTACACCCATATTATCCCACCACATGCCTTTATATAAATATCCTTTGAATTTTGAATCATTGCGTGGAGTGCAGGGTGGTACATGCCAAAAAGTATGCTTAGTTTCCTTATATGAATCATAATCGCCCGGAAGTATGCGTGTGAAGGGCCCACATCTTTGCAAACAACAGTTGGCAAAGGGCACACATTCTTTGGCATTGCAGCCATGATTGTTGGCGCATTTTGCAGCCATAGCGCACGCATCACCGCAACTTTTGCGACACTTATTATTAGTTACTCGGCTATTTGCATCACACGGATGAGGAAATGGATCGGCATTTATAGATAGACTTGTTGCCAGCATGGCCAGCAGTAAAAACAAGTGCTTCATAAAATCTCCTTAGGGTTGGCATACCCCGTTACAACAACTATTATTTTCGATTGGTAAAGATTTTCTATATGCTCTGCACCAGGTGCATGGTCGAATGCATTTTACGCGTCTGCAGCAGCGCTCAGTGGGAGCTTTATAACCTGTTTTGAATATCCAGCCATCACCGCCCCAGTAATAATTTTGGCCATAATTGTTATAATAACTTGAGCCAAAATTATAATAGGGTTGCCCACCCATATACCAATTCTCATTAATCGCATATATGTTTCCGGTGATTAAAAGAAAAATATATAATTTTTTTTTCACGGCATTCCTAAATAAGAAGGGCGGGAAATCTTCCCGCCCCATTTTTACTACGTAATAATGTTTCCATTATTTTCTATTTCTTCTACTTCTTCATCTTCTGAATTGTAGTCTTCATCATCATATTCTGGAACTTCTACATCCTTAGTTTGTACTGATGAAGGATTAGCCTGATATTGTTCATATGCAGGTACTACATAGGTAGTGTAATAATTGTATACCTCTGGATCTGATTCAGCATATTCTTGCCATTGCGGGTAAGTGAGACCGTTGTAATACCATAAGCCACCGATTAACAATGGCAATGAACCCCATAACCACCAGCTTGGTGCATACCAGCCACCATTCCAATAGCCGCCCCACCATCTTCTGCCACGACCTGCCCAACGATCTCCTCGACGGCCAAATCTATCACCACGACGACCAAATCTGTCTCCACGATGACGTCCACCAGGCCTACCTGGTCTATCTCCTGGATGTCCTGGTCTACCTGGCCTGTTGCCCGGTCTTCCTGGTCTATCACCCGGTCTGCCTGGACGAGTACCAGTGCCGGGTCTTGAAATTCCGCCGGGACGAGTGCTGGCGCCTGGCCTAGAAATGCCACCCGGACGGGTACCAATTCCACCGGGACGGCTTATACCACCGGGCCTAGAAGAAATGCCCCCGGGACGAGTTGCGATACCGCCTGGCCTTGAAATTCCTGCAGATCTGGTGAATCCTGAAGGGCGTGCAAATCCGGATCTTCCACCGGCAAAACTACGACCGCCACCAAAACTTCTTCCTCCAAAGCTACGGCCACCGCCAAAGCTTCTACCCCCGCCGAATCCGCGACCAGCAAATCCGCCACCGCGTGCGATTCCACCGCGACCTCCACCAAAGCCACCACGGCCACCACCAAAGCCTCCACCACGAGCACCTCGTGCAAATGAAAGGCCGTTAATTCCTGCAAGAAGCAGGAGGATTATACTCATTACTTTTTTATTCATATCACTCTCCTATTTTCGTTTTTGTCTATTTTACCTATTCCATTTTTATTACTTTGGAGTGTTGTAAGCACTTCGTTCAAAGCCTGATATAAGCGGTTGTTCAGACATATCAGCAAAGCCTACTATGCCTTCATTGGTAACACCGCGTCGTGGCCATTCATCGGCAAAATCATCTGCCCAACGAATGGTTTGTTGAGGCACAAAAGTGCCATCTTCTCGATAACAGCAATAGCCAACCCGATCGTAACTTTTTGTTTGGTGATAAATATGTGCAAAATTAGTAATGCTTACAAAGATCATTACTAAAGAAATAATTTTTAATATAAATCTCATAATTTTCTCCTTTCAAATATGCAAATTCCGTAGCTGGACGGCTCTGTATCAATTTCATAATAGCAATTATTTATGGTGAAAAACAAGAGTTTTTCCCTATAATTTTGTTCCGGTCCTTGATAAGCTAATGCCGTAAAAAATCAGTAGTTTTTAACCTTTTAAGGAGAAAAAAATGAATCTTATCTTTTTTGCCATTTGTGTGTCTCTAATGGCGCTAAATACCTCAATTTACAGTGTGAATCCTTCTGCGATGATCAAAACAAATCGTCAGCCTGAGGTGGCGGAGGTAGATAGTCTCTTTTTAAATCGATGGTCTGCCAGAGCAATGTCGGGCCAGGTGGTGACTGAGCAAGAATTAATGCCTCTTTTTGAAGCGGCTCGCTGGGCTCCTTCATCATCTAATGAGCAACCATGGCGCTTTATGTATGCGTATCGTGGAACGGCTGAATGGGATACAATGTTTGATTTATTGGTACCGTTTAATCAAGAATGGTGTAAAAATGGATCGGTACTTGTGGTGATGGTATCCAAAAGAGTATCTAAAAATGGTGGCGTAAATCGGTGCCATAGTTTTGATACAGGTGCTGCATGGCAAAATCTCACTTTGCAAGGATATATGAAAGGGCTTGTGGTGCATGGGATGGGAGGTTTTGATTATGAAAGAGCCCAAAAAGTGTTGAATATTCCTAACAATTATCAAGTTGAAGCTATGTGTGTGATTGGCAAGCCGGCTGATGTGAAAGTACTTTCTACAGATTTGCAAGCCCGTGAAAAACCATCAGGGAGAAAAGCGTTGTATGAAATTGTATGTGAGGGAACATTCAATTTTAAAGAATAAGAAAAAGGGCCGCATTAAGCGGCCCTCTAAAATTATCTCTTTTCAGGATGTGCGTGATAATATGTAGGGCGAATTACGTTTTTGAAATATGAATCATATTCTCCTTTTAATGCTTTATTTTCCCACCATTCATACGGGTGGCCACCAAAATACCAGGTGCCATTAACATCGGCTGAGGTCCATCCACGTCCTTGTTTTACCCACCAGTCAGGAAAATTATCATGCCAATCACGAGGCCCAATATGATAGCCTGCTGCTCTGTGGTGTCCCACTAATGCTTGTTTTGCGGCAGTACCTGCGCCGGTTCCCAATCCGAGCCAATTGGTGAATTTTTGATATGCGGTTTCTTCAGTAGTTTTAGGGGTCGAAATTGGTTCAGCGGTTTTTGTAGGAACTGATTCTTTTATTTCAGCCGGTTTTCGTGCCGGCTTAACATTTTTATAAACTTGTTTTTTAGGTTTTGCTTTTAATTTACGAGTTTTTGGTTGAACTTTTGCCGCTCTGGCTTTTGGCTTGGCTGCTTTTTTGGTGCTTTTCTTTTTAATCACGTGTGTTTTTTTAGTTTCTTCAGCTTTTGCCTGCGCAAGTCCCGTGGCCAGAAGTCCCAGTGATAAAAGGGCAGCGTACATATACTTCATTTTTCTCTCTCCATTAAAAAAAGGGTTAGTTTTTTACAATTATATAGTAGCAATTTTGCATAGAGTGAAGCAATAGATTAGGTTTTTTAAAATTTTTGTGAATATATATCAATTTCATAAGAGTTTATAGTTCCGGAAATATGAAATGCAGGATAGGTATATTCATGATTGGAAAGGGTGCTTTCTAGAGGGGTAATAGCAATTGATTCCTTGCCCAAAAAGATGGTATGTATATCCTTCGAATGTAAGCGAATAAGAGTGCATCCTGTTTTTTTACACTGCCCCACCAACCTAAAATAATATTTCCACCAGTGATTGGGTAACGTGCCGGTCCAAAGTGGGATATACATTCTTTTTATTTTAATTTTTTCCAATAATCGTGCGATCGCATCGAATGTTACGCCATTCGGTTGTAAAAGTATCAAATAATCTATACACGTTGTGCCATATTCTTTTGCTAAATAAGGCATGAGGGTATATTCGCACCAGTTGGGTGCTGAAATCCGTTGGCCGATAACTCCCGGATCAATAAGAGCAAGTTGTTTATGATGATAAACCAACGTTATTTGTCCTGAATGGCAATGTATGGTTTGCACCGGAATAGCCCAATATGCGGTGAGAGCCAAGCATATGCCACTGATAATGAGCAGAATCGTATACGCAGCAATACCTTTTAAAGGAGTATCGATTTTTTTGCAATGTAAAATGAGTAGGGCCATACAAATAATAACGAGAGAGGTTATTAATGGAGGTTTTGGTAATGCTACTAATGATTGATGTGAGGGCAAGCGCAGGATATACATCCAAAACGTGGTGAGCTTTTCCAACGCGTAAATAAAAGCCCCAGACGGAAGAGCAAGAAGTTGAAAAAAGAAAATGAGCGAAGAAAGCAGCAAAAAAGCGATAAGAATCGGACCAAAAAAGAAATTGCCTGCAAAACTAAGCAGAGAAAGTGGCATACCCCAGCATAATAAGATGGGCATTGAAATAAGGGTGATAAAAAGTTGCACGTGCATAAAGGTGAGTATGGAGTGGGCACAAGTGCGTACCGTTTTATATAATTGCATGAATGTAAGTATAGCAAAAAAAAGGCTTAATATGTGGTTTTATTTAATAATTAAAACCATTGTTTTATCAATAGAAAATAAGCTATAATTTCTATTAGAAAAGTGTTATTGCGCAAAGGAGAAAAAATGATAAAAAGTTATTTTGAACGATTAAAACTTAGAATTGCAAGTAGCCGTGAAAAAATGCGTAATTACTGGAATCGCTCACTTAATACGTCTAAAAACGTCAAAATGAGTGAGGGAGCTCAGCAAATTGCTAAGCTTATTACGAGTCCTCAAAAAGATCAGTGGCGCAGAAATCCCAAAAAAAAGTAAATAAAATTTATTTATGAATCGCTTTTAGCTCCAGTGGTAAATACTCACTGGTATTATCAACAAATTTTACCAGTACTGAATGATTTAAATCATTGAATCCTGCATATTGTATTGGCTTGCTATAATTATATGTTCTTTTTAATAGCCACGCAGAATTTTCTTTTTTCCATATATTTAATTTATTTTGATTTTCAACGGTTAATATTGCGATGCCATCGTTAGATATTGGCTGTGCGAATTCAAATTGACATGTATGATCTTGAGCTCCTTGTAAATTATCGGCATTTTGAAGACCATCACCGGTGGCAAAACGAGTAGAAATGTGAGCACAGTTTTCATAGTTTTGTGTTATACCACATGGAGCAGTTCCCTGTAATTGGAAAATGGTAGAATCCACGACATAACTTGTTCGATTGCTGGTAAATAGGAAGGTATTAGTATTCTTTGCGCGCCATGCGGCAAAAATATCAGGAATAGTAAAGTTACATTGACTATCTGAAGAATAATTATACCACCAGGTGCTTGCTGGCAAATGTACAAATATATCTGAAAAATCCCAAGTAGATGGAGAACTGATTCTGGTGCCACTGCTTAATTGTTGCAAATTGCTCCTCACCGTTTCTTCTGAAGGACTTGGATTTTCTTGTGTTGGATCGTACTGGAGTGCATTTATAGTAGTAGCCATCCATGCCAATGGTTGATTCCAAGAGATTTTTATTGATGATGGCAATTGCTGCGCAGCACAAGATCCTTGTATTACGGGTTTTACCCTCTCTAGAGTGCCGATATTATTGCCAGAAGTTTTAATTAGTAATGGATGAGCAATTTGTTGGCTTTGTCTGTGCTGTAATAATGCAATTAATTGAGCAATGCTGTGGGCGGTGATGTAATTATTTTGTAAATCAAAATAAGTAAGAGCTAATGGTAAATATCGTAATTGTTGTATGTGACTATCGTTAATATTAGTTTTTGATAAAAATAAACGAACAATCGTATTGAAATTAAAATCAGTAAAATATGATTTGTGTAAAGTTTCAACTGCATTGTTACTTGTTTGAGTGGTAGTTAATCCTTGAGAATTTATTGTAATATTTCCCATGCTATTAGTTGTAAAAATAGGATGGGAAGTGCGATATACACTGAAGTTACTGCTATAATTTATAATGGCTTGAGTTTGTGAATTACCTATTAAATTGGGGGCCGTTTCTCCATTAATATAGTATTGATTTTGAGTGGGTTGCGTTATCTGTGCAAATGCCGAAAGAGCATCAAATGTTGGATGATGGTATCTACCGTGCATTCCTGAACTTATGATAATTGCTTTCGGGCCCAAAGCTTGCAAAATGGTTGGGTTGTTAGCGCCTTCTTTTTGAGACCCATGATGATTTGCTACAAAATATGTTGGTTTATTGCTTGGAACAATAGTTTGTTGATTGAATGTTGTACTTCCTGAATCTCCCGGTAAAATAACACGAAAATTTGTGTCTTCAGCACAGATAATTAATGATTGATTATTTGTTTTTGGTTGATTGTATCCGGCATGCCAAATTGAACAGTATGATGGCAAGTGCGAAGGATGATGATTGGTAATATGGGTAGAATCAAAAAGAGAAGAAATCCACTCTGAGGGCAAAAATTTTGAATAACTTTCTTTGTTTCCGCCTACGGTAATATTTTGTACTAATCCCGGAAGGTTACCAATAATTTTTTGTATCCAATCGGCATGATCTTTTTCAGGATGACTAATTAATATACAAATGCCATGGGAGCTATGTTGCTGCAAATACGAAGAAATGGATGAAATAAGATCTGAAGATTTTTGTTGAGGGAGTTGATCTGAACCAGCATCTACTAATAAACTAGGTTGCCCTGGATACGTAATTACCGTGCAATTGCCTTGACCCACATTGAAAATTTTAACTTCCATGCTCAAAAGAGAATAGGGCATTAAAATACAGGTAAGAAAATATAAAAGTCTCGTAAAAAACATATAAACCTCCATTTTTAATTACTTTCTATATATTATATGATAGCAAATTATATGATAATTTCAATATGAAATTATCGCTTGTCGAATTAGCTGAAATTGCTTAGTACATTAAAGCATAAAAAATGGATAAAGAGCGCACATAGTAAGATCAGTGGCGCAGGAATCCTAAAAAAAAGTAAATCAGTAAAACATCCATTTTCCAATCATTAACTTATAGCATATTTGCTATATGCATTAAGTTGTTCAATATATGTTCCGAGCATTTGTATTACTTCTTTATCTTCTTGGCTCAATTGATCTGGATTTTTGTTGTCTAGAATTGCATCCATTTCTTTTTGAATGGCTTCTGCCATTTTCGAACAATATGAATCAGGTGAAAATGCATTGCTTGAACGAGTAGGATTTTTGGACATGTCTGCAATAAGATCTTGAGAAATATTTTGTACTATGGTGGTTACTCTTTGTAAAGTCTGCATATATGTTTCATGAGAAGCAGGGGTATAAGCTACACCCATGATAGAACAAACCAAAAAGAATAAAGCTTTTTTCATAGTATTCCCTTTTTTTAAAGTGAGTAAAAAAATACACTAATTACCACGAATATGCTATGTCTTAAGAAACAAAGCAAGGAGAGAAAAAGATGTTGCATGGGTTAAAAAAATTTCTTGAGCATAAAGCATATAAAATGAGAGTGGCATCTTTGCAAATGACTACTCAAGCAGGTTCAGGGCATCCTACTTCAGCTTTATCTGCAGCGGATATTGTTGCTGCCCTTTTTTTTTACTCGATGCGATTTGATCCAGATACTATGCAAAATTCTTATAATGATCATTTTATTCTCTCAAAAGGGCATGCTGCACCCATTTTATACGCAGCATGGAAAGAATTGGGCAAGCTTACTGCAGATGAATTGCTTACGTATCGGCGATTTGGATCACCGCTGGAAGGACATCCAACGGCTCGTTTAGAATATGTAGAAGCATCAACAGGATCTTTAGGAATAGGATTGAGTATAGGTGTAGGAAAAGCTTTAGCAGATCGATTAGATAAACGAGAAAATTATACCTATGTATTGATGGGAGATAGCGAGCTGACCGAAGGATCTATTTGGGAAGCTGCTGAAATTGCAGCGTATTATAAACTTTCTCATTTAGTGGGAATTGTTGACTGTAATCGTTTGGGCCAAAGCACCGAAACTATTCATGGGTGGCATGCGCAGCGTTATGCGCAAAAATTTGAGGCATTTGGTTGGAAAACACTTGTGATTGATGGGCATGATATGCAACAAATTGTGGGAGCATTAGATAAAGCCCGTACGTATCAAGATCATCCAACAATGATTATCGCAAAAACGATAAAAGGCTATGGTGTTGATCGAGTAGAAAATAAAGAAGGCTTTCATGGAAAAGCGTTTAGTCAAAAAGAATTAGAAGAAATTTTGCCACAAATGGAGCAGCGTTTTGCATCTGCCGCGGCAAATGGATATTCATATGCATGGCATCCAAACATGCCCACTAAACAAAATGAAATACAAAAAAATGAGCGGATCACGATTCATCCCACCACTTATAAAAAAGGTGAACAGATTGCCACACGTATGGCATATGGCCAAGCACTTATGCAATTAGGAGCCGCAAGTAAAGCAGTTGTGGCACTTGATGCGGAGGTAAAAAATTCTACTTTTGCCGAACTATTTGAACAAAAATATCCGGAGCGTTTTTTCCAATGTTTTGTTGCGGAACAAAATATGATAAGTATGGGAGTGGGATTTGCCAAAAGCAATAAACTACCATTTATCTCAACTTTTGCGTGCTTCTTAACGCGTGCACATGATCAAATCCGTATGGCAGCCATTGATCAATCTGCACTTAAAATTTCCGGGTCGCATGCTGGGGTTTCAATTGGCCAAGATGGGCCTTCGCAGATGGGTTTGGAAGATATTGCTATGATGCGTGCAATTCCAGAATCAATTGTGTTATATCCTTGTGATGCGCAAAGTACGCAAGCACTCATGGAGCAGATGGCGCATTATGATAAAGGAATTTCATATATTCGTACTACGCGAGAAAAAACGCCCGTGATTTATGATGCACATGAAAGATTTGAGATTGGTGGTTGTAAAGTGCTTCACTCAAGTGATGCTGATAATGTTTTAATTATTGGCGCAGGAATTACTTTGCACGAAGCACTAAAAGCACGTGCGCAATTATTGCAAGAAGGAGTCAGTGCATCTGTGATTGATTTGTATAGTATTAAACCGCTTGATATAACAACCATCGAAAAGGTTGCCCAAACCAGTTCAAAAAAAATTATCACGGTTGAAGATCATTATCTGGAAGGTGGGTTGGGTCAATCGATTGTCTATGCACTTGCTAATAAGGGTTTTGAAATTCATTGTTTGGCGGTAACTCAATTGCCCATGTCTGGCAAGCCTGAAGAACTTTTAAAATGGGCCGATATTGATGCCGCTGCTATCATTGCAAAGGCAAAGCAGATGATGGGGGTTTAATGAGTGCAAATTTTTGGGCCATAAGATCTTGATAGCGATCCATTGATGATAAGACCATCTTTTTTCGACGGGCTTCTAAATTATCGGGATCATTAATGGGCCATAGTTTACCATCCTTTGCATATTGAGTACCGTATAATTGTGGTTTACTTTCGTTTGCTAAAATGCGATCAGTTAAAAAGATCCAGTAAATTAATGCAAATCTTTCGTTCAAATCTGAAATATACTCAAGTGCCTTTTTTTGAAATTGAATGTTATGATTTGCATGTTGCGCAATTGTCCATGCAGCAAAAGAACAATCTTCATCAAATTTTTCTTGGCTTGGCCAGCCAAATTTTTCAATAATTGTTTGTAATATAACAATATGTTTTTTACTAAGTTTTTCAGCTTCTTTGGTATTATAAAGATGGCCAGCTTGTAGAGCTTGTCTTCGTAAATCTTGATCTTCTTGTAACATTTCAAGCAAAGTTTTTTTTGCCTGTTGATGTTCTTTCATGAGGGTTAATTCAGCATCTACAAGTCCATCAAATCGTGCAAGATAGGTCTTTTCACAAAAAGACATACCTTTTAAAGAAAAAACAAAAAATAATATGAGGAGCCTGTTAAAATTTTTCATTAATTCTAATTCACTTTATTTTGCAGGATGAGGGGTTGAGAACTATGCATATTATTGGCCGGAACACTGACTTTTATTTTTTCTAATTCCTTGAGAGCTGATTGTTGAAATTCAGGATTGTGATTCGCATATTGTGCAATAAGGAATGCGCCTTGCGTGCATTCAGAATCAAACATTTCTTCTGAAGGCCATCCAAACTTTTGAATGATTGATCGCAAACGTTGTATATGGTTTATATTTAAATTGACAAAAGAATCATAAGAATATTTTTTTTCAAACGTGTGTGTTCTCATTGGTTCATATATGCATGGTATACTTTTTAAAAATTCTTGCGCACGATAATATTCTAAGTAATTGTTCAATATTTGTGGATCAGAATAAGTAAGAGGATCCCAGCCTTTTGGTGATTGAGATTCTAACATAGCCAGAAGAGAAAAAGAAAAAAAGGACAGAGTAAAAGCATATAGATATTTCATGAAAATTTCCTTGATGTAGTATTTTTTTATAAAGCTTGCCAATTTGCTTTTGATGAATCATTTTTGATTGCAACATTTAAGCATCTTGGCGCAGCATGCCAATTTTCATTTTTAAATGCAAGATCTTTTTGCCAAGCATCCAATGCAGTGAGCACAAATGGCAGTTTACACAAAAATTTTCCTTTAATGAATTCCACATGCATAAGATAACGGCCATTCATTTTGATTGCGCATTGGCAAATTTTATCATCATTTTTAAAACGACGTTCGGAAAATAATGGTGAGCCTTTAGTTTGCAATCCTTGAGGATCAATTACTTGCAGTGTATCTAAATGCGAGTAGAGTGAATAGATTTTTTTAAAAAGCGAAGCATGCGCGCACTGTTGGGTTTCTGCTTGTACGGGTGTTGCAAGCAAAATAAGTTCTTCGATAGTGAATGCAGTATCATGTGTATCTTTTACTTTTTCAAGTAAGAGACTCACATTTCCGCCATGGCTATGAGCCAAAATTCTAATTATCGGTTCTACGCCAAATTTTTGTAAATATTCTTCACGAAGTTTTTTTAATTGAAGATAGAGCCTTCTGGCTGCTTTTTCTCGTTCTTTAAAAGATAAGATGCCTGACCATCCAAAAAGATAGAAATTTTGAGCATCATATTTTTCAGGATCGGATTCGATTAGGGTTTGGGCTAACTTATAATGACGGTAGCTTGGATCCAATGAAGTGTAATGATGAAGTCCATCTTTGCAATAAAAGAATTTTTTTAGTACCGGTTCTGGGAAAAAGCGTGTGCCGTGAACCCAGATGGTGATCGGTGGGGTAGCGTGATTCGCTTGTTGGATTCGAATTACTTTTTGAGAAGAATAACCGGCAAGAATTCGGGTAACCTGCTTACTGGAACTTGGTGCACATCCAGGCAATAAAAATAGGAGAAAAAGAGCTATAAAGTGGGATGAATTCATATAAACCTCATATATTTTCTAGGTTACTATGAATTTTTCAAAACGCAAGTCCCAGAGCTATTTTTTGCCCTCTAAAATATCTATAAAATCTGATTTATTAGGAATGGATACGGTTGGGCTCTTAATAATCTGTTCAGGATTAGTAAGTACACCTTTTTGACGAAGAGGATTTTTTGGATTGGCTCCCTGTAGGATAAGCCATTTAAAAAGTACCCAATCCCCCACTGCTGCTGCACTAATAAGTGGATTAGGTTTGTCCGGTGC